>NZ_KV793056.1:174719-193438 GCF_001808385.1 Rothia sp. HMSC08A08
AGGGCGGAGTACTAGGCCGCTATACGATGGGGCCATAGCATCAAGTGATGCTCGCTGGGGTACCAGGACTCGAACCTAGAATGACGGTACCAGAAACCGTTGTGTTGCCAATTACACCATACCCCACTATTTCATTATGTTGTTCCGGTAAAACCTCAACGATTTTCGCCGCAACGAGTAATAACTATACCGGTGCTTTGTTGCATCATGCAACTTCGTACCTTGAGATGGTCGTCACAAAAGTCTGCCCAAAATTTATACCCAGCCTCTAGAACCTCCGAATGCACGCCAGTCGGGTGAAGGCATCCAAGAGATGCCTTCACCCGACTCATACATGTTATTCAAGCAGCAATATAAACTTACCGGCTAAGCAACGATAGTCATCTCACCTGCTATGCGCTATTTTGCGGGTTCGGGCGCTGAAACCTTCACGGAATCAAAATTACCCATGTAACGCATCATATAGGCTGCCATAGCATCGCGCTTGACCGAGTCATGCGGACGGAACGTACTATCAGGCCAACCGGTGGAGAGCTTCGAGAACTGGAACCACGAAATTTCCTTGGCAAAGGGGTTTCCCGAAACATCCGTAAAGGTTGCTTTCTGCTGAACTTCCGGGGATCCTGCGGCACGATAGAAGAAGGCCGCCATAGCCTCGCGGTTTATTGAGTCTTCAGGACGGAAGGTACCGTCTTCCCAACCTGTCGTAATACCGGTTGCCTTCAGCCACGCAATTTCCTTATAGAAGGGGTGGGTTGTAGGAACATCACTGAAAGGAGATTCCGCGGGTGCCTCAAATTCGGGAGAACCCGCCAGGCGATATAGGTACGCTGCCATTGCTCCACGTTCGATGCTCTCCAAGGGGTGGAATCCGCCATCAGGATAACCGGTTGTAATGCTCTTCTCCCCGAGCTTGATGATGTCGTTCTCAAAGAGGTTACCGGCAATATCGTTATACGACACGTTGGTTAGAGCCCTGTTGTCGCCGCCTGTCAGAGGAATGGGATAGCCCGCGAAAGTTTCCTGCTGCGGGGTGATCTGCTTGACCTCTACCTCTGGATTTTCCGCTGTCATATTCTCCGGGGTAACCTTCATCTTGGTAATAGAATCAGCAGTTTCTTCTTTGGAGGTTAGAGTTCCCTGGGCGTAATCCATGCCGAAGGGAATGGTCGTATCGGGAGCAAAACCATCCTTATTAGCGATATAGACCTCACCATCAACACCCAAGGTAATATCGTTGGCGCCCTTAGACGCTGACTGCACTTCTCCAATAAGACGATCAGCGCGACCATCAATCACGCCAACCTTACCGGTAGCAAAATCCGTAACGTATACGAGGTCACGATCTTCATCATTGACAAGCGAAAGTGCCTGCTTACCGAAAGGAATAGACTTCTTATATTCTCCAGTCTTGAGGTCATACACAGTCACCCCGGAATTACCCTTAGACTCGCCGCTCTGACGGTCATAACTGCCCTGTGCAGAAACATAGATCTCCTGCTCAGAAACATCAATGGCAATATCGGAAGGAAGAACATCAACGCCTTCGACATCAGCGTGGGTCTGGATTTCCTGCAAAACCTTAAAAGTGCTCGTGTCAATCACATAGATTTTGCCGGTGGTGCGCTCGGGAACGTAAAGTTTACCATTATGAATGGTGGTATTCATACTGATATAGCGCTTACCTTCTTCATCTCCACCCACCTTGATCTTCTCAACCTTATGGGTCTTCAGATCAATGGCAGATACAAAGAAACGGCCTGTTACGAATGCTTTGCCGGAGGCAACATCTACCTTCACCTCACGCGGATGCTCGATCCAGTTTTCATCTCCCTCTTGAGCACCGTAGTTGGTCCACAAGAGATTGAGATTATTCTGATCGTACACAGACACAGCATTATCACGAGTATTCGTGACCCAAATGGTGCCGTTCTCATCGTCAACATCAATACCAAAGGCACCCAAATTCTTGTATCCAGCGTTATATCCGGTACCGGCCCGGGTTATAGGTAGGGTGGCTATTGCTTCTATCTGGAGAGTTTTCTCATCCAGACGCGCAATAGTCGATACGGACATATCGCGGTTAGAGCCAGCAATGTAGATTTTGCCGTTCTTTGAATGGCGAATCTGATACTGCCCTGGAATTCCCTGAACCTGTTGAGCCTGAGCAGCAGTAATCTGCTGCGGGGCAGGAGACTCTACCGCAAAGGACGCGGGCACTGCAAAAGGTGCCCCCATGAGCGACATCGATAGTACCCCAACGGTAGCAACCTTGAAAGACCTATGCTGAGCTGTAGCTGATAAAAGAACCATATGAACTCCTTGAGAGGATGACGAGTAACAAAAATTAGTTACCCTATAGTTAAAACTTAGGGTAGGAGTACCTAAGAAGGTGTACCCCCTATATTCACGCCTTTCCTCCCAAAAAGCAATAGAAATATCATCTATGACGTTTATTTTCTTAGAGACTTATCGTCATCAAAATCTTGGGAACGCAGCATATTCCCCGTTTTTTCTTCGAAGAAGCAGCAAACATATACACCAGCACGCTTTCATGAGATATACAAAAAAAGCCCTGAAGATTACTTCAGGACTTTCTCAGAGCGGTTGACGAGACTTGAACTCGCGACATCCACCTTGGCAAGGTGGTGCTCTACCAACTGAGCTACAACCGCAATATTCTGTTTTCACAAAATAACGAGCCGGAACCTTCATTCATTCCGACGCGCTCACAGGTAAATACTATACTGTACCGTTTGATAACCCGCAACTCTTACACGCATAATTCTTTTCATGATATTCTCCAGCTCACTATTTTCCTCAGACCTACATCATGCTGACTAGGGCTTATAGACATGAGAGCAAGCACGTATATTTTCTATATGATGCCCTTTACAGGCGTTTAGAGCACGCCAATACGCTGCAGGATGTTACAAGTTCGAGGATTCCTGCCGGCGATGATGCTGATGTCCCAGGTGATGCGCATGCTCAGCAGAAGACTCAACGGCAGCATCCGCGATGGATTCCGCACGAGAATTACGTTCGGAACCCGTACCGACCCCAGTGCGGCGCTCCCCTTCGCTGGGCGTTACTCCATCCTCAGTCATCTCATCTACCATGCGGATCAAGAACGACTTCGCATAAATAATGCCAAACCCAAAGAGAAGCGCGGCCAGAACCCAAATGACGAAGGTTACCCAGTCCCAGTGACCGCCCAACCAAACCTTCACGCCTATGTAAACTGCCAATGCTACGGCAGACATGATGGCGGCAAATGTTACATCGCGTCGAGTCATGCTTTATCCTCCTCACCAATTTCCAGCCGCTCTTGGGCGTTTTCTATGGGTTTGTCCCCCACCGGGGCTTCACCTCCCGGCTGGTGGCCGCCTGCTTCGCGTTCACGTGCAATCTGTTCATCATCAAACTTAGCTTCATGATACGCCGCGAAATACGCTAAGGCGCTGGCTAACACAATTATCACAATGGTCCAGATAGATCTCACTGCATCCGCAATAGTGGCAATAAGCAACACAATTGATGCATTCGCAAATGCCATCACGGTTCCTTTGCGCAAAGCACGCACAATGTATTTGTTATGGTTCACCTTCACCTCCCACGATGCACGACCGTATAACCAGCATAAGCCGAGAACCCTACATTCCTCTAGCGCACAATGTGTAGGCGTCTCTTGCGCGCAGAAAAACCCGGTGGCTCGCGCAAACTCGTGAACCACCGAGTTCCTCTTTTCAAAAAAAGATACGGCTATGCGTTCGGGCTACGCCCCGAGCTCAGCAGCCAAAGCCCGCACACGGTTGAGAGAAGATTCCTTCCCCAGAATCTCCATGGATTCAAAGAGCGGGGGCGAAATACGCTCACCCGAAACGGCGATACGCACCGGCCCGAATGCCAAACGCGGTTTGATCTCAAGCCCCTCCACGATAGCGGAGCGCAGGGCAGATTCGATACTTGCCGCATCCCAGACTTCGAGGGGTTCAAGTGCCTCTAAAGCGGCAGCAAGAACCTGAGGGGCAGATTCTTTAAGCTGTTTACGGGCGTCATCAGCAACCGTGATCTCTTCATCAGCTTTGAAGAGGAATGCCAGAAGCTTCGGGGCTTCACCCAAGAGCTGCATACGTTCCTGTACCAAGGGAGCAGCCTCTGTCAGAATCTGCTCTTCACGTGCTGAAAGTTCCTCACCAACAACACCAGCGGCCTGCAGATAGGGCACCAGGCGGTTTCGGAAATCGTCCGCCTCCAAACGACGAATATGATCGCCGTTAATAGCTTCTGCCTTCTTGACGTCAAAACGTGCCGGGTTGCCTACCACATCGTGAATGTCGAAGTGAGCCACTAGGTCATCGACTGAGAAAACGTCCTGATCTGCGGATAGTGACCAGCCCAGCAGAGACAGGTAGTTCAGCAGACCTTCCTTGATAAAACCGGCATCGCGCAGCAGGAAGAGATTCGATTCGGGATCGCGCTTCGACAGTTTCTTATTACCCTGCCCCATCACATAGGGAAGATGCCCAAACTCGGGGATAAATGTGGTAACGCCCGTATCAATCAGTGCCCGGTACAGTGCAATTTGGCGCGGAGTTGAAGACAATAGATCTTCGCCGCGAAGCACGTGGGTTACGCCCATCAAAGCATCGTCCACAGGGTTCACGAAAGTATACAGGGGGTCACCGCTAGAACGCACTACGACGTAGTCCGGGACAGACCCGGCTTTGAAGGTAATCTCACCACGCACAAGGTCGTTGAACGTAATATCCTCATCGGGCATACGCAAACGCCATACGGGTTTACGGCCTTCGGCGCGGAAAGCCTCTTTCTGCTCGTCACTCAGGTGACGATCGTGGTTATCGTAGCCAAGCTGAGGATCCTGCCCCGCTGCTTTACGGCGTTCCCGCACCTCATCGGGGGTCGAGAAATCCTCATAGACATACCCGCCCTCAATGAGCTTCTCAAAAACCTTCTGGTAAATGTCCTCACGTTTACGCTCAGACTGACGATACGGTTCATGAGGGCCGCCTACGCCCACGCCTTCGTCCCAGTTAATGCCCAGCCAGTGCAGACTGTCGAGTACTTGGTTGAACGATTCTTCCGAATCTCGTGCCGCATCGGTATCCTCAATACGGAAAATGAGCTTACCGCCGGTATGGCGCGCATAAGCCCAGTTAAACAGGGCTGTACGTACCATGCCCACGTGCGGGGTTCCGGTCGGTGAAGGGCAAAAGCGTACGCGAGTTTCGCGTGGATCGTGCAGATTAGGACCGGGATATTCGGTCATAGTAAGTTTTCTCCTGAACTTGTGTATCTCAAAATCATGCTACTGTGCGTTCTATAGCGCTGAGGAATATGTTTAGCACTCTCAGCCTAAACTGGGCTCTAACTGCGGATGCGGGTTACCAGAGACCCAACGCCTTCAATCTCGACCTCAACCTCATGACCATCGCGAAGGACGCTGGTACCCGCAGGGGTTCCGGTCAAGATAATATCTCCTGGAAGAAGCGTAAAGATCTCAGATGCGGCGGACACGAGCTCCGCCACCGAGTAGTGCATATCAGAGGTGTTACCTTCCTGCACCACGTCACCATCAACCCAGCTCGTGATATTCAGCGAGTCGGTATCAAGCTCCGTTTCGATCCAGGGCCCCAGTGGGGTTGAGCCGTCAAAGCTTTTCGCACGAGTCCACTGCGTATCCGTCTCCATCACGTCACGCGCCGTTAGATCGTTGGCTACGGTGTATCCAAAAACTACCTCATGCACACGTTCCAGCGGCACCGACTTTGCAATACGACCGATAATAACCGCCAGCTCGCCTTCAACGCTGACCGCCTCAGAATACTCGGGGAGAGTCACCGGATCACCAGGACCGACCACCGTCGTATTTGGCTTGATGAAGAACTGCGGAGCGGCAGGAGCCGGGGTACCCGCCCAATTAGCAAGAGCACCAATCACCTTGGAGCGTGGAATGATGGGGGCAAGCAGGCGAACGTCCTCAAGCTGATAAGTCTGCGAGGTGGTTTCAACACCGGAGTAAAACGGATCACCCGCGAGAACATGCAAAACTTCGCTGCCGTCCGCTCCTTCAACCACACCATAATGAAGCTCGTTATCTACGGTAAATCGTGCAATACGCATACCTTCTAGAGTACCAGTCATTCATACCCCTCTCGATACGCAAAAAGTGACTTTCCGATTGAAAAGTAGAGCTTATCGTCGGAAAGTCACTCTTTGCACGTTTCATGGATGCGCCCGGCGCAGTAACCGGGGGTTATTAGACGAGGCGGGTCAGCCAGCCATGACGGTCCTCTACCGTACCGGTCTGAATGCCCACGAGCTCTTCACGCAGGCTCTTGGAAATCTCGCCAAATCCTTCGGAAGCCGCAGGAATCTCAAAATCAGCAGCCTTGAGCTTTCCAATAGGGGCAATGACCGCTGCGGTACCGCAGGCACACACCTCTGTAATATCGCCGGATGCCACACTGTCACGCCACTCGCTGAGGGTGATGGGGCGTTCCTCAACGGTTATTCCGCGATCCTTCGCCAGCTGCAAAATTGAGGAACGGGTAACGCCCTCTAGAATAGTTCCGGTAAGTTCGGGGGTTACCAACTTATTCTCTTTACCGTAGATGAAGAATACGTTCATGCCGCCCAGCTCTTCAAGAGCATCGTTGCGGTGCGGGTCTTTGAAAATCACCTGTTTACAGCCGTTTTCTTCACCTTCAAGCTGGGCGATCATGGCGGCAGCATAATTACCGCCGCATTTTGCGGTGCCAGTACCGCCTTCACCAGCGCGAGCATACTTCGTGGACAGCCAGATATCCACCGGCTCGGGGGTGCCGAAGTAGTTGCCAGCAGGCGACCCAATCACGTGATACTCCACGTGACGAGCAGGGCGAACCCCCAGATATGCCTCGGTCGCAATCATAAACGGACGGAAATAGAACGCTTCTCCCTCACCGCTGGGAACCCATTTTTCATCTACCTGCACCAGCTGTTTTAGGGATTCGATGAAGGTCTCTTCGGGCAGCTGAGGCAGTGCCATACGATACGCCGAGCGGTTCAGGCGCGCCGCGTTCTTCTCGGGTCGGAATGTCCACACCGACCCATCCGAATGACGGTAGCCTTTAATACCCTCGAAGATTTCCTGACCATAGTGAAAAACCGCAGCGGCGGGATCTAAGCTGAGCGGACCGTAGGCATGCACCCGCGCGTTCGACCATTCACCGCCGGTTTTATAATCACCGTTCCAGTCGATGCTGACCATATGATCCGTAAAATAGTCGCCAAACCCGGGGTCGGCAAGAATCTCGGCTCGACGTTCGTCACTCGCGGGGGCGGGGTTCTTTTCACGGCTAAATTCAAGTGCCATGGTGTAATCCTATTCTGTCAATTCTCTCTGCCAATAGCATCGGCGGCGCAAACCTCAAGGTGGGAGGCAGAAGCGGCATCGCTTACGAAGCTCATCAGTGCGGCTTGTGACCACGCCAGCGGACGACGGGGCGGATGTGCCCGTTGCACATGTTTTAGAGTACCTGATGAATAGGCACAACGCACACGCAACCCACCGCCGCCCATATCGTGAAAATCGAAGGCAGGGCGTAAGCTACCTCAGCCTTAACTAGCTTAGGAACCCCAAGACATCGTTACCAACTTCGTCGGTGCCTCGGGCGCGGGCGCCGTTGGCACGCATATCGGCCTCGACCGCATCCTCAATACGGACCGCCGTCGACTCATAGCCTAGGTGCCGCAGAAGCATTGCTCCCGCGAGGATTGCGGCGGTTGGGTTTGCTTTATTCTGCCCCGCGATGTCGGGGGCTGAACCATGCACGGGCTCAAACATTGAGGGGAACTCCCCTACCGCGTTGATATTGCCTGAGGCCGCGTAGCCAATACCTCCGGTCACTGCACCCGCCTGATCGGTCAGGATGTCGCCAAACAGGTTATCGGTTACGATCACGTCGAAACGTGAGGGATCGGTGGTCATGAAAATTGTTGCCGCATCAACATGCAGGTAATCGGTTTGCACTTCGGGAAATTCGCGCCCGATCTCTTCGAAAAGACGGGTGTACAAACGACCAGCGTGTACGAGCACATTTGTTTTGTGGATGAGGGTCAGCTTCTTACGGCGGGACTGTGCCAATTTGAAGGCGTACCGGATTAGCCGACGAACACCGTGCGCGGTATTGATGGATACTTCGGTTGCGATTTCGGCATCGGTACCGCCGCGAATAGTTCCTCCATTACCCACGTAGGGTCCTTCGGTACCTTCGCGTACCACCACGAAGTCGATCTCTCCGGGGTTCCTCAGCGGCGACACTGCCCCTGGGTACAGCCGTGCGGGACGCAGGTTAATGTAATGGTCAAATGAGAAGCGCAGCTTCAAAAGCATTTCACGTTCGATCAGCCCTGAGGGGATCTTGCCGCTGCGCGGATCGGCACCAATAGCGCCGAAAAGAATCGCATCGTGCTGTTTGAGAGACTCCATCGTACTCTCGGGCAGGGTCTCGCCGGTTTTAAGCCAGTGCTCGGCGCCAAGTTTATAGTCGGTGGAATCTACGCGAATAGAATCAAGCTCGCAGGCGCGTTGAAGCACACGCTGCGCCTCGGTAATAATTTCAGGCCCGATGCCGTCGCCAGCGATCACGGCAAGGTTGATAGAACGTTCAGTAGTCATACCTCTACCCTACTGCTGGCACGAACAATTGCGCAGATTTTAGGCCATGATTCTCAGAGTATGGGCATATATATTCCCGCATAATCTCGCAGTTTTGAGAGGTCTTATTCCAGATTTTACAGCCTCATGACCTACACGAGTACGTACAGAATTCATCCTTCCGAGTGATTACCTGTTTTGAGGGCGAACGTTACACTTAACCCATGGATCTAACGAGCCGAATCAACAACTACATAGATAGGAACTACCGCTGGTTTAATATCACGGTAGTTGCTTTCATGCAGATGTTTGTTCTGCTCATAGCTCTTGCAATGTCCTATAAGGATAGCGGCATTACTTTTTTCATTGCATGCATCAATACGACCGCCCTTTATTTTCGGTACCGGCATCCTTATGGGTCAATCTGGTTTGTTCTCGTCTCCACCGCTCTCACTCTATTTATTCCGGATGTTTTGCCCGTTCATCTGTATTTTCCGGTAGGCGTAGCGGCTTATCATATCGGCAGGCACTGGAAGAAGAAGCTGCGGGTCCGCATGTTTATTGCGGGCTGGATTGGTGCCTTTGCGGTAGGGACCCAGCTTTTCATCATGCTGCTTCCGCGGGTCGAACAATTTGCCGCTATTATAAGCTCGATTATCATCACAACCTTATGCGGTGCGATTTATTCCGTGCTCTGGTTTATCGGTGATTCAAGGCGTACCCGCATTATTCGCCAGGATGAGCTTCGAGAGCGAGCGATGCGCCTCGAATTTGAGCAAGAACAGGAACGGCGTCTTGCGGCACAGGATGAACGCACCCGCATCGCCCGCGAAATGCACGATATTGTGGCACATTCACTTTCCAGCATCATTACGCAGGCTGACGGCGCCAGGTATGCCGCAGCCGCGATACGGACCACGACGACTCAGCCCGCCGAAGCGACTAACCTTCAGGAACATGACGCTTCTATCGCGGAACAGACGCTTGAAACTATTGCGGTCACCGCACGCGATTCTCTCACGCAGATGCGTTCCCTCCTGGGGGTTCTTCGTACCGATGAAGACACCATGTACGCTCCAGCGCCTACAATTCACGAAATTCCCGCTCTGGTTGCGCAGGCTCGCAGGTCGGGAGTTAATATCGACTTCGCTGGTATTACCGGTACCATAAGTGGCGCCCTCCCTCAGGGAGCTGATCTAGCGGCATATCGTGTAATCCAGGAAGCGCTCACCAATATCGTTAAACACGCCCGCGATGCTGAGATCGTTACTCTCTCGGCTGCGTGGAAACGAGATGGCCTGTATTTGGACGTGTACAACAGCGCTCCGGCTCATCACAATAGCTCGGATGCTCCATATTCCTTCGTGCCGGGCAGCGGTAACGGTCTCTTGGGCATGCGCGAGCGCATCACAATGTATGACGGAACCCTGCATTACGGCCCGGATCTGCAGGGTGGTTTTAGCGTGAAGGCTTGGCTGCCGTACCGCGAAACGTAACGGAAACCCAGTATTGTAAAAAATGACAGAACATTTTGAAGGAAATCCTATGAACGAACAGATTACCGTGATGCTGGTTGATGACCAGCAGCTTGTACGCGGCGGTTTGAAGATGCTTATCAATTCTCAGCCCGATCTGCAGGTTGTTCTCGAAGCTGATGACGGCGCAGCGGCGGTTGATAGCTATGCTCGTATGGCTGAAGAAGGTACTGCCCCTCAGGTGGTTCTTATGGATGTTCGTATGCCTATTATGGACGGGCTGGAGGCTGCAAAAAGCATTCTAGAGCTCAACGTTCCTGATTCCAGGGTTATTATGCTGACTACCTTCGACGTCGACGAATATGTCTATGCGGCGGTACGTGCCGGGGCAAGCGGTTTTTTGCTGAAAGATGCACCTCCCGAAGAACTTCTGGGGGCTATTCGAACAATACATCGCGGTGATGCGGTGATCGCCCCTTCCGCTACACGCCGCCTGCTGGAACATATGATTCCGGTGTTGGAGGTTCATTCGGAACAGGATTCTGGCAGTGTTGCCCCCACTTCTCAGGAGGAGCCGCAGCTTCTGCACCAGGAACTCATGCAGACTCTTTCTCCGCGTGAACATGAGGTACTTCGTCTGATTGCGCAGGGTCTTTCCAATGTGGAGATCAGCCGTGCGCTCGTGCTGTCAGAGGCCACCATTAAGACCCACGTCTCGCATGTTCTGTCAAAACTTGATGCCCGCGATAGGGTTCAGGCCGTGATTATGGCGTATGAGGCTGGGATCGTTTCGTAGGCTCCTTGTCTACATCTACCGTTGAGGACAGAACCTGTGAAAAGGCTGAAAAATCATTCTTGAGAATGATGAATATCTGTCAAGCCAACATTTACGGTTATACAGTAGACCGATATTTATGATGTAGTACGCCACAGGATTTTTTACACATGATCTCCTCTCTGCTCTCGCTGATATATGCAAATCTGCGCGCATCTTGGCGTAAATATATTTTGACGGGACTGGGCATTGCGGTTGCAGCTTTTTTCCTGAGTGCCGTGCTTCTTCTCAATACAATCATTTCCGCCACATATGTGGCACACTACGGCAATCAGGTACGTAACAGCGATGCGGTTGTTGCTACCAACATCTCGGGGCAAGCCAAGGAGAACTCGTCGGGCGCTCTCTCGGTTGAGGAAGTTGAAGATATCCGTAATAGCCCCCAGGTGGCTGGTATCCGGGAAGACTCAGTAGTTTCAGCTATGTATCATGACGCGCCGGGCGACCCTGTGCCCTATGCGATTTCTCAAGCTCCCACTGACCCGGATTTGTTTCCTTATCAGATACAGGGGCGAATGCCACAGAATGATCATGAAATTCTGCTCCCAGAGTCGCTTCGTGAGTCTTTACATCTCAATATAGGCGATAAATTTCACGGCATTGACCCGGTCGCAACAATAAAGCTGCCCACTCCCACATCCATTACAAATTTTGAGGGCGGCACACTATCTTTAGAAGATTCCTTGCCCACCAAGGAATATACGATCACTGGTACTTTCCATTCTCCACCCCTGGGATCTGAAGATTCAATAACAGTTTTTGCCGGTGGCACTATGCTGACAACGACATCTAAAATTGCTCATCGCGAGCATAAAACAAATATTGTTCATGATGCGCATATAGTTGCAGTCAAGCTTCGTGAGGGTGTTTCGGTTGAAGATTTTAAGCGGGAATTTACCGCGCACCACGACAATCATGGGCGTGTAGTACCAGCGCATGAATATGCCCACAAATTAGAACCGGACATAGGTTTTGCCAATGATCTGCTCACCGCAGCCCTTTTAGGTCTGGCAGCGTTAGCCCTCATGGTCTCTGCTTTTGTTATCACCAATACATTCAGCGTGTTGCTTTCTCAGCGCACCCGCGAACTCGCTCTGCTGCGTACTTTAGGAGCCAGCCGCCCCAATCTTCTCACTATAGTGCTGGCAGAATCTACGGTTTTGGGAGTTCTCGCAGCTTCTTTAGGTATTACACTTGCCTACGCTCTTTGGGTGGTTATCACGTCGTGGGCCGCTCATACATTGGTTTTCACTTTTTCTCTGGTCCCTTTGGGAGTTACTCTGCCAGTGTGTGTTGCCGTCACCTGGATCGCCGCTCTTAAACCCGCCTATGCAGCATCAAAAGTATCGCCTGTGCAAGGGCTTCGTGATGGCGTAGTACAGCAGGTTTCTACCTACGGTAAGCATCAGGGGGTTATCGCCCTGTTATTGCTTGTGGCGGGTATTGTGGCGTATGCAGTCTTCATGAGTAAATCCTCTGAGCACGTGCCTGATGGCATGGAGGGAACCCATAGTGTTCAAGTGCTTGTTGTGGGTATTATTGCTGCTGCTCTCTTATGCTTTGCTATTTTGACGGCAGCCCATAAAATACTTTCACCGCTTGTGAAGTTCTGGTCCTCTCTGATAGCGCGTACCCTAACGGGGTCTCTATCGCGTGTAAAAATGCATTGCGTTCTCCGGCACGTATGGTATCGACCGGGCGAGCCCTCCTGGTAGGAATGATGCTTATAGCTATGGTGCTTACAGGTTATGTGACCCTTAAGGCATCTGTCACAGGCTTTATACAGCAGACAGAACGTCCGGCAGCGGTTCTAACGTTTAATGACTCCAAGGATACGGAGGATAGCTCCTCTACTGCACACAATTCCCAGAATTCTGAATCCACTGCAGAACGGTATATGCACCAGGCACAGGATGCGCAACGCAGGATCCAAGAACTGCCATCCGTACAGTCTGAAGCGTTTGTACAATATGCGGGAAACCTCACCTGCGATGATGATTCTCATACTCTCACAACTTCAGATGGGCCGGTGAATGAAGCAGGCAGTAATCCCAGCGCTGCAGCTGGCGCTCCTGACCATACTGATCCTCCCGATGCCTATGCGGTTTTGCCTCAGGATATTGACGTAGTATTGCCTGGTACCTCCGAAACGATATTGCAGGGTGATGTGGTGGTTCTGCCTCGCTCAGAACAACATGCCTTGCAAGGGCATAAGCCACCTAGTTTTACACTTCACGGTCCACGTGGAGACCTACGGCTTACTGCGGTGTACTCGCAAACTGATGACCATACCCCCTATATCTCACGTGAGACCGCCGCCAAGGTACAGGATCTTGATCATCCCCAGCTTCTTGAAGGTACTTCTTCTACTGGAGAGTCCTATGTGGTAGTGCGCGCCAAACAGGGGCTGAGTTCTGATGAAAGTACAGAATTACGGAATGATCTAACGGATATTGCCCGTACAACACACGGATTATATCTCGCGGGCATTCTAGAGACGCGTGCTGTTGTCGAAATTTCCCTTATCGTTATCATGTATACCATCCTGGCTATTATTGCTCTTATGGTGCTGATTTCGGTGTTAGGGGTAAGTAATACCTTGATGCTCTCAGCTCATGAACGAAGCCGCGAAAATGCGCTCCTCCGCACTCTAGGGCTTTCGCGTCAGCAATTACGTTCCGCCATCATGATGGAAGCTATTCTTATCACGCTCTCAGCGCTGCTGGTTGCTCTCATCGGCGGCACGCTTGCCGGGTTTATCCTGACACGCGCTATCACGCCACAGAACATTGAGATCATCTACCGAATTCCCCTGACGGAATACTGTATAGCATTCTTCGGCGCTTTAGGAATTGCTGTCTTAGCTTCGTGGGTTCCCTCCGTACGCGCCTCAAAAGTCTCACCAGTTCAGGCGCTTCGAGAAGACTGAGTCTGTGCAGATTCTATGCAGCATATAAAAATTACTACCTGTACCAAGTATTTAATAGAACACATTCCTAACTTATATATTATTCTCGCATACATTCCTGAGAAAGTAGTCTAATTATAATATTGCCTGTACTTTCACTAACTTTACCTTGAAAATAGTTACGGTTATTTTAGAGACAGAACTCCAGAAATCACCCAAAAGTATGATAAAACCTCCCACAGGTTTTCATTCTAGTTTGGGATAATTGGTGTTATGACTACTACATTAGATACTTCTGTTAAACCAGCTGTTACCGCCCAAAACCTGAGCAAGACTTACGGCACAGGTGAGGCGACGGTACATGCCCTCAATAACGTAACAGTTTCTTTCGAACAGGGTAAATTTACCGCTATTATGGGGCCTTCCGGCTCCGGTAAATCTACCCTTATGCAGACTTTGGCAACCCTAGATACCCCGGATGTTAACCCCAACACCAGCATCAAAATTGCCGATACCGAGCTATACGGTCGGCGAGATAAAGAGTTAACCGAGTTTCGTCGCGAACATATCGGCTTTATTTTCCAGGCTTTCAACCTGGTACCAACCCTCACCGCCGGACAGAATATTGACTTGCCGCTCGGCTTGGCCGGCAAAAAGCCTGATCCTATTTGGCGCGATTATCTGGTGGAAACTTTGGGTCTAACAAAGCGGCTCAGCCACCGTCCCGAACAGCTCTCCGGTGGTCAGCAACAACGCGTCGCCATCGTACGCGCACTACTCTCCCGCCCGGACGTCGTCTTCGCCGACGAGCCCACCGGCAACCTCGATTCAAACTCTGGCACCGAAGTACTCAAGCTCCTGCGAACCGCAGCAAACGAGCATCAGCAAACCATCCTCATGGTGACCCACGATGCACACGCAGCATCCTACGCAGACCGCGTAGTCTTCCTCAAAGACGGTGCCATAGCTGGCGAAATGCTCAAACCCACCCACGATGCTGTTCTAAACGCCATGGGACAGTTGGAAGGTGAATAACATTGGCTACAACGCTTAATACGGTGGGGCGCGCTAATTTACGCGCGTCTAAAGGAAAATATATTCTTACTGGAATCGGTATCGCAATTTCTTCATTTTTTATTGCTGCCGTTATTGTATTAGTCAGCTCTTTGCAGGGAACTCTAAATGCATCGGTAAATGGCATTCTTTCCAAAGCAGATAACGTTGTTGTCTCTTCCTATGCGCGCGATAACTCTAACACTGAAGCAAATATCTATCTGGATGAAGAGAGCATCAAAAATATTCAGAATGATGATTCAGTCGATCAGTCGTGGATTGTCTACCAGGGCCGGGGTAAGTTTGGTCCCGATAAAACTCAAGTTTCTTATACCCAAGCGCCTAACAGTGCAGATCTTTTTCCCTTCGACTTTGAAGGTAAATTGCCGACCTCAGACACCGAGCTGATGGTCTCGAAAGATTTTGCACAAAAGCATAATCTTCAACTTAATTCTAAGGTCAGTTCCCCTGATATAGTCGCGTCGATCTCTGACCCAAATACAGGAACTACGCGCGAGTACACCATCACCGGTATTTTTGATGTCGGATTCTCAGGCTCCGATACGAATAACGCTATGTTTATTGGCGGAACTTCCTATGGGGAGGCAGCTAACAAGGCACTCAAAAATGCTGGGGGTGCTTCTTCTGCAAACTACGCCGTTCCCGGTGCCAGCATGGCATACGTCAAGTTCAAAGGAACGGACGACGCCGCTGCTCGCGCAGAGCTGCAGAAGAAACTCAACACGGGTGACAAAAAAACTGAGCCTTCTGTTATGTCCGGTCCTGAGTACATGGAGGTTGTGAAGAAACAGCTCTCCACGATATTCACGTTCCTCGGTGTCATCTTAGGCGCCTTTGCCGCATTAGCGCTGTTGGTTTCTTCGTTCGTTATCTCGAATACCTTTGCGGTTCTCGTGGGACAGCGCATCCGCGAACTGGCGTTGTTACGTACTCTAGGAGCACAGGGCTCATCCTTGGTGCGTATGCTTGTGGTTGAATCGCTTGTTGTGGGCGTCATTTTCTCCACTATCGGCGCGGTTCTCGTGTATCCGATCGCGGCATTGCTGAGTGCGCTATCCAATAATAGTTTCATGGTTTCTTACGATCCGATGGCTTTTGTTGTCGGTGTTGTACTGTGCACCTTGGTCACGGTTATTGCCTCGCTCGCTCCGGCACGTACCGCTTTGAAGATTTCTCCCATCAGCGCGATGGGCGAAACTACGGCTCAGGCGGTCAAGAAGCCGAACATCGCAGGCCTTATTGCGGGTCTTGTTATCGGTGCTGGCGGCGGTGCACTCATGATCGTTGCGTTCAACACCATCACGCAGAATAACGATAGCTCAAATGCAGGAACCTCTGTTCTTCTCGTTATGATTGCCGCGCTTCTGCTGGGCATTGCGGTCTTTATGCTGACCCCGTGGCTTCTTCTGCCCCTTGTTCGTGTCCTGGGCTCAGTCTTCCGCAACCAGACCGGAAAATTGGCGGTAGCAAATGCACTGCGTTCCCCGAAACGTACCGTTTCGACCGGGCGTGCGGTCCTGGTAGGCGCACTTGTCGTCACTACAGTACTGACCGGATATTCCATCATGACATCCACCGTGGCGAACGCGATGGATAAGCTATACCCGATCTCTGCGGCAGCCACCTACGGTACCGGACCTACAGCAGGATCTGAGAGCGTCAATAAGGCGCGCTCTGTCGCTGATAAAGTTCACGGTTTGGAAAACGTCGATAGTGTTGCTGTGGCTTCTGCAGCGGGTACCGTTGATTTCACGGTTCCTCCGAAAGACGGTGGTGAAGCACAGAATCGCACCGAGAATCTGGTAGCACTCAGCCACGACGATCTCACAAAGGTCATTCCGACTGAAGGGTCACATCAGCTCGAAGATGATACCGTGCTTGTCTCGGCTGCCCTTTATGATAATGCCCACTTCAATGACTCCACTCGCCTTAAAGCACGTGGTCCCTTGGGGACGGTAGAGTTAAAACCCATCAAGTCTACCAGCAGCAATATGTCGCTATATATTGTGAATCCCACGACCGGTGCCAAGCTGCAGAACGCCTCAGATCCAAAGCCTCTGCTGGATTCATCACAGGCTCCTGAAAACACTCAAGTTCCTGCAGAAGCTGCCCCAGATGCTGGGGAGCAGAGTTCTGCTGCATCATCGACAAGTGGGGCTACCGGTGCCCAGACTATGGTGCTCGTTCACGCCAAGTCACCGCTTTCCTCAAGTGCAAACTCGACTCTTCAGGAACAGCTCACCAAGGCTAATGACGGTAACGAATTCACCGGTGGTTTGCAGGGACGCCAGCAATTTGATCAGATTATGATGATCATGCTGATCTTCACATTAGTTCTTCTTGCCCTGGCCGTAGTCATCTCGATTATCGGTGTAGCCAATACGATGACTTTGTCGGTGAACGAGCGTCGCCGCGAGAATGCGATGCTTCGCTCACTGGGTCTCTCCCGCAAACAGCTGCGTCACATGATTTCAGCCGAGGCAATTCTGATTACCTTAGGAGCCGTGATCCTAGGCATCCTCGCGGGTGTTGGAATTGGTATTGCCGCCGCTAAAGTTGTGATTGCAGGTACCAGTTCTTCTACTGAAGTCGTCATTGATCTTCCTTACCTTGGATTGTTCTTTGTTCTGCTGGTAGGTCTGGTATCGGCGTTCGTTGCCTCGATATTACCAGCGGCCCGATCGGCCCGTCTCTCCCCTGTGGAGGGCATGCGAGGCTAGTCGATTGGCAAAATAACCTGCATCGAAAAGGGCGAACTCCCCACATTAGGGAGTTTGCCCTTTTTATGTGGTTCGTGCTCCCGAATTATTTTTACGTGTAGAAGTCCCAGATATAAAACTTAGAAAACCCACTTTTATAGATCTAAATAGTCTATATATTCTTACTTTCTAGGGATCAAAATACCGTCCATAATTATTGCATAGACTCTAAATTTTTTATTTTAATTATTTTTCTTCTTCGTGGGTATTTTCATCCTTAAGGAGGCTTGCTTTTTTCAATCCCTAGTATTTCTCATCCAAAAGTATGAGTGCCATTTATTTTGCCTTCAAGAATTTCAGCTCAAAGGATGACAAATGTCAGGGGATATATTTTTGCAATCTTGAAACAATTAAATCATGAGCACATCAACAATTCCCGCATACGAACCTGCGGTAGCAACACGTAATCTGTCCAAGACCTACGGCACGGGCGAAGCCATCGTTCATGCCCTTAACAATGTGAGCATCGACTTCGAGTACGGCAAGTTCACCGCCATCATGGGGCCTTCCGGTTCTGGTAAATCAACCCTGATGCAAACTCTCGCCACGCTAGATACTCCAGATCGTAATCCAGAGACGATTATTCGCATCGGCGATACCGACCTCTACGGACAAAAAGACAATCAGCTTACCGAATTCCGCCGTGAGCATGTCGGGTTCATTTTCCAGGCATTCAACCTAGTTCCAACCCTCACCGCCGGGCAGAACATCGATTTGCCGCTCGGCTTGGCCGGTAAAAAGCCCGATTCGGTGTGGCGCGACTACCTTGTTCAAACCCTCGGGCTGCAAAAACGTCTGGATCACCGCCCCGAACAACTCTCCGGCGGTCAGCAGCAACGCGTTGCTATTGTGCGTGCGTTGCTCTCCCGTCCGGACGTCGTCTTCGCTGACGAGCCCACCGGCAACCTCGATTCAAACTCCGGAGCTGAGGTCCTGCGGCTTCTCCGGGATGCAGCAACCGAGCACCAACAGACCATCCTCATGGGGACCCACGATGCACACGCAG
>NZ_KV793056.1:193458-233788 GCF_001808385.1 Rothia sp. HMSC08A08
ACGATGCACACGCAGCATCCTACGCAGACCGCGTGGTCTTCCTCAAAGACGGCATGATTGCTGGCGAAATGCTTAATCCCACCCACGACGCGGTGCTTCAGGCTATGGGCCAGTTGGAAGGTGAATAACATGGCTGCAACGCTTAATACGGTGGCGCGGGCAAATATCCGCTCCTCCAAGAAGAAATACATTCTCACGGGTATTGGTATCGCCATTTCATCGTTCTTCATCTCAGCAGTGCTGATGCTTACCGCATCGCTTCAGGCCACGATGGATGCGACTATCGGTGATGTCTACGCTAACTCCGAGAACATGGTAGTCTCTGCGGGTGTCATGGACCAGGATAATCAGAACTCAACCGCTAAGTTCCCGATGTCCAATGACACGGTTAAGAAGATTCAGGAATCTCCTGAGGTTAGCTCATCCTGGATTCTATACACTTTTTCCGGCACCTACGGAGCCGATAAGGAGAAGGTAGCATACGGTTCTGCGCCACCGTCAAAGGACCTTTCGCCCTTTGATATTGAGGGGAATCTCCCGTCCACAGACACCGAACTCCTGGTCGCTAAGAGTTTCGCCGAGAAACACAACCTGAAAATTGGCGATAAGGTGACCATGCCCAATATCGTCACCTCAGCCACCGATAAGGATAACGCGAAAGACACCGAGTACACCCTCACAGCTACCTTTAACACCGGTATCTCAGATTCACAGATGAGCGACAACGTTTTTATTGGTGGCACCGGTCTTGCGGATACCGCGCGTCAGCTTGCAGAGGAAGAGGGCGGGATCGTCTCAGACCCCGCTAAACCCATGGCGCCTCAGGCGTTCATTAAGCTCAAGAACAATACCCAGGACTCGCGTGACGCTCTGCAGAAAGAACTGAACACCGGTGATAAAAACACCACCCCCAAGGTGCTCTCTAACACGCAGATGATAGATCACCTTAAGAAACAGTTCTCAACGCTCTTCAACTCGCTGAATACCATTCTTATCGCCTTCGCAATTCTGGCTCTGTTGGTTTCTTCGTTCGTCATTTCGAACACCTTCGCGGTGCTGGTGGGGCAGCGTGTACGCGAACTCGCCCTGCTGCGTACTCTCGGTGCCCGCGGTGGTTCGCTGGTGCGGATGCTCCTCATAGAATCACTAATAATTGGGGTCTTCTTCTCAGTCATCGGTTCAGGACTGGTATACGCGGTCGGTGGCATTCTAAACGCGATGTTCAGCTCGTTCATCGTCAATTTCTCCCCCACGGCGTTTATTGCAGGCGTACTCATGTGCACCGCTGTGACCGTACTCGCTTCACTTATACCGGCGCGCACCGCACTGAGTATTTCCCCTATTAGTGCCATGAGCGCAAGCACAAGCCAGGCGGTCAAGAAACCTAGCGTTTTAGGAGGAATCTTCGGTGTTCTCTCCGCTCTTGCAGGCGTTATTATCGCTATCGCGGCTATAGGGAATAAAGACGGCGGATCCGCTATCTCTTCCGTACTGCTGGCATGCCTCTTCCTCGGCATAGCAGTCTTTCTTCTCACCCCGTGGGTTCTCATCCCTCTGGTTCGTTTTTTCGGCGTAGCTCTGCGCGGGCAAACGGGTAAACTGGCGTTAGCAAATTCCTTGCGCTCACCCAAACGCACGGTTTCCACTGGGCGAGCCGTGCTGGTAGGAACCTTGGTTATTTCCGCTGTTCTCACCAGCCACTCAGTGATGAGCGCCTCCATTGCCCAAGAGATTGATAGGATATCGCCGATTTCGGCATACGCTCCTTTCGGTGAATCTACCACAACTAACGGCAGCGCAAGCGTGACAAAGGCTCACGAAGTTGCTGATAAGATCAGGGGCACGAAGAATGTTGAGGCTGTCAGCGTCGGTTCGGCTGCGGGCGTTATCGAATACACAGCAAAGCCCGATAACGCAGACTCCGCCAATCTCAAAGACAATGTAATCGCGCTTAGCAACGATGATCTGCACAAGGTAGCAACCGGAGAATCAGGTACCAATTTAAAGAATGATGAGGTACTCGTCCCCCAGGATATTTGGGATCTGGGTAAGTTCGATAACAACACTCGTCTTAAGGTCAGCGGCCCTCTTGGCGAGATTGAGCTCAAACCCGTCAAGGCAAACACTAAGGAACCATTCTTCGTGGTATCACCGGAAACCGGTGCCCAGGTACAGAATGCATCTGATCCGCAGGCCGCTAGTAATCAGGCATTGCCAGACGATCCCGCCGCCCAAGAAGCGCTCATGAAAGCGGCTCAGGAAAACCCCGCCTTGGCGCGTAGTTTCGCAGCACGCGGTACAGCAACCATGGTTCTGGTGCGGGCAAGCACTCCACTGTCATCAAGCGATAATACCGAGCTTCAAGGGGAGCTTGCCAAGGCAAACAACGGAACCGATTTTCAAGGTGGTCTTCAGATTCGCAAGAATAATGACCAAATGCTGACTATTATGCTCAGTGGTGCCTTGATCCTGCTGGCACTGGCTATTGTGATCGCCATTATCGGTGTGGCGAATACTATGACCCTATCGGTGAACGAACGTCGCAGGGAGAATGCGATGCTCCGCTCGCTGGGCCTGTCCCGCAAGCAGCTGCGGCGTATGGTTTCGACCGAGGCTGTCATGATTACTCTCGGCGCGTTGGCGATGGGTATCGTTTCGGGTGTGGGTATAGGCCTTGTACTTTCTCAAGTACTGGTACACGCTACTCGCGAGTCCATGGCTATGGCAGTAGTTCTACCTGTCAGCGGTCTGGTTCTCGTGCTCATCGTGGGTATCATCGCTGCGTTCGCGGCATCAGCTATCCCAGCCTTCCGGTCGGCGCGACAGTCCCCGGTAGAAGGGCTGAGTTCCCACTAATCAGGTAGGCTAGATCCTGCAACGGGTGAGGGCTCCCGGTGTTTTAGACAATACCGGGAGCCCTCACTATCAAAAATATCCCGGAACCTCCAAAAAGGTTCCGGGATATTCTGTACTTTATAGTGTGATTCTATGCCTCTTTTGGCGCTTCGTATCGCGGGAAAACCGGTGTCGGTGCAGGAAGCTCCTTCCCAGCTGTCAGGTTCTTAGGGAGCGCAGCGAAAAGGCGTTCCTCCCCTTCTGCTACCCCCAGCAGGTCAAGAAGTTTCTCCATCGAACTGGGCATCACCGGCTGCATCAGAATGGCAACCTGGCGGACCACCTCAAGAGTCACGTAGAGTACGGTATTCATGCGCTCAAATTCGCCGTTTTTGCGCAGAGTCCACGGTTCCTGTTCCGCAAAGTAAGCATTCGTATCGGCAAGCACAGTCCAGATGCGCTCTAGGGCACGGTGGAACGCCTGCTCATCATAGTCTGCCCGCACCGGTTCATAAAGTGCGGAAGCACCGACCAGAATCTTGCGGTCAGCCTCAGTAAATTCTCCAGGGACCGGTACCCTACCGTCGCAGTTCTTGGCAACCATTGAGAGCGAACGCTGCGCCAGATTACCCAAGTTATTCGCAAGATCAGAATTGATGCGGTTGATAATGGATTCTTCGGAGTACGAGCCGTCTTGTCCGAAAGAGACCTCGCGCATCAGGAAGAATCGGACCTGATCCAGCCCGAACGCTGCCACAAGATCCGCGGGGTCCACCACGTTGCCCACCGACTTCGACATTTTCTCACCATTAACCAGCAGGAACCCGTGCCCAAATACGCGTTTGGGCAGCTCAAGACCGGCAGACCAGAGGAACGCAGGCCAATAGATAGAGTGGAATCGAGTAATATCCTTACCGATCAGGTGCAGATCAGCGGGCCAATATTTCGTGAACAGTTCCCCGTCCGTATTGGGGTAGCCAAGCCCGGTTAGATAGTTAGTCAGCGCATCCACCCACACGTACATGACATGTTTATCGTTGCCAGGCACAGGAACGCCCCAGTCGAAGGTGGTGCGTGAAATCGAAAGGTCGTTCAAACCACCCTTGACGAATGAGATCAGCTCATTGCGACGTGATTCAGGGAAAACATACCCTTCATTCTTATAGAGATCCAGAAGTTTATCGGCATACTTTGAGAGGCGGAAGAAATAAGATTCTTCCTCAGTCCATTCGACTTCCGTTCCGGTAGAAATGGCGTAGCGCTGTCCGTCGCGTTCTTCGGTCTCATCCTCGGCGTAATAGGCCTCATCTCGCACGGAGTACCATCCGGCATATTTATCGAGGTAGATATCCCCGTTCTCTTCCATACGCTTCCAGATTGCTTGGGATGCCTCATAATGGTCCGGATCCGTAGTGCGAATAAAGCGATCGTAGCTAATACCGAGAGCATCGTTCATCGCTTTAAAACGGGCAGAGTTCTCATCGGCGAGTTCTTTGGCGGTTTTCCCCTGTTTCTCAGCGGTAGTCTGCATCTTCTGCCCATGTTCGTCGGTGCCCGTCATAAAGCGCACGTCAAAACCGTCGAGTCGCTTGAAACGTGCCAACACATCGGCGGCAATGGTCTCATAGGCATGACCGATGTGGGGGTTTCCGTTGGGATAAGAAATCGCAGTCGTGATGTAGAAGGGGGTAGCACTCATAATTATTAATCTTACCGCAGTTTTTCAGCATAGATGCGGTGAAAGAGTAATACGACAAGCCGCCGTCATGTACCCGCGTACAATCCCAGCTGCAGTAGCAGATCCCCTCGCACATGTTGCACGCTACACCCCGTGACGGTGCTCAGCACGCAGAATGTGCGAAGGGGTCGCCTGTGTTTACAGCAGCGAGCCGAGCCCGCTAGCCGCATGACCACTCATAGAAGACCTGCGAGAAGTCACGGGCTGCCAACCGGTCCGGGGCGATCAGCCAGTTCGCTGTACCAACATCGCCCCAGAGCACCGTGTTCCCATACGAATCCATCGTTAACAGGTTCACGGTACGCCTGCGAACATCAGAGTTTTCAGGGTATTTACGGCGTGGATCGCCCTGCATGAAGTGCGGTAACCCACCAAGCCTTGAGTAGTCCCCTGAACCAGTAATTTCCTCAATATCTTCCACATCATATACATCAAGGTCAAAAAGACTCGTAATAGCCTGTTCCGGGTATGCCTGGTTCCATTTCTCAAGCAGCGGGTGATTTATCGAATCGTTCGGGGCAAATATTTCCCGCCCAAGTGTCGTAAATTCGAGTGCACACTCATGTTTGATAGGCCACCAGAATTCCCGCTCATGATCCTCACAAGTCGCTACCGCATCCGGGTTCGCTTCACCCAGCTGAGGATAGTAGATCACACGGTGGTTCTCTTCCTTATCTATCCCCCACCCTGCGTTTGTGCTCACCCAGAACTGCACCATGCCGGTGGGCGGATAAATGGGATTCTCAGGCAGTTCAGTACAGTTAATCTGCGCAACCATGCCCATCGGCACCCCGTCCGAGTCGGTGGGCGCCTCCACCCCAGCGGGCAGATACGGCACTCCCCCGAACTTCGAGACGGTCACCGGCAGCGGCTCAGCAGCCTCAGAGGGCTTAATCCTAATAGTGGGTAATGGGTTTTCAGCATAGAGCTCTTCAACAAGGGCAGTAGCTTTCTCAACAATATTGCTCACAGGAAGCTCTCCTTCAACGGTTCTATCTATGGTCATTGCTGGGTTGTGCAGGTGTTTCCACCTGCGCCCTGGTTTAATGAGAGCACCTTCCCGAGCCAACACACAACCGATTTCGTCATTACCTATTTTGTCCGGTAGCAGGAACAGCACCATATAGCTCCAGCCGCTCAGGTAGGTGGTATATACGATAGGAAAGAAATTCCAGAGCATTGCTATTAGTCGCCGTAAATATCTCAAAGGCCAAGCACACACGAAGGGGTGCCTACCATCATGATAGACACCCCCAGAAACGCTAGTAGCTTAGTGCTTAGCGAGCCACCGAACCTTCGGTATAGTCATCGTCAACAGTGTTCCACGAGAACAGCTCGCGCAGTTTGCGACCGGTAGCTTCAATCGGGTGAGACTCGCCCTTAGCACGCAGTTCCTTGAACTCGGGTGCGCCTGCGGCCTGATCGTCCATGAAGCGTTTTGCGAAGGCGCCGTTCTGGATATCGGCGAGAACTTCCTTCATGTTCTCCTTGACCTGAGGAGAAATCACGCGAGGACCGGAGACGTAGTCGCCGTACTCGGCGGTGTCGGAAATGGACCAACGCTGCTTAGCAATACCGCCCTCAATCATCAGATCCACAATGAGCTTGAGTTCGTGCAGAACCTCGAAGTATGCAATTTCAGGCTGGTATCCTGCCTCGGTAAGAACCTCGAAACCGTACTGAACCAGCTGTGAGAGCGAACCGCACAGCACCGCCTGCTCACCAAAGAGGTCAGACTCGGTCTCTTCGGTGAAAGTGGTCTTAATAACACCTGCACGGGTTGCACCGAGTGCCTTAGCGTAGGACAGAGCAAGATCCAGAGCTTTACCGGACGGATCCTTCTCAACGGCAACGAGAGCGGGCACACCACGACCTGCTTCATATTCACGACGTACGGTATGGCCGGGACCCTTCGGCGCAACCATAGCTACATCCACGCCTTCGGGAACGGTGATGTACCCGAAGTGAATGTTGAAGCCATGTGCGAAGAACAGAGCATCGCCGGGCTTCAGGTTAGGTTCAATGCTCTCTTTGTAGACCTGAGCCTGTACCTGGTCCGGGGTCAGAATCATGATGAGGTCCGCTTCAGCTGCAGCTTCAGCAACGGTAGCTACGCGCAGACCTTCAGCTTCTGCCTTAGCGCGGGACTTGGAGCCCTCAGACAGGCCAACAATAACCTTGACTCCAGAATCACGCAGGTTCAGAGCGTGTGCATGTCCCTGAGAACCATAACCGATAATCGCAACGGTACGTCCCTGGACTGGGGCGAGGTCTGCATCGTCGTTGTAGAAAATGGTTGCTGCCATTTTGTCTCCTCAAAATAATAGGTTTAGCCCGAACTCAGGCTCAGGCGTTAAGTTTACTAGACGTGGCGCCGCTCATGGGCGTTCTGTGATAAATCTCAGGATGCGGGAAGTATCAAACCGCGGGCGGTGCTTCCCACATCCTGACAGGGTTTTAGCGTTAGATACGTTCACTCATGGAACGTGGACCACGAGAGAGCGCAATGGTTCCAGCACGCACGATCTCTCGCACTCCGTAAGGTTCAAGAACATCAAGCAAGGCGTTGAGCTTTTCGGGAGAACCGGTTGCCTCAATCACCACGGACTCGGTAGAGACATCAATAACCGAAGCACGGAAAAGGTCAGCGGCCTGCACAACCTGCAGGCGAGCGGCGGCATCCGCCTTGACCTTAACCATGATGTGATCACGCTGTGTTGAAGTCTCTGGGGCTAGCTCCACCACCTTAAGCACATGGATCAGCTTGTTGAGCTGCTTAGTGAGCTGTTCCAAAGTCTCAGGCTCACCATCAGCAACAATTGTGATGCGCGAAACGTCAGGAACCTCGGTGGGTCCCACCGCCAAAGACTGAATATTGAACATGCGGCGAGAGAACAAACCGGTCACGCGTGAGAGCACACCGGGTTTGTCTTCAACTAAAACGGATAGGGTGTGCAGGCTCATTAGTTTTCTCCCTCTTCTCGACCGAAATCGGGTGACGTGTTTTTAGCGATTTGGATGAGGTCGTTTGATACGCCGGCGGGCACCATCGGCCACACCATGGCATCGGGGCTCACAGTAAAGTCAATCACCACGGGACGGTCGTTGATAGCGAGCGCTTGTTTGATAACCTCGTCCACATCTTCGTCCCTCTCGCAGCGGAAAGTGGCGCATCCATAGGCGTCGCCAAGCTTCACAAAGTCAGGGATGCGGTCGGTTCCGTGCCCGGTGCGCAGGTGGGTGTTGGAGTATCGACCATCGTAGAAGAGTGCCTGCCACTGACGCACCATACCCAGCGAGGAGTTATTGACCACGGCAACCTTGATGGGAATGTTGTTCTGTGCGCAGGTGGCAAGTTCCTGGTTGGTCATCTGAAAACAACCGTCACCATCAATAGCCCACACAATTGAGTCTGGGTTGGCAACTTTCACGCCCATAGCGGCGGGAACGCAGTATCCCATAGTGCCGAGTCCTGCTGAGCTGAGGAAATGCCGTGGTTTCTCTTGGCCGATGAAATGTGCGCCCCACATTTGATGCTGTCCCACGCCGGTCACGTAGAAAGCATCGGGGCCGGTGAGGGCGCTCAGGCGCTCCAATACGTGCTGGGGGGATCCCAAACCATCATCGGTCTTGGTGTACCCAAGGGGGTAGTCGTTCTTGATGGTATCAAGTTCAACCCACCACTGCCCCAAATCCGGCAACTTATTGGCGAACTCGGTGGAGAGCAGTTCATTGAGTTCGGGGAGCACATAGCGCAAATCACCCACGATCGGCACGTCTGCGAAGCGAATCTTGGAGATTTCTGCCGGGTCTACGTCAATGTGGATGACCTTGGCTTCGGGGGCGAAAGAGTCGAGTTTACCGGTCACGCGGTCGTCAAAACGAGCCCCTAGAGTAATCAGCAGATCGGATTTCTGCATAGCGAACACGGCGGGAACGGTGCCGTGCATACCAGGCATGCCCAGGTTTTGCGGATTGGAGTCTGGGAAAGCACCACGGGCGTTCAACGTGGTCACCACGGGAGCCCCAGTAATTTCGGCGAGCTTTGCCAGCTCCTCGGATGCACCGGAGCGGATAATACCGCCGCCAACGTACAGCACGGGACGTTTGGATTCACTGATGAGCTTGGCCGCTTCACGAATCTGCTTGGAGTGACCACGGGTTACGGGAGTATACCCACGCACCTCAACCTTGGGAGGCCAGTTGAACTCCATCATACCGACCTGCGCATCCTTGGTGATGTCCACGAGCACGGGGCCGGGGCGTCCGGTGGAGGCGATATGGAACGCGGCAGAGAGCGCACGCGGAATATCCTGTGGATCAGAAATCATGAAGGAGTGCTTGGTAATCGGCATGGTCATGCCCACCACATCCGCTTCTTGGAAGGCGTCGGTGCCCAGAAGTTTGGTGGAAACCTGACCGGTGATAGCTACCAGCGGAACGGAGTCCATATTGGCGTCCGCGATCGCGGTGATCAGGTTTGTGGCGCCCGGCCCTGATGTTGCAATACACACGCCGACTTTGCCGGTGGAAGTTGCATACCCTTGAGCCGCATGCCCTGCCCCCTGCTCATGACGAACGAGGATGTGGTTAATTTTGGAAGAATCCATCAAGGGGTCGTAGGTGGGCAGAATTGCGCCACCTGGCAGACCGAAGACATCGGTAACACCCAAAAGTTCGAGTGTACGAATAATCGCTTGCGAGCCGGTCATGCGTTCGGCAGCAGGGGCTTTTTCTTCAGCCTGCCCACTACCCGCGGAGTTAATCGAAAATCCCGTGGTCATAATAATGATGCCTCGTTTGTATTGTTTTCTAGTTCTCGACAGATGCGCGTGAAGCCCGCCTGTTCGGGTATCTTACGCACTGTTTCGCTCGCTGTAGGCTCCGGTCGGGCGCCTTTAGCTATAAAAATACCCTCCGCTATGGTGTTGCGAAGGGCGCACATTCTATTCACAGAAAATCTACCTTGTGAAGCGCCCTAGGCGACGACGACAAGGCTAAGAATTCGCTGCGTCTTGCGTGTTTGCACCTTTATATAGTCTCGCTCTTGATGTCATGAGTCAAATTTCCACGCCGTTTTTATGAGAGTTTCTCTAATTTCTTCGCATTGCGTGTACTTTCGATATATTTTCGAGCGCTTACTCAACGCTTTGGATACCGTGTTGGGGTCCCTGCGTTCGAGATAGCTGTAAAGTATTCAGTGCGGCGCAGGCAAGAGTCTCGTATCCTAGACTCTCACGGTAATCTGCGAGCTCCAGGAATCCCCCAGGTAAATATGTGACGTGATGCAGTGACGTAGAACGCCTTCGCCGGTAAGATGAGTACATGACCGACTCGCAAAACCTGGCTGCTTCACCCTCCCCTACACCGGAGCAGTCTAACCAACCACAGAGCGCCGAGGCTCTTACGGGAGAACAGCTCATCAAGGTGCTCCACCCTGCATTTGATGAGCAGATTATTAACTATGGGGCCTACAACTTGGTCTACGCTACCGGAAGCGCCATCTACCGCAACCCCGATATCGACCAACATCAAGAACCTATGCAGGAGCATTTTTTGGTGGGCTACCAAGAGGTTCCTGACGAGGTTATTATCGCCCCTATCCGCATGCCAGATGTTACGCCTGCTGGTACTGCATCCACCATTGATAACACAAATGCGCTGCACGCATACCGGGTAGGTGAACATTCGGTGGCTATTGAATCGGTGAACGGCAGCTCTTTCCTGCTTATTTTTGAGGATGCGCCTGAGATTACCACCATTCACGGGACCGGCGTTCTCAATCAAAGTCGCGACGTCTCTGCCTTCCGCGAGTTTGTAACCTCACGCTGGCCTGTTCTCTAGACTCTTAAACGGCCTGTACCATACAGGGCTGTCACGGATAATGCATATACACTAATCCAGCCGGACTGTATAAAAAAGCAAACCCCGTCACAGATAGTGACGGGGTTTATTCTGTGCGCCCTCTGGGACTCGAACCCAGAACCCATTGATTAAGAGTCAATTGCTCTGCCAATTGAGCTAAAGGCGCTTAGGTAACAAATATTGCAGCTTCGAAACGGCAACAGATAAACACTATACGAGCATCAAGCGCGTTTTGCAACTTACGAACACGGCTGTAGTCAGCGATTTTGGCGAACATCAACATCCAGCATCACGATTGCAAATCACCATGGTATACAACAAAACCCCGCCATAACCGACGGGGTTTATTTTGTGCGCCCCCTGGGACTCGAACCCAGAACCCATTGATTAAGAGTCAATTGCTCTGCCAATTGAGCTAGAGGCGCTTACTTGGGGTGATGTATCGCATTCGTACGACAACAGATAAATACTATACGGATAATTAATATTTCACGCAAGTTACATATAAGTGACGCTTCACACAAACTCTCATTTTTTGCTTTCGCTCATGCTCTCGATGGCACCGCAGTACCTCATCTCATGGCACACCCTCGCGAAAAACCTCCCAGAGATCCTATAAACCCCGTACACTAAATAGAACGTTTACGGCGACACATGCAATACCGAGAACCTCTATTTTTAAGGAGAAACCATGAGCACCCGACTAGAACCAGGCACAAAAGCCCCAAGTTTTACCCTGGAAGATTATACTGGTCAGCAATATTCCCTAGCGGATTACGCAGGGCATAAGGTCGTTCTCTACTTCTATCCCAAGGCATCAACACCCGGATGCACCAAAGAAGCTTGCGATTTTCGAGATAACCTTGCCTCTTTGAAGTCACTCGGATACGTTGTCTTAGGTGTTTCCCCCGACAAGCCCGCAGCTTTAGAGAAGTTCACCGCCAAAGAGTCTCTCACCTTCCCCCTTCTCTCCGATGCCGATCACGCTGTCGCACTCGCCTACGGTGCATGGGGCGAAAAGAAAAACTACGGCAAAGTCTACGAAGGACTTATCCGATCTACATTCGTCATCAATGAGCAGGGCATCATAGAGCTGGCGCAATATAACGTACGCGCCACCGGCCATGTTGCTAAGCTGCGCCGTGACCTTGGCATTGACCCCAAATAGTCGGATTTTTCCGTTTGTATAGTCTTATATCCTCGTGTAGACTTTCCTAGGTAGCTTTGCTCCCCGCGCGAGTGGTGAAATTGGCAGACACGCAGGATTTAGGTTCCTGTGCCTTACGGCGTGGGGGTTCAAGTCCCCCCTCGCGCACCAATCTTGGGTCCGCAACGTCTTCTTATCGAAGAAGTTGCGGGCTTTTTGTTATATACCGCACAGCAGAGTACCCTGGCGCTATATCCCTAAGCCTATAATTCGCTGTGAGTCGTGCCTAAAACCCTCTTTGAGTATCGCGACATTAAATCGTGACGTTGTATTCTAAAAGAATAGTGTTTTCGCCCAGACATAAACGCCTTATCAACCACGCATTACCTATCACGGTTCAGTAATCACCATGAAAGGGCTTGTCCGTGAATCATCTCTCCCCAACCGATGCCCCCGGTATCAGCTACAGCGGTATCAGCCGCCGCACTGCGCTGCGGTTAGGGTCTCTTCTGGCAGCGGGTTATACTTTGACGGCCTGCGGTGATTCGGCGCCCGACAACGGTTCAGGAGAGACCCGCAGGATCTTTAGATTTGCTCAAGGCGCGGCACCTTACTCTCTTGATCCCGCCTTTGACCCGGTCTCTCCGACGTACCGTGTAACAGCACAGATTCTTGAAACTCTCGTGAGTGCCGACCATTACACGGGCGTTCCGCAGGAGGCGCTTGCCTCCTCGTGGACGATTAGCCCAGATGGTCTGACCTATACGTTTACGCTCCGGGAAGGGGTCTCATTTAGCGATGGTACTCCCCTTACGGCAGAAGCCGTACTGCGTAATGTACAGCGGTGGCAGGCGTTAGCAACATCCCCAGAAACGGCGGCACGCTGCGTTCCCTTTCAGCCACTCTACGGCTGGGGTTTTGGTAATATTGTGCACTCTAACTCGCCACACGCAGGTAAAGCATCACAGGAGGCAAGCTCTTCACCGTCTGCCGCCGCAACGCAAACCCCTTCGGCTCAGGAAGACACAGATACACCCAAGGCCGATACACCAAAGACTGATGAACACACCGAGCAGATACCTTTACGTTATGCTCCCCTCGTTTCCGATGTACGCGTCACCGACTCCAAACTTGTGTTTACGCTTGTACGTCCTTCACAAGCGTTCTTGCGGATTCTGACCCAACCGGCTTTCGGCATCGTTTCACCCGAGGCACTTACCGAGAACCACCGTATCAAAGAGATGCCCATTGGTACTGGGCCCTTTAAAATCTCAACGCCCGCTTCGCAAAATACCGATATCGTTCTCATACGCAACGATAAATTTGTGAGCATCAAGCAGGAAAAGATTGAACTCGACGAAATACATTTCTCGACTCTCAATTCTTCCGACAAGCGTTACTATGCTCTCGTAGACAATAAAGTTGATGCCTGCGATCAAGTAAGTGGCAATGACTTAGGGCCGCTGGGGCGTGAAGGGTTCCTGTACCCGCTGCGTGATCCCTTCTCGCTTCTGTATCTGGGGTTCAACCTTGCGCATCCGGTTCTTAAAGATATTTCGGTGCGCCGAGCTATCGCGCGAGCTGTCGATCGCGGTGCCCTCATCCGATATTACCTTTCTGGAACTTCTGAAGCACTGCACCTTATGCCTAGGCTTTTTCGTACCTCGGATGACTCTCTGGAACGTCTGTATAAGCGAGATGTTGACCAAGCAAAATCGTTGCTCGCGGCCTCAGGATACACAGGCGAAACCATCGAATGCTACTACCCTATTGATGTTTCGCTTCCGTGGATTATGTCACCCCAAAAAGTCTACTCTGAGATGATCGGAGCTCTTCTCGATATTGGGCTCAATATTAAACCTATTCCGCTGAACTGGTCCGATTATCATACCCGCGCTACGGAAATAAATACTACTCGCGGCATTCTCCTCGGTGGTTTCTACGGAACCTATCGTGATCCTTACGCTTTTCTTGGGCCGGTTCTTGCACCTCTTCTGGTGGCGCAGTGGATCGATGCTATGGGATTAAACCCCGTATCGCACGATACCCCCGAGGCGAAGGCGCATCCCACCGATTCTCCGATTCCATCACCGTCAGCAAGCGCTGCCCCGAAGGACAGTTCCGAAGCCGAGACATCGCCTACCCCGTCTCCCAGCATTACTCCTGCAAAGGTAGAACCTGCGCCTACGCTGGAACAGATTATGAGTAAGATCCGCGAAGCCGATAGCGCCACTTCTTTAGACGAACAGCGTGAAAAATATCGTTCCATCAACCAGGATTTAGCGGCATTTATGCCTGCGGTCCCACTTTTGAACGTTACGTCTAACATAGGTATTAATCGACGTATTATTGGCTACGAAACCGAACAAAGCGCTATCGAGCTCTTTGCTAAAGTGCGAATTTCCTAAGGCTTCAGTTGTGGAATTTAATGTATTTTGCAGAATTTCCTCACTCTTTTGTGAACTACATTACTGATTCTGGATTTTTCTCAGTGGAATGTGTACCTACAGACCCTCAGGGAGTACGCTAGAGTCATACAACTGTCATATGACCGTGCCCAAAGCCGGGCACCAAACCCCTGGGAGTATCAGTGGTAGCACGTACTGAACAGACCGATGTCGTCCTTGTGGGCGGCGGTATTATGAGCGCAACGCTTGGTGTCTTTTTGAAGGAATTGGAACCCACCTGGAATATTACTCTTCTGGAACGCCTTGATAAGCCCGCACAGGAGTCCTCGAACCCGTGGAATAACGCTGGCACCGGTCATTCTGCACTGTGCGAGTTGAATTACGCCCCCGCTGGTCCCGACGGAAAAGTAAGCGCCGATAAAGCCTTGGGTATTAATGAGCAGTTCCAGATTTCACGTCAGTTATGGGCTTCCCTTGTAAATGAAGGTATTCTGCCCAATAACGATTTCATCCACCCTGTACCCCATATGTCCCTTGTATTCGGCGAAGATCATTCCAAGTACCTTGCGGCACGTTACGATTCTTTCCACCAGCAGAAGCTCTTCGAGCGAATGCAGTTCTCCACGGAACGCGACCAAATTGCTCAATGGGCGCCCTTGACGGTCAAGGGCCGCTCCGAAGGAGAACCGGTCGCAGCTACCTGGGCTCCGGAAGGTACCGACGTTGATTTTGGTGCGCTTACCACTGGCATGATCGATTATTTACAATCTCAGGGAGTCGAAGTACGCTACGGCTACGAGGTTAAGAACCTTGACCGTGAATCTGACGGTACGTGGACTGTGTCTGCTATTAACCGCATCAATACCAAAGAACCCCTGAAAATCCATACTAAATTTGTTTTCCTTGGTGCTGGAGGCGGTGCCTTGCATCTGCTCCAAAAGTCGGGAATTGGGGAAGGTAAGGGATACGGCGGCTTCCCGGTTTCGGGTCTGTTCCTGCGCAACACCAATGAAATTACCGCCGCTAAGCATAATGCAAAGGTGTATGGTCAGGCATCCGTAGGCGCTCCTCCGATGTCTGTTCCGCACCTGGATACTCGATATGTTGATGGTAAGCGTTCTCTGCTTTTCGGGCCTTATGCTGGGTTCAAGACCAATTTCCTGAAGCAAGGGTCTCTCCTTGACCTGCCCCTCTCACTTCGTCTGCACAATATCTATCCCATGACTCGTGCGGGTCTCGATAACCTGTCGCTCGTCAAATATCTGCTCACCGAGTTGGTTAAAGATAAGAATGCGCGTCTGGAGTCCCTGCACCGCTACTACCCTGAAGCTAACGGCGACGAGTGGGAACTCATTGAAGCGGGTCAGCGTGTGCAAATTATGAAGAAGGATGCGAAGAAGGGCGGAATTCTGCAGTTTGGCACCGAGGTTGTTTCTTCGGCCGATGGGTCTATCGCCGCTCTGCTTGGCGCATCACCGGGGGCTTCAACCGCAGCGCCCATTATGCTGAACCTACTCAAGAGGTGCTTTCCCTCTCAGTTCGCGGGTTGGGAGTCGCGCATCCGTGCTCTGGTTCCGGGGTATGGGGTTAAACTCAACGATAATCCGGATCTCGCTGACGAAATTATGGCTCACACTGCACATACATTAGATATCGCCAACTAAGATACACTTGAGGTGCTGACTCGAAAACCTTCGTCCTGTTCCCTGCCATACACAGGTTTTTGGATGGAGGTTTTCGCTGTTAAGTAATAGTAAAACTCTTCAGTGGAGAGAACTCATACGTGCCGCGCTCTATCGTTCCTCCTCATGAGAAAAAATATTTCCTGTATTATTGCCACAAGTATTTGGTACTTCTAAGCGCCGCAAGCAAACACCAAGACAAGGAACGCTCCTATGGCACGACGCCGCAAAAAATCACTTCCTCATTCAGAATATGTAAAAATACGCGAATTTCCTCAGGGCAGTATCGCCTATATTTTTCGACGCGCGGGTTTTTCCTTTGGAGCGCACGGGGGAACAGATCTAGCCGCAGCGCTCACCTATTTCACTGTGCTCTCTGCTTTTCCTGCTCTGCTCGCGATCCTGTCACTCCTAGGAATTTTTGGGCAGGGAGAAGATAGCGCCAAGGTAATCTTAGGGTTCCTCCAAGAGCGTGCACCTCAGCAAATGTACTCGATTCTGGAAGGACCTATTCATCAGCTAACCAATGGACAAGGCGCCGGGTTTGCATTAATCATTGGTATTCTCAGTGCGCTCTGGTCTGCCTCCGGATATGTAGGGTCTTTCGGGCGTGCGCTCAATAACGTATACGGAGTACGCGAAGGACGACCCGGGTGGTTCCTCAAACCCTATAACGTACTCATCACTACCGGGGTTATAGTGCTTGTGGTTCTCATGATGCTGATGTTCCTCTTGGGAGCATCAGTTCTCGATTGGGTTGCGCCCTATATGCCTGGAGTAGATATAGAACTCATCAAGGTTCTGTGGCTCAATGGACGTTGGGTTTTAATTCTCATTCTTGCGGTATTTCTCATTGCGATGCTCTACACTGCAACACCCAATGTGCGGCGTCTTAAAATTCGGTGGACCTCGCCGGGAGCCGTTATCGCCTTGTTTGGCATGGGGTTAGGCGGATTAGGCTTTACCATCTACACCAATAATTTCAGCAAATATAACGCTACCTACGGACTTATCGGTGGTGTCATCGTCATGCTGGTGTTCCTCTGGATCATGAACAATATGCTGGTCTTTGGCGCTCATGTCGATGCTGAATTTGAACGGATGCGCCAGATTGTGGCGGGTGAGGATATCGACGGAAAACTGCGTGTGGAACCCCGCGACACCCGAGCCATTACCAAGTACCAGGAAAAGTTAGAGGTCCTAAGCTCAAGTGCCCAAGAGATCCAAGACCTTGCAAGCGGTCAGCAGACGCTGCCCAAACCGCCCGAGCCCTCAATCCTCGAACGGGTGCAGACTGCTGTTTCTACCAACACTGAGATGCTTCGACAGGCTGTTTCCGATACCCGTGCAGGGGCGACGGAGGCACAATCCTCTGAGGATTCTGGGGACGTGAAGGAGAAGGCTTCGGAGTCCTCTCAAAAACATACCCGCGATTCCACTCCACACAGCGATAATCCTCAAAACGGCAGCTCCAAGCGTCAAGATTCTTCGCGAGACACGCTTTTTTAATTTTTAAGTGCAGCATGAGCGGCACATGCACTACCGGATAGACCCGTGGTAGTTGGCGGAAATATACCGCACCCACCACGATTGTGTTTGTCATAAACGTAATTTTTCGCCCCACACGTCATATATATTTTCGTCTACACAATCAGCGCGCGCAGGTGCAAAAATATACATATGTGTGAGACTCCCATACCGCCTTTTGAATACACCCGCTACATACCTGCAGCTGCGGAAAAAGGTACAACTCCCGTTCTGTTTCTGCACGGCTTTGCGACCCGTAGCGACCAGCTCTGGGGCGGTACCGGCTGGATCCGCCAGTACATTCGGACAGGTATACCCGTGCTGACCGTCGATTTACCTTTTCACGGGCGAAAATACCTCAAAGACTCCAACTTTACGGTAGATGCCAAACTCCCGGTGGGAACAATCGAAGAACACGGTACTTTTCCGGTCGTCCAGACCACAGTGTCAGAAAATGGTTCACCGCAGAACGGCATGGCTCTTTTCGCTGATACGCTTTCTGCTCTCCTTGACGAACTTGCTATCCAGCAAGTACATGGTGTGGGTTTTTCCTTCGGATCTAGGGTAGGGTGGGAGCTCGCTCTGAGGCACCCATCTCGCGTTGCATCGCTTATTCTGGGCGGTATGCCCCTGCACAATCACCTCGAAGCCCTGCGCTCTATGGTTTCTGCCTCGTGTGCTGATGATGCCATTACCCAAGATCCTGCGACAGAAGAAGCCTTTACCAGCATTATTGAATCGTCACCGCTACGCGCCAATGCTCTCCTTGATTTTGTGCATATACCCTTCGGCGAGTTCTTCTCACTGCCGTCTGCGCTTGCAGACTCTACGCGCATTCCCGTTATTCACGCTGCTAACCCGCCTTTCCCGTACCCTCGTGTTCCTCTGCTGATCGCAATCGGTTCCGAAGACTCCATCGCTGCCGACGGACGTAGGCTATATCCCCTGCTCCAGAGGGTACATCCGTATCTAAAATTTCTTGATATTCCGGGGCGGGATCATGTGAGCGCCTTAACCTCAGGCGTTTTTAGGCGCAACGCTTTAGCCTTTGCGCACGATTCTCAGGGAAGTAACCGGCAAGCAGTATAAGCTTCTTTCATACGCACCAACACGCTTAGCTTATAGCTATTCATATGTACAGACCCTAGTGATAGCCCTAGAATGGAAAGACGTATCAAGAAATCTTGATGCGTCAGAACATGTGGTCATACATGCTCTATGCGACGGGTAAAGCCGCACGAGGTCCCGAAAACTTCTTCAACGATCCCGAAGGGAATAAACCAAAGTATGCACAAGGTTAAAGCTGTTGTAGCGCTCGCTAAGAACGAGCCCGTTACCGTAACGACTATTCACGTACCCGATCCCGGTCCGGGCGAGGCTCTCGTGAAGGTTCTTACCTGCGGTGTTTGCCAGACAGATCACCACTATGTTGCAGGCGGTGTGGGCGATGATTTCCCCTACCTGTTGGGGCACGAATCAGCAGCCGTAGTGGAGGCAGTTGGCGATGACGTGACCGATATTGTCCCCGGAGATCTTGTGATCCTCAACTGGCGTGCGGTCTGCGGTGAATGCCGTGCATGTCGTAAGGGCGAGTCACAGTATTGCTTTGCTACCCATAACGCTACCCAGAAAATGACTCTAGAGGATGGCACCGAGCTCACTCCTGCTTTAGGCATTGGCTCTTTTGCCGAGAAAACCCTTGTCGCAGCGGGTCAGTGCACGAAGATTACCGCCGATATTTCTCCCGAGCAGTACGCCGCTATTGGACTGCTCGGGTGCGGTGTGACCGCAGGTCTGGGTGCCGTTCTCAATACGGGTGCACTCAAACGCGGAGAATCCGTGGCCGTTATTGGATGTGGCGGTGTGGGCACCGCAGCAATCGCTGGCGCGCAGCTGGGCGGAGCAACTACCATTATCGCCGTTGATATTGATGACGATAAGCTCGAACGCGCACGTCAGCAGGGTGCAACACACACCGTAAACTCAGCCAAGGTAGACCCGGTCGAGGCTATTCGGGAGCTGACCGGCGGGTTTGGTGCGGATCTGGTAATAGATGCAGTAGGTATCGCCCCCACCTTCAAACAGGCTTTCGAGGCACGCGATCTTGCCGGGCGAGTGGTACTTGTGGGAGTTCCTGAGCCTGGCACCACCTGGGATATTCCCCTGGATGAGGTTTTCGGGCGCGGCGGCTCTATTAAGAGCGCCTGGTATGGTGATACGCTGCCTTCGCGCGACTTCCCCGAGTTCGTGGATCAGTACCTGCTCGGTCGCCTCGATCTAGACGGCTTTGTCTCCGAGCGTATTAAGCTGGAAGACGTCAATGATGCCTTTGAAACCATGAAAACCGGTCGAGTGCTGCGTTCCGTGGTGGAACTTTAAAACCGGGAAAGGAACTCTCATATGACTGAAATTATTGAACGGGTTGTTACTCACGGAACGTTCTCGCTCGACGGCGGCACCTGGGAAGTCGATAATAACGTGTGGATTATTGGTGATGACCAGCGTGTGACAGTCATTGACCCCGCGCATGACGTCGATAAAATCGCAAAAAAGGTTGCCGGTCGCACGGTCGAGAGGATTCTACTTACCCACGCTCACGATGATCATATTCGCTCTGCGCAAGAAGCCTCCGAGCGTTTTAAAGCATCTGTCTACCTAAACCCTGAGGATCGGGTGCTCTGGGAAATGGTGTACCCATCTTGGGACTTCGACGAGCCCCTGCATGACGGGCAGAAAATCAGTGCTGGTAATACCGAGCTACATGTGATCGCTACCCCCGGACACTCTCCCGGGTCGGTCTGTTTCTACGCGCCCGAACTCAGCTGGGAGAACAGCGAAGGCGTACTCTTTTCGGGCGATACTCTCTTCAAGGGCGGTCCCGGAGCGACTGGGCGTTCCTACAGCGACTTCGACACTATTATCGACTCCATCGAGTCGAAGCTGCTCACCCTGCCCGAATCCACTGCGGTTCTCACGGGTCACGGAGACTCCACAGGCATCGGTGTAGAGGCACCCGATCTAGACGCTTGGAAGAAACGCGGGCACTAAGAACCTCACGACTCTTTTGCTCATATATGAGGTGGTACAGGTCTTCCTCTCGAAGACCTGTACCACCTCATTATTATTCATATGGGTAAGTCCTACTTGCTGATCAGCCGTCTAATGGCGCCAGTTGTTCCTCGTAGCGGCGGCGCCAGAGATACCCGTAAAGATGTCCCATGCAGAAGTATAGGCAAGCGGCAACGATCGGAACGATAAAGGCGTTACGGTAGTAGGGTCCGCTTCCCAGGTACCCTCCCCAGGTAGCGCCAAAAGTAAGCCCTAGTGCCATAGCACCACTAATATAGAAGCTCATCTGGGTGTCGGGAGTGCGTACCAGCACATGCGCCAAAGCTAATTTATGGCCGCCAACAACAATTCCTAACGCCACGCCGTAGATTGCTAGGCCTACCATCATCATTGATATTCGATCGACAGTAGGCAGTAAAAGTGCAGCCAGTGTGAGCACAACGCCGCTCGAAAGCCAACCGTGCCAAGGAACAATTTTATCTGCGCCTAAAAGCACCGGAAGCATAGTGATAACAGCCGTCCCCAAGCATATTGTAATCATCAAGGGGTAGAGCGATAATGCATTGTGATTGAGAGCGAATCCCAGCAGAGCTGAACCGATAGATCCGATGCATCCGCTGATAACCATGAGTCCCAAAATCAGAACCATACTTATAGAATCTGAGGGTATCTCCTGTACATACGATTGTGCGGTTCCATCTGCTCGCGCCACATCTGAATCTGAGGGGAGCGACTTTGGAGTTCTAGGAAGTACGTTGGGGATAAGAACGACAACAAATATTAACAAACCAGCCAATAAAATAGCCGCCCAGAACCCAGCGTTAATACCCATAAGGCTGTTCAGAAGCACCAAGACAAATGCAGCCAGAGGATACAGCGCCAGCTTTTCGACATTCGTCCATGCAACCATGGCAAAAAGCCACTCAGGATCAGAAGTTTTTGTGGGATTATACCGAGCTTCATGCACAATCACAGGCCATGGCGGAAGGGTGTAGCCCGCCAGCATACATGCCGCCGCATACTCAAAAGTTGTGACCAAGGCTGCGGCCTCCGTAGCCAGCATATTTGACAGATGCATGAGGTACAGTACCGCAGGAATATGCAGAACCGCACTGCCTCCTAATACGAGTCTAAGCCCGCAGTAACGCTCCAAAATCGGGGTTGTCGATATCTTGAGGGTATAGGCAAAGGCAAGAGCCCCTACAGCGTAGCCGCCATCATGCACTGTATGCAGATTTCGCGCAATTACCAGAAAAAGGGTCATACCGATCAGAGCAACAGGCATATGCATCATAACGTCAAATGCGCTGTAAAGAAATCCTTCTTCACGCCGTGTGCGGATAAGGTATCCTAGGCGAAGCCTCAACATTCCCAAGAAGCTGCGACCGTGAGCACGGGTCGCTTCTCGCAGATCGTATTCTTCATAGGGAACCACGGTGTTTGTCTGAAGCCCAGAGCTCCAGCGGGGTACTCCGGTCCCTAAAGAGCTATGCCGCTGTTGCAAGGGCTTGTTAGTAATGCGCGTACCAGACGCACCAGAACCTAACGGTGTAGGTGAGGTTCTCTCACTGCCGTCTCTTTCGGATGTGGTGGGGCGCATCCTATTCTCCTTGGGGGTGTTTGAGGCCGGTCTTCTCAACCGTCTAAGTGATATCTCTTTGGATAGTTTACCCCCGCATTCGTCCAAACCTAAACGTTAACTCGAAGAGTCGAGCCATTTTGTCGCTTTTCTATACTGACTTGGGCAGAAATACGCTCTTTCATATCTTCAACGTGTGATATAAGTCCAATAACACGACCGTTCTCTCGAATATTCTCCAGCGTTTCCATTACAAGCTCCAGAGTCTGCGCATCGAGAGTTCCAAAACCTTCATCAATGAAAAGTGTCTCAATCTCTATACCGCCGTTACGTGCTTGAACGACTTCGGCAAGGCCCAAGGCTAACGAAAGCGATGCGAGGAAAGACTCGCCGCCGGAAAGAGAACTCACCTCACGCTGGTCGTTATTCCAGTTATCCTCAACGCTAATACTCAAACCACCGCCAATACGCGCTCGTTTCTCTCGTTTGTCGCTGAGTACCAAACTGTAACGATTATCGCTCATACGCTGCAGATGCTCAGAAGCCACTTGCAAGACTTGCTCAAATTCACCGCCGAGCACATAGCTCACAAGATCTATCTGATGGTTTTTATCAGGATTGTCACCCCGAGCGATGCGCGCCAGTCCAGCGTAAAGATTGGCCTGCTCCACGGCGTGGGCTGATTCCCCTTGCCGTTCTTGGTAGTCCTGAAATAGAGCTTCTAAAGTTTCAATACCATTTGTACGAATACCCTCGCGTGTCATCAAAGTTTCATACTGTTGCTCAACATTATCGCGTTCTTGACGTATGCGGGTAAGTTCTTCCTGGGAAGGAGCCTTCTGTCCATGCTCAATAAGCGTGGCAACGGTACGCATGGATGGTCGGTCAAGAGAGGCTTGAAGAGTGGCATGTTCTTCTCGATAAGCCGAAATAGCCTGCTCAAGATGCTGTTGCTGTACCTCCGTGAGAACCGCCTGCTGAACCGCCTCGAAAGTCTCGAAAACCGACCGTTCCAGACTTTGCTGTGCCTGATGGGCGCTCTCTGCGGCGCTAATTGTGGCATCGTCAAGACGACGGCTTGCATCAACGGCACGATGCGCCTGCTCCACGTAGCTTTCAAGCTTGCATACCCGGTCGGCAAAACTTATGGTAGCCGCCACCTGACGAAGTTTTTTCTCAAGCTTTGTCAGAGTTTGCCGCTCACTCGCCTGCTGAGTCTGCAGTTGGGTTAAAGATGTACGCGCCTGAGTCTGCTCTTCCAAAATTTTCTGAAGTTCAAGCGTCTCTTTTTCCTGTTGATGCTGCGCTTCACGCTTGTTCTCTAGGCTTTCTTGAGTTTGGTTATAGACGTTTTGTGCCTCTGCAACTTGACGCTGCGCTTCTTGAGAATCAGGCATGTGAGACTCGGTAAGTTGGTCCAAAACGGTCTGGGTTTGCGCCACGGAAGTAGCTGCTGCCGACGCTTTCTGCTGCTCCCGGTGGGCACGCTTCTCGGCGGCATCAATCTCAGATTGTTCCACTAAGGTAATGCCGTTGACACTAGGCTGGGCCGGTTGCGGATGCTCCCGAGAGCCGCACACCATGCAGGGCTTCCCCTCGTCCAACTCCTCTGCAAGAGTGAAAGCAACCTGTTCTAAGCGCCGTTTTTGAAGCCTCGTGTACTCTTCTGAAGCGGTGATAGATACCCGCTGAATTAGCTCATACGCCTGCACGGCCTGGTCGTGAGCAGTTCGCGCCTGCTCTAATTTTTCTGCATGGGCAGCGACTTCTTGCTGAGTCTTTTTCGCAGCTTCTAGGGCAAGTTGGGCCCGAGCGTAGTTCTGTTCAACATCGTGCAGGGAGCTTAGCCGTTTGCTAATATCACTGAGTTTTTGCTGGCTCTGGAGCTCGCGTTTCGCAATTCCTTCCACCGTCCGTTGCGCTTTCTCGGAGTCCCGCTTGAGCGCTGTAAGGGCTGCTTTTGCCTCTTCTAAAGCTTGTTCATCGTGCTGGTATACCCGAAGCTGCGCCATCACGCTTGGAGCTTGATTGAGAACCCGTTGAAGATCCTGCGCCGTGTCTATCCGGTACAGTGAAGCCTCAAGGTGCTCGGTACAGTCCCCTAGGGCTTCTAGAGCTTGTGAGGCGCTGCTCCGAGCCATGTTCAGCGTATCCTGTGCGTGCTCGGCGGCGTGCATCCGGCGTTCCTCATCACGACGAGAACGTTCCAGTTCAGCCTCCACAGGGGCTGCTGCCCGAGAGTTACTGAGCGTTCGGCACTGTTTCTTATGTTCCTCTTCCTGGGATTCGTGTCGCACCCATGCCGACTGCAGTTTCTTATATTCCGCCCAATCCTGTATTCGCTGGGCTATGTCCTGCTGTTGCGCGGCAAGTTTTTCACGTTTATCTTTGAGGTCGGTCAGGGCGTGCTCATCCTGCTGTTCTTGCCGGCGTACAGCGTGAAGATGCTCCGTGAACCACCCCTCGAAATCATGCCGTGCAGTCTCAAGATCGGTCGCTAGGTCAAGTTTGGTATATGCTTCAGAAACTTCGCGCTCCTGCGCATCAACGATATTTTTGTTGTCGTCAAGGTCTGTGCCGCTACGCGAAAGTCGTTCACATAGTTTTGTGTACGTCGTGACGGTCTGCTCAAGAGTCCTGTCTAAAGCATGTTTAATATCCTGTACAGCACGCTCACTAATCTGTTCTTCCTCTCGAAGCCTATTCATTACCTGTTCATAGGTATCAACCGGAAAAAGCTGTTTAAGCAACGGAATTCGGTCTTTACTGCGAGCTTTAAGAAAATCGGCGAATTGCCCCTGCGGTAAGAGCATAACCTTCAAGAATTGTTCTCGGTTAAGTCCTATAAGTTTTGTCAGGTAGTCCGCCGAGTCTGCCATGCCCTCCGCGGCTTTACGCCAGGATTGTTCATCCTGCGGGTCTCTGCCCGGAATAAGTTCAGAAACTAATGCCTGCGGATTTTCGAGAGTGGGTGTTCCCTTATTTTTCCCGCGCGTTATGAGCCGACGATAGGCCGGGGTTCGGTCGATCCTCAGACGACGGTTCTGTATGCTCAACTCCAGAAAAATATGGGGTTTTATTTCTCCAGGGGGCACATGGGTAGAGTACAAAGATCCTATATCACGCTCGGAAGAGGGCATTCCGTACAGTGCATAACAGATAGCGTCGAGTACGGTCGTTTTTCCTGACCCGGTGGGACCATTAAGAAGAAAAATACCGGCTTCGTTGAGGGCATCAAAGTCTATGACCTCTCGCTTGGGATAGGCCATGAATGCTTCAAATTCTAGGCGATGAAAAATCATGCTGACCTCCCGCTGCTGATAACCTCATCAACAATATGTTCAAGGGCTCGGGTTTCTGCCGCCTCCAGCGGATGCGCCCGCACGGTAGCGTAAAACTCCTCGCACACATGCGCCGGGTTAGTGGTTTCGGTGATGCGCGGGCGAGTATTTGCGCGCGGTTGTTGATGCAGAGGCTCAAAAACGAACGAGGCAATATTCTCATATCGTTTACGGAGCTCGTCAAGAGTACCTACCGGCTGCTTATCATCGCGCAGGATAATACGGCAAAAATACTCGGTTTCGTAGGGCGAGAATTCGTCGCTTTCCATCAGTTCATCGAAAGTTCCCGTCAGGGTCTTAATGGGCAGCCGAGTGCGCCATTCATGGGATTCGACCTGCAGTTCCATGCCCCCGTCGCGTGCTGTGAGGTTCAGTAAATAGGCTCCGTTTTTATTAGCTTCTTCGCTGAAGGAAAAAGGTAGCGGCGAGCCGCTGTATCGTACACGATCCATCACCGGGTAGCGGCGGTGAATATGTCCTAATGCCATGTAATCGAATCCCTCGAAGAGCGCAGCTGGCACCCAGTCCACGCCGCCTACGCTGATATTTCGTTCCGAAGAAGAACGCACAGATTCATTGAAGTCACCGTGCTCACTCACGGTGGCATGGACCATGACAATGGTGAAATCTGCGGGGTTCTCCCCTGCGTTCCGTTTCTCATTGTCTTCTCGAATTCGTGTGCAGACCTCTCCCAGCACGGCTGCATGGGTGGGCTCAACATCAAGCTGACGCCCATAATAACGTGGGTTTAGGTAAGGCACGGCATAAATACGCACTCGTATATCGTCCCGGGTGAGCTCTACCGGTTCAAATGTTTCCTTCAAAGTCGTCACAGGGTATATACCCTGCCGCGCTAAAGTACCTGCCCCATACCCTAACCTACGAGCGGAATCATGATTTCCCGCGCTCAGAACTACCTGAATTTCCGCGAGCGCCAGACGGTCTAAAGTCTTGCCAAGAAGCTCGGTGGTTTCGGCGCTGGGGTGGGCGCTATCGTACACGTCTCCGCTAATAAGGAGCACATCAATCTTTTCGGCAGTCGCATAGTCGATAAGTTCATCGATGAACCGTTGATGCCATTCGTGCAGGCTGTGCCGGTGGAAGGTACGCCCTAAATGCCAGTCGGAGGTGTGCAGAATCTTCATAGTTTTTAGTATTACATTGGGCGCTGGAACATGCACCCTGATTTCGTCATGCATATAATTTATGCCCGTATTTTGGCATTGTAGGGTATGGGATAATGTGCGTTATGGGTGATTTTACTCGGGTACCTCATATTTCCTCTCCAACGTATGCCGAACGCCTTCGATCTGCCCTGATTGCGGGTGCACTAGGCGATGCGCTCGGCTATCCCTTAGAGCTTCTGAGCGCCACCGAGATCGCGGAACGCCCGCAGAGCATCGTAACGGGAAATACCCCGCTGATCTTTAGCGATGACACCCAACTGACCTGCTATACCGTTGATGCCCTGACCGAGGTTTTGGAATGGAACAACCAGGGGGCAGCTGCCGATGAAGCGGCATGTCTGTGGCTCGCCTATCTGCGCTGGTACCGAAGTATGGGTTTCGTTTTACCCGAGAATGCTCCTTATGCTCTGCCTCGTACCATCGATCATGGTACGTATATGACCCGGAAGGAAGGTCCAGGGAAAGCAACTCTGCGTGCTTTAGCAAGCGGAGAGATGCAGACCGCTACGCAGAACATTAATCCTGAGGGGCTAGGTTCTGGTGCTCTTGTACGGTCGGTTGCATTCGGGTTTTTACCGGTGGAGCAGGAACGTACAGTCGTATCGTTGGCGGTACGTGGTGCTGCGCTCACGCATGGGCATCCGGAGGCGCTAGTTTCTGCAGCAGCATATGCTCTGCTGGTTCGTGATGCTCTGGGTCGGGTAACTTCCGACCAACCTTCACGATCTTCAGACATACTCGCCGCATCAGTAAAGACAATTATCGAGTGGTGCGGCACGGTAAATGCGGATGGTGTGTTTCCCGGTGACGGTTCGCAGACCCGCTATGTTCTAGAGCAGGCGCTTCGTCTCGGGAGCGGAGAACATCCTGTAGAGCCTTCTGCGGAGACAGTAGCACAAGAGTTCGGTACCGATTGGATGGCTACGACGGTGTTGGGGATCGCCGTGTGGGTTGCGCTCTACGCGGAATCGCGCGCCCGCGCCTCCTTCGGTCTAGCCCGTCATATTTTGCTCGATGCTTACACGCAGGCCATATCGGTAGATTCCGATTCGGATTCCATCGGGTCTGTGATGGGTTCTCTCGTGGCGCTTTGTTTTCAGCTTGGCAACTTGGTGGAGCCGCAGATAAAACGTGTTCGGGGTCTTGATGAAGTGCAGGCCGTTGCTGAGCGGTTTCTTGCTCAACTTGGACTATAGACTATATTTCACGCAAACAATCGGCGCGAAGCAGCTAGCCACAGGACCATTCAAAAAGGACTTGTGAGAAGTCGCGGTCTGCTAATTGTTGCGGAGTAATCAGCCAGTTTGCGGTACCCATATCACCCCACATAATGTCACCGTCACCATCATTTTTTGCTTCCTCGGAGGCGATGGTAAGCAGGTTAACCGTATATTCTTGCAGTTCTGGGTTGTTCTCGCGCGGGTCGCTCTGCACAAAGCTGGGGTACCCGCCAAGCTTATGGTACTCAGTGCTGTCGGTCAGGTCGTAGGCAATATTCTCCCCATCGTGCAGGCGGTCTATCTCGTAGACCTCGTTAATAGTCTGCTCTGGGTGTTTCTCGTTCCACCGGTATACGAACCGGGCCTCAAATTCACGGCTTGTGTCGCTCAGGCTCTCATGTTTTTTCTTGAAAGTGAGCGCAAGCTCAGCCTCTGGCGGGTAGATAGGCCAATCTTCGCTCCGTGCTGCGGTGACTGCGGGGTGCCCCGCAGGGGCGGCTTCACCCACCTGGGGGTAGTAAATAACCCGAATATTCGCCTGGTTGGCTATATCATTGGCGTTGAAGCCCCAGTTTTCATCGCCTTCTTCTTCCCCGGAATCAATCCAGAACTGAAGTATCCCGGTCTTGGGATAAAGCTCATTTTTAGGTAACTCAGCACAGTTAATCTGCGCGATCATCCCTAAGGGCTTCCCGCTCTCATTGGTGGGTGCCTGAGCTCCGGCAGGCAGGTACGGGGCGCCGCCAAACTTCGAGGCAGTCACTGGCAGCGGTGCCTTGGTACCGGCTGTTTTAATACGGATAACTGGCTGCCGTGTGGCGGCAGTGATTTCTGCCGCGATTTTCCGTGCCTCTTTAGCTACTGTACGGCCCATAATATTTTCCTCCCAATACCTGACTTTCGTTTTCACCAGTCTTATTGATAGTTGCAGCTAACCGCAGGACCATTCAAAAAGGACTTTCGAGAAGTCTCGGTTATTCAGCTGTTCCGGAGTCATCAGCCAGTTTGCAGTGCCCTGATCTCCCCAAACAGTAACAAATTTTTCGGCATCCTCAGAGAACATAGTGAGCAGGTTGATTGTGTAGTTATCGAGCCCATCATGCTCTTGACGCGGGTCCTGCTGGGTAAACTCGGGGTATCCGCCAAGTTTGTGGTAACTTCCCTGATCTATGTCACGGTAGAACATCACACTCGGGCGTTCCTCATCTGCGGGCGCGTATGCATCAATACCCGCGAAATCGCCGATAGGCTGCTGGGGGTATAGTTCATTCCACAACTCTACAAACCGGCTCTGGTAGACCCACCAATTCTGTGGGGTTATTCCTTCTGAGGCTTCTTCAAAGCTGAGTCCGATTTCCCATCCCTGATCCATGTGTACTGGCCAGGCCATAAATTCCACCTCGGTTTGTTTCTCTTGATCTGGCATAACAAGAGTGTGGGCACATGGGTTTGTTTCCTCAAGATTAGGATAATAGATCACGCGAGCATTGACCTGCGACACCGGGTTCTTCAGGTCGATGCCCAGTCCCAGCTCATCATACGGATCCAGCCAGAACTGAAGTATACCGATCTTGGGGTAAAGCTCATTTTGGGGTAACTCAGCACAGTTAATCTGTGCGACCATACCCAGCGGCCTACCGTTCTGGTTAGTGGGGGCCTGAGCCCCGGCGGGCAGGTACGGCACTCCCCCAAATTTAGAGGCGGTCACCGGCACAGTTCCCTGAACTGCGCGAGGAATGATGCGCACAGTGGGTTTACGATCCTGCTGGCTCAGCAGATGATTAAGGTGCTTGACCCGCTCAAAAATAGTGCTCATGGTGTATTTTCTTTAGCAGCTATCCCACGAATAAAAGACCTTCGAGAAATCTAAATTCTCCAGCTGCTCTGGGGTAATCAGCCAGTTTGCCGCTCCGGCATCGCCCCACATGATGGTTATGGTGTCACCTTCATCCGCAGAGACAAGAGTGAGCAGATTAATCGTGTAGTCTTTCCATTCCTCCTTGTCATCGCGGGGGTCCCAGTCGATATACTCGGGAACACCGCCCAGCTGGTGGTGATCAAGATCTTCATAAAAGGTGCTCGCAAGGTCATCGCCTTCAAGCCCTGCAAGTTCATCAAGATCCCAAGGACTTTCAATCTGCTCCTGCGGGTAGCGTTCATTCCACAACCGCGTAAATAACTGCCCGGTACTGTATTGTTTGAGTTTTAGCCCGGACTCTAGATTTTCAGGCTCGAAGCTTAGGGCGTATTCTCCGCCCAAAAGAGGCCATATAAAGCCATTATCCTCGGTAATGACTAGTTTATGAGCCTTCCTGTTCGCTTTTCCCAGCTTGGGATAGTAGATCACGCGATCATATTGTGATGAGGTGTAATCTTCCGTATCGGTCTCGGTCGGGCTAATCCAGAACTGCAGCAGCCCCTCCGCCGGGTAAATACTATTCGGGGGCAGATCGACGCAGTTAATCTGCGCAATCATATGCAAAGGTTCACCGTTAACGTCTACGGGACCGTCCTGGCCCTTGGGCAGGTACGGCACTCCCCCGATTTTGGAGGCGGTGACTGGCAGCGTCTTGTACTTAGCGAATCGTGTGTTGATACGCATCGTGGGAACTTGATGTCCCACATTCATCTCAGCCAGTAAAGTGCGAGCCCGTTCTAGTATTTCTGTCTGCTTATCCGTCACGCGTTCTCCTCGTGGAGTTGGATGCCCAATGTTATATAAAGATGACTCACACCTTAGCATGAAGCATTAACTTTATACCCAGTCGGAGAAGATACACGCCAGAGAAATTTATGCGTACAGCCAGCTGAACCTAAGTATTGGACCTTATGACCATTCGAAGAGAACCTTCGAGAAGTCTCGGTTCTTAAGCTGGTGCGAGGTCACCATCCAGTTTGCGGTTCCCATATCGCCCCACATAATGCCCTCATGGCTCCCTGACTCCACCCGTGATATAAGCGTCAGCAGATTCACGGTGTACCGAGTAAGAGCCGCATCACCATCACGCGGATCGCGTTGCTCGAAGAGGGGGTAACCACCAATTTTGTGATGGGTATAGCTTTCGGGGGTGCCCGTCATATCGCGTAAAGTCTTGATGGTATCAGCACCGCCGTCGAACTTTCGAAGGTCCCAAATACTCGCTATAAGCTGCTCGGGGTACATATCGTTCCAGATTCGAGTAAATTCCGAATGTGGGCGTCCGTCAAAAATCCATTCTTCATTACTCTGGGTTTTAGCGATAAGACCATACCCATGACGTCCGCTGACCGGCCAATATAAGTCATCATGAGGATTATTAACTATAAGTTCCGTTACGGCGGTACCGACCCCGGAGTCTGGCGCATCCAGAGTCGGATAATAGACAACTCGAGTTTTTTGTTGGCTGGTGGGATCGTCTAAGTTTAGCCCCCACAAGTCTTCGTGCGGATCAAGCCAGAACTGTAGGATTCCGGTTTCGGGGTAAATATCGTTTGTGGGAAGCTCAGAACAATTAATCTGGGCAATAAGCCCCAAATTCTGTCCACTGCCGTTGGTCGGCGCCGCAGTACCAACCGGAACGTAGGGAACACCTCCAACCTTAGAAGCGGTCACTGGCAGAGGTTCTGATGTCTGCTGAGTGTCAAAGAAAATAACAGGCGATATCTGCTGTGCATTGATGCGGTCAATAACGTTCAGGGCTTGTTGTTCAAGAGCGGTCTTTTCAAGAATACTCACAGTATCGTCCCCTATCGGTGATGTGGATGTGGGATGCGGTTGTTAGCTGCATTTCCGGAAAAATGCGGGTTCGTTATCTTGTGGTAACCACTACTTCTAGGTAATCACAGATAAACACGCTATGCCATACCTTGCGTTCCGTGTCGTGTACTTGCAGGGTCGACTTTATACGCACGAACATGCCTTAGATTTGCGTTGTTTACCACCGCCTTGTTAGCGGGCCCTCCCAAGCCGCAACAGCGCGGTATTCAAGGCTGCGAGTTACGCTCTTTCACCCTCAAGATAGATTTCAGTAGGGGTGTTTTCTATTCGCATACTGCTTAATTGTATTAAGTGTTATACGTAAGTGTGCCCATCAGAAAGGTCTGATGGGCACACTCAACACGTTACGACTAGGGGTATTGTCTCTAGTCTAGATAGTCACGTAAAACCTGCGAACGCGAGGGGTGACGCAGTTTCGACATGGTCTTTGATTCGATCTGACGAATACGCTCACGCGTCACGCCGTATACCTTGCCAATTTCGTCTAAAGTCTTCGGCTGCCCGTCGGTCATGCCGAATCGCATAGCAACCACGCCCGCTTCACGTTCGGAGAGCGTATCGAGCACCGAGTGCAGCTGCTCTTGGAGAAGAGTGAATGACACTGCGTCAGCCGGAACGACAGCCTCCGAATCCTCAATCAGGTCGCCGAACTCGGAATCGCCGTCCTCACCCAGCGGCGTGTGCAGAGAAATAGGTTCGCGCCCGTACTTCTGCACCTCAATAACCTTTTCGGGAGCCATGTCCAGCTCTTTACCGAGCTCTTCGGGGGTGGGTTCACGCCCCAAATCCTGAAGCATCTGACGCTGCACACGGGCGAGCTTATTAATGACCTCAACCATGTGCACAGGAATACGAATAGTACGCGCCTGGTCCGCCATTGCACGGGTAATCGCCTGACGAATCCACCAGGTGGCGTAGGTGGAGAATTTAAATCCCTTCGAGTAGTCGAATTTCTCGACCGCACGAATCAGACCCAGGTTACCTTCCTGAATAAGGTCAAGGAATAGCATTCCGCGGCCCGTATAGCGTTTAGCGAGTGAGACCACGAGGCGCAGGTTCGCTTCCAGCAGGTGGTTCTTCGCACGCTTACCGTCATGGATCACCCAGCGCAGTTCCTTCTTGAGCTTCGGATCCATGTCGGGGTTGTCGGCGAGTTTGTGCTCCGCATACAGGCCAGCTTCAATGCGCATCGCAAGATCGACTTCCTGCTGCGCGTTCAGGAGCGAGACTTTACCGATCTGCTTCAGGTAGTCTTTCACGGGGTCAGCTGTTGCTCCGGGGGTAACGACGCGTTGGGCAGGTGCATCGTCATCATCGCTGGCGGTCAGCACGAAGCCAGAGCCTTTAGCCGCCACTTCTTCGGCAGCTTTCTTCTCTTCCTTTTTGGCAACGGCTTCTTCATCTTCGTCAGCGTCTTCGTGCTCTTCGCCGTCAACGGTCTCGGGATCTAGCTCGTCGTCAAGGTCAAGATCAAACTCGTCCTCGTCGGTCTTCTTCTTACGTCCACCGGTTTTACGTTTAGTGGTTGTTTTACGCGCGCGCTTAGGTTTCTCTTCAGGCACGGCCTCGGCAGTGGCTTCGACCGAGTCCTCTGCATCAGATTTTGCGTCTTCTTGAGTTTTGGCTGCTGCGCGTTTCTTAGCAGGCGCTTTTTTTGCAGGTTTGGATGTGGCTGCAGTTTTTTTAGTGCGGGTTGTCTTTTTGGGGGTTTCGGCTACAGTCTCTTCAGAGGTTTCACCGGTCGCGGTCTTCTTGCTGGTTGCAGGTGCCACAAGAACCCTTTCTAACTCGTGTTGGGGTGCTTTGTCTGCAAAACACCTAAGACCCTGTCAAGTCTTGCTCCTCACATTATTGGTGAAAGCAGGGTTAGCGGAATAAATATAACCGCTAGATACTGGGGATTATTCCCTGCGTTTTCACCTCATGAAGGCGCGCGCAAAAGCACAGACTTTACGGGGTCATCATCAAGTATGGCAGAATCTTATTTTCTTTCAAATAAGGCTCGCCTAGACAACCCTGTTTTATTCCCTGCAAACACAACGTTCGCTACCCTGCCTTTGGCTCAATCGTCTCTACCTTGGCGTCGGCTGCCTCGTGAGGCAATAGAGTACTGAAGTAAAGGTCACCGCGCCAACACCGCACGGGATCCGTAATCCAGAGCGGAAATACAGATTCTGATAGGGCCTGAAAAAGAGGCATATCTTCATCACAGTGAAGCCTGGCGATATCGGCGAGAATACCTGCATAGGTATTTCCGCCACGTAGCCAATTTATCCAGGCTTGAAGAAGCCTCAGTCGACCATACTGTTCACCCGATTGAACCGCATGCACCAACAGATTACAGAGAACTTCGAGAGCGTTAAGACGGCTCCAGGCCGGTTTATAGTCCTTTGTTAGACCGCTCAGAAGTTCCACCATTCGGTCTATCTTCGTTATGTGTTCTTCCGGTCTGGTCTCAGACGAGTCGCATGTGTCGTCTAAAATCTGCTGTTGAAGTATACGATGCGTACGCCGTATCCAGTCGTGCCAGCTCACGCGACCGTGCCCGATACCTCCGATACGGGGGCTTTCGCCCCGAAAAGTTTGATAAAAGGTCTCCGGCAGCGTCGTGCGCCGACGAGTTGTTGGTTTGCCGTAACATAGAGGTTCCACCGGTTCGTATGATCCTTCACCGCACGCGGCATGCATACAGTCATATCCGTCTAGTACCCCCAATGCTTCCGGCAGGTCTTTAGCCGCTTGGTACAGTATAAATTCTGGGGTTGCCTGGGTACTCATGCTGCACAGCAGATAGCCGGCTATTTCGGGCGATATCAGCGAACGTAAACGATCCCCAAAACTTATGGCGTTATCGTGCTCTTCGGCGTTTTCAGGCGGATAGGTACGCATTACCCAGCGTACAGCCTCAAGGGCACTTTCCCAGTAGCAGAGTTCAATACTTTTCTGACGGTAGTAACCAGGATGTTCTAAAACAGTATGCCGACCCGTAGCTTGGTTAAGTTCTTCTTCAAAGGTATGCATCCACAACAGACTTGCTTGTTCCCATTCTGTCACCTCATTCGTGGAGGCACTGGTTGCAGTATCCCAGAGGCATTGCGTATATGCAGACAGGGGTTCTGCGGATACTCGGCGTCCCTCATACACCCGATCGAGATAGTACGAGCTATGCATAATGTCTTCAATAGGGCCACGGTAAGTGAGCGCAAGCTGGTTTTGATCAAGTGACCATCGCGATACGGACCCGCAGTACAGCACATCGTAAAGATCAAGATGAACATTGTTGCAAGCTGCGTAGAGTGTGGGCAGCCACTGGTTGAATGAGATTCCGGCGCGATTATCGATATACAAATCCGTATTGTGTAAGACAGTGCGTGTAGCAGGTGAAAGTTGCCGCTCTCGAGTTGCCGCATTGCCGCTAAAGATCAAAGCAAAGACCCCAGTAATGGGCTCGAACCCGTCAACGGTGGCGGGTACCAGATTCGCTAACGTATCAAAATATTGTTCTAGATCTTGTTGCTCATCAGGAAGATTAACGCGTATACACGGCCCTACGGCATGCTTCGTCACGCTTAAAAGCACCAGCGATTCTTGCGGCCAGTATCCAAACTGATGCAGCACGAGAGCTATCAAGTCTTCTTCGGTATGTAAGCTATAGGTTGTCGTTAGGTTACTCGTTGTTGTCATATCTTTACTATGGCAAGATTGCTCACCTTAAAAGTTCGCAGACCAACTAACCTGTGGATAACCCAGGTGCATTCACTTCGTTAGGACACATATTTCGCTTCTGTGGATAAGAATTAGCTGTTTTCTATCCAAATATTACGATCCATACTCACACGAACAGCACAAGGCATATGTGACCCCTAAAAGTTTAGGGATGCACCCACCATAGCTTGAATTTTCTATGTTGCGTGCACCCCTGAGTTAAACCATGGGATCTTTTGAGCCTTACTTATTCTTCATGCTCCTCAAGGAATCGCTCAAACATGGCACCGATTTCATCACGTCCAGGAATCTTATGGGCGTCGCGCTGCGAGAGCGGAATAGCGACGTTTGAGGTACGGAAGTTTTCATCGTAATTCGCTTCCATCGTCGAAATCATACGCCCAATCTCTGGGTTCTCCTTGACCTGCTCATTAATTTGCCCATGAACAGCCCTCGCAGCCTCCCTAAGCTCATCACTCGGAAAAGCCAATCGAGTTGCCATACTCACATGTTCAAGCGCAGTTAGCGTTCCCTGCGGTAAATCAGCATCAGAAACATACTGGGGAATATTAATGCCGAATCCTACGGTGTCAAAGCCATTCTCGGTGAAAAGAACCTCTAAAAGATTCGTCATATTAGCATGCAAATCAGCCTTAGGACGCCACGGCGAAATACCTTCAATGAGATCTTTTCGAGAGCCATGCGCCGTCACCGGCATAGGACGTGTATGCGGCACAGGCATCGGAAACGCCGACACCAGCACCACAAGTGAAGGATCCAGCGTCCGCACAATAGACAACAACGCCTGCTGAAAACGCTGCCATTGATAATCAGGTTCTGAACCGGTCAAAAGCAAGAAAGGCTTATCAAGGGTATCTTCGACCGCATAAAGCTTCAGAGCAGGCATAATTGGCTGCTCAAAATGGTCTTTATTGAAGAAAATATGTGGTCTGCGGCTACGGTAATCATGAAGCTGATCCGTATCAAACTCCACAACCTCAATATTCTTAAGTTCCTTGAGAAGAAAATGCCCCAGCTGCCCCGCTGTGGATCCTGCATCCTGTGGGCTTGAGAGAGCAATAACCAGAGTGAGATTTTTCAACCGTGCATCATGAAGAATTTTATTATTCGCCAAATATAAATCTTCAGGGTTTAACATCTTCACTCCTTTCCCTCGCCGGGTTTAGTCTCTGAACTTTTTATTTTAATGTATGTGTCTAACCGCAACAGTACTATTTCCTAGTCTCTCGCGCGAGGCGAACACTCGTAAAAGCGTTAGAAGGGTATTTTCACCGTACTGTTCGTCAAGATTTCCGATACCCGCAGTGTACAGTAGAAACACATTACCCAATATCAATATTCCAACCCATTCGCGGAGGAACTATGTCGACAGCACTTTCTCTTCACACCAACGACCTGCAATCGCTGAATGCTGAGGTACTTGTTCTCGGTGTCTTTTCGGGAGAAGACGGACCTTACCTAGCCTCAAATTCACTTCCTGATGATTCGGCGCAGAGCATCAATAAACTTCTGGAGTCTCTAGGTGCCACAGGTGCTCTCGACCAAATACTTCGCCTCCCCGGCGTAGAAGGGGCATCGTCCGACATCATCGCTCTCATCGGTTTAGGCTCAGACACCACAATTGACCAGGAGCGCCTAGATGCCCTTCGCTTCGCTGCTGGCTCGGCAACCCGTCAGCTTTTAGGAACTGCACATATCGCGCTCGACTTCGGTAGTACCTCACGCGACGAAATTGAAGCTGTAGCTCACGGTGCCGTTCTCGGATCATTCTCCGAAGAAGGAGTACGCAGCAAAACTGCAGATTCTGTTCGAGACGAAGCGGAGTCCATCACCATTGTGGCAAAAGCCGATGCCAGCGAAGCCGAGCCCGCCCTTGTGCGCGCCGTTATTCTGGGCGAAGCTGCCAAGGATGCGCGCCGCCTCGTCAATATGCCCCCTTCACACCTGTACCCGGAATCTTTTGCAAATCTCGCCACAGAGCTTGTCAAAGATTATTCAGATGTCAGCATTGAAGTCTACCCTTATGACCGTTTGCTCAAGGAAGGTTTTGGAGGCATCGCAGGAGTCGGTCAAGGCTCCCCGCGGAAGCCCGCACTCGCCGTTATTAAGTACACCCCCGAGAGCCCTTCTGCACATGTGGCTCTCGTTGGCAAAGGGATTACTTTTGATACCGGTGGAAACTCCCTAAAACCTGCGGCATCTATGATGACGATGAAATGCGACATGGCAGGTGCAGCATCGGTTCTGCACGCAGTTCTTGCGGCGTCCGAGCTGGAAATTCCGGTTGAGGTCACCGGATACCTTTGCCTCGCTGAGAATATGCCCGGCGGAGCTTCCCTGCGCCCCGAAGACATTATCACGATTCGTGACGGTCGCACGGTTGAAGTTCTCAATACAGACGCTGAAGGTCGCCTAGTCATGGCGGATGGTATTGCTCTTGCATCCGAATCAAACCCTACCGTAATCCTGGATATTGCAACGCTCACGGGTGCAGCCATGGCGGCGCTGGGATTGCGTACCGCCGCACTTATGGGTGATGAGGATATTCGCGACCGTGTACAACAGGCAGGGGCAAAATCCGGTGAGGCATACTGGCAAATACCACTCGAATCATATCTGCGTGCCTCTATGAATTCCCCAGTGGCAGATATTAAAAATATGGGTTCGCGCTACGGTTCTATGATGATCGCAGGGCTCTTCCTGCAAGAATTTGTAGGTGAAGGCATTCCCTGGGCACATCTCGATATTGCTGGTCCTGCCTTTAACGAAGAAGGTGCTTATGGGTTCACCCCTAAGGAAGGTACCGGTTTTGGCACCGCAACCCTGGTGAATTTCATCGAATCGTACGCACAGTAAAGGAAACATCCGCCTTATATCGGGGTCCCTAGACTGACGGTCTCAGGGCCCCGATACTGCTCTTCTTCTACGTGCAAAATCTCACATCATAAATTCCAGTATGGTTACGCTCTTCAAAAAATTTGCACAGTTTGTGCGATTATTGCCCCAAATTAGCGTCAGGTGAACTTAAAGGGTCTAAAACAGGGGTATTGTTGTAGTGAGTGTTTTTCTGCTCTCTCATAGATGCGTGCCCTCACGCAAACCGGAAGGTGCGGGTCTGCTGTTTGACAGAAAAGCAATATAGATAAAGAACGCATTGCACCGGGGTTACAGCCCCACAATCTATGCAAGGGAGCAACATCGTGGCTCAAGAATTCGACATCCTCATCCTTGGCGGCGGTTCCGCTGGTTACTCTGCCGCTCTGCGCGCGCGCCAGCTGGGTTTTACCGTTGGCCTCGTTGAAAAGGAAAAAGTAGGCGGCACCTGCCTGCACACCGGTTGTATTCCGACGAAGGCGTACCTACACGCCGCAGAATTGGCGGAGGACGCTCGTGAAGCCTCTAAAGTAGGCGTAAACGCCACCCTAGAGTCCATCGAAATGGGTAAGGTACGCGATTACAAAGATGGTATTGTCGCGGGTAAATTCAAGGGTCTCTCCGGTCTTTTGAAGATGAAGGGCGTAGAGGTTATCGCTGGTGAAGGCAAGCTGACCGCTCAAGATACCGTGACTGTCAACGGTACGGATTACAAGGGCAAGAATATTATTCTTGCTTCCGGCTCTATCTCTAAGACTTTTGGCCTGCCTATTGAAGGTCGAGTTCTGACCTCCACCGAGGCTCTTGAAATGGACTACCTGCCGAAGAGCGCTATCGTTCTCGGAGGCGGCGTCATTGGCTGTGAGTTTGCCTCCATGTGGAAAGCTATGGGCGTAGACGTCACTATTATCGAGGGTTTACCCAACCTCGTTCCGAACGAAGATCCCGCCATCATCAAGGTTCTTGAGCGTGCCTTTAAGAAGCGCGGCATCAAGTTCAATACTGGTACTTTCTTTGAGAAGGTTGAGCAGGACGCTAACGGTGCAAAGGTAACCCTGGCAGACGGTAAGGTATTTGAGGCCGACATCGTGCTCGTTGCTGTTGGCCGTGGCCCCAACACTGCAAATATGGGTTACGAAGAGCAAGGTATCCCCATGGATCGTGGCTTCGTGCTTGCTAACGAGCGCCTGCACACCGGTGTTGGAAATATCTATGCTGTGGGTGACATTGTTCCTGGCGTTCAGCTTGCACACCGTGGTTACCAGCAGGGCATCTTTGTTGCCGAAGAAATTGCTGGTTTGAACCCCACCGTTGTTCCCGATGTTAATATTCCGAAGGTGACTTTCTGCGATCCTGAGATTGCTTCCGTGGGTTACTCCGAGCCGAAAGCGAAGGAGAAATTCGGTGAGGACAATGTTGAAGTTGCCGAATACAACCTGGCTGGTAACGGCAAGTCCGCTATCCTCGGTGCTACCGGTATCGTGAAGGTTGTCCGCCAGAAGGACGGCCCCATCGTTGGTGTTCACGCTATTGGTAAGCGCATGGGTGAGCAGATTGGTGAGGCTCAGATGTGGGTTGCTTGGGAAGCATTCCCCGAGGACGTCGCTAAGTTCATCCACGCACACCCGACTCAGAACGAGTCCCTGGGTGAGGCTGCAATGGTCCTGAACGGCACCCCGCTGCACAGCGCGTAAGTTTTGCTGACTGGCGTTAGCGCGTCAGCTTAGTATTGACGACCGTTGGTCGTTAGCGGCTGCCGGGCGTATCCGCTGAACAACGCCCCTATCCGGATGCGCGTCGATGTGCTTCGACGCATACGGCGCGCATCCGGGTCGCCGCTCACATTTTTCTAGTTCAAGCATTCACAAGGAGAACGGGAAAGATTATGTCCCACACCGTAGTACTGCCCGCACTGGGCGAGTCCGTGACCGAGGGTACCGTTACCCGCTGGCTCGTTGAGGTCGGCGACACCATTGAGGTTGACGCACCCCTGGTTGAGGTTTCCACCGACAAGGTTGACACCGAGGTTCCCTCCCCCGTAGCAGGCGTTGTTGAGCAGATTCTCGTCCCCGAGGACGAGGACGTCGAGGTCGGCGCTGCTCTGGCTATCATTGGCGACGGTTCCGGCGCTGCTGCTCCGGCTGCTCCCGCAGCTGCTGAGGCTCCCGCAGCTCCCGCTCCGGTTGCTGAGGCTCCGGCTGCTCCCGCTGCTGCACCGGCTGCTCCCGCAGCTGCTGCTGCAGGCACCGAGGTTCTGCTGCCCGCACTGGGCGAGTCCGTCACCGAGGGCACCGTTACCCGCTGGCTGAAGGAAGTTGGCGAGCAGGTTGAGGTTGACGAGCCCCTGGTTGAGGTTTCCACCGACAAGGTTGACA
>NZ_KV793056.1:233808-317433 GCF_001808385.1 Rothia sp. HMSC08A08
AGGTTGACACCGAGGTTCCCTCCCCCGTAGCAGGTACCCTGCTCGAGATCCGCATCCCCGAGGATGAGGACGCAGAGGTTGGCCAGGTTCTGGCTATCATCGGCGACGCTTCCGCTGCTGCTGCTGCTCCGGCTGCTCCCGCTCCGGTTGCTGAGGCTCCCGCAGCTCCCGCTCCGGTTGCTGCTGCTCCGGCTGCACCTGCAGCTCCTGCCGCTCCCGCTGCTCCTGCCGCTCCGGCAGCTGCTGAGGGCGAAGCATACGTGACCCCGCTGGTCCGTAAGCTCGCTAAGGACAACGGCATCGACCTGTCCACCGTCAAGGGCACCGGTGTTGGTGGCCGCATCCGCAAGCAGGATGTTCAGGCTGCTATCGCTGCTAAGGGTTCCGCTGCTCCCGCCGCTGCTGCACCCGCTGCTGCTCCGGCTGCTGGTTCCGCAAAGGCACCGCACACCTTCGAGGTTTCCCCCAAGCGTGGCACCGTCGAGAAGACCGCACGTATCCGCCAGGTTATTGCAAAGCGCATGCGTGAGTCCCTGGACATCTCCACCCAGCTAACCCAGGTCACCGAGGTTGACGTGACCCGCATCGTTCAGCTGCGTGCAAAGGCTAAGGACGGCTTCGCTGCTCGTGAGGGCGCTAAGCTGACCTTCCTGCCCTTCTTCGTCCAGGCAACCGCTGAGGCTCTGCAGCAGCACCCCGCTCTGAACGCTTCCATGACCGAGGACTACAAGCAGATCACTTACCACGGCTCCGAGAACATCGCTATTGCTGTGGACACCCCCAAGGGTCTGCTGGTTCCCGTCATCAAGAACGCTTCTGACCTGGGCATTGCTGGCCTGGCAAAGGCTATTGGCGACCTGGGTGGCCGCGCACGTACCGGCGACATCTCCCCCGAGGAGCTGTCGGGTTCGACCTTCACCATCACCAACATTGGTTCCTTCGGTGCACTGTTCGACACCCCGATCATCAACCAGCCGAACGTTGCAATCCTCGGTACCGGTTCCATCGTGAAGCGCCCCATGGTTGTTAAGGATGTTGACGGTAACGACGTTATCGCTATCCGCTCCATGTGCTACCTGTCCCTCACCTACGATCACCGCGTGGTCGATGGTGCGGATGCAGGTCGCTTCCTGTACACCCTCAAGACTCGCCTGGAAGAGGCAAACTTTGAGGCTGAGCTCGGTCTCTAAAGGGGTCCTGGCATGATGTAGCATCGTGTTTCAAGGGGTGTGTTGGCATATAAGCCAACGCACCCCTTTTTTATTTTTTATTCTTCGTCGTTATGCCGAGTTTGTTAAAGTAGACATTATAGTGACAGAGTGTCAGAATATTAGCTATGTTTCTTCTCAACAACGTTCTTGTGTTTTTGCACATCATAGGTGCCGCGATTATTATTGGGCTCTGGATTGCTCATTTTCGCACACCTAAAGTTCTGCCCGGGCAGTTTCACGCATCGCTTCTGATGCTCGTAACGGGCTTACTCCTGGTAGGAATTGCTGAGGTTACCGGCAGTCCTAACCACATTAAGATTGCGGTCAAAATTCTTATTGCATTGAGCATTGCTGCTGCCGCATTCATCGGTCAACGCAAGTACAAGGCGGGAGAACCGATTTCAACAGGATTAGCGCATGCAGTGGGCGGTCTTGCCGTCATTAATGTTGCCGTTGCCACCATCTGGCACTAAACAGCTCTTCACTTCGGCACAATGCTCTTGCCCATGTTCCCGGTAGTTTTTATAGACCTACCGGGGATATGTTTTTAAGAGCTGCACGCTTGAACTCGCAGCTGCCTCATCTATATGCAGCTCTCCCCTGGTGGTTATTTTTATTCACGGCTCATGGACGACCGTAGGCTGCGCATCGGGCTCATTGGGTGTTTCATCCGTGACTGGTGTTGCCGTGACAATACGCCATACCCCTTCGTCGCAATGCAGCTCAAAGATAACTGTCTGCACCGGCACACCGTCCACAAGGTGAACACCGGATTCTTTCTGCTCCGCATCCGTTGGGGCGTATCCGGGCGACTCTACTTCTGCGGTTATTCCTAAAGAGTCAGAGTCTCTGTGCAGAATACGGGTCAATGAGCGCAGTTTCAGCGTCGCCGCCCCCTGGGCGCTCAACGACTGATTGCGCTTCTCTATAACCTGAGTGAGAATAGCCTGCTCATCCTGCGGAGTACTCACAACGGTAGACTGAGTAGTGTGAGACTCATGATGATGCATAGCTTCCGGAACCCAGATTGCCCCGGCTATTGCTCCAGCTCCTAAGATTATGAGACTCCCAACCCCCAGAATCATAAGTTTGCGGGTCGTAAAATTACGAACCTTTGAACGCCCACGGCTATGCCCAACTTTGAAAGTACTCTTCCCTATAAGTTTTTGAGCGTTCTGATGTCTAACCTTGGGCAGGGTCTTAGCGCTTTTAACGGTATTCGGTTCTCGCGAAGCAACAGGGAGTTTAGACCGTACTGACTCAGGCGCGCTGGTATAAGCGTTGAGAGGCTGCGTTTGGAATGCGCTGAATGCGTCAAGAACCTCCTGTACAGTGGCCTTAGGATCATCAAGCAGACGCTCAAGCTCGGTTCCCAATGTCTGCGGCACATCGGCAAGGAGCGGCAGCGGAATGCGTTGATGAGTCTGCCGAGGCGACTCTCCGGTGAGCGCATACCACAGAAGAGCCACAAAATCATGAACTCCGACATGTTCATGTTCATCCGGCTGGCGTTTACTCGCTTTGACAGAACTGGGCAGACAAAGAAACTCGGGGAGTCCAGCAACGGTTACCATCACGTGCTGAGGCTCTAGATGCTCAGGATAGATATGCGCCGCGTGTAAGCTCTTGAGACCCCATCCTATGTGGTGTGCCAAGGTCGCAACCTCGGCGAGCGGTAAAGTTCCACGTGCCTGCACGAGAGATTCGAGTGATCCTGCCTCAACCGGTTCGTACCAATAATAAGTTCCTGTCTCTGTGCCAGACGACTGCCTTTCGTCCCGCGTTACGGCTAGTACAGTGGCAACACCGGGTAAGGGTGGTAAACCGCAAAGTGTTTTGATCTGTTGCGACGGTATTTGCTGAGAATCATGACTTATCGCAAGGGTGTAAAGCCCCGGGGCTAATTGTTTGGGAAGAATACGATTCTTAACCAATGAATCTCTATTTGCATGTATCTTAACTGTCCAAATACTCAGGTTTGGTTCTTCGTGAAGATTTTCAAGGTATGTGATGCTATCGGTGTTCATACTCTAGATGTACCGGATTTTAGAAAAGCACCGTGAAAGTTATCCACAGGAACAAGGTTTTTAGCGATTTTCATGCTGTATAACGCGTTTCTGCTCGCCTTCTGCCTTGTTTATGACGTCATAATCTGTCACACAAAGTACGAGTTGTTTTCCTAGAGCGATGCTGCGTCCCAGAGCACGTGTAATCAGGAAGCCCTAATTTTTATCGTGGTCGTTCCGGTACTAAAGTAGAAGCTATGTCCGTAATACTTGAACGTGTGGGGTTTGCCCCTGACTATGTGAATTATGTTGAGAGCCTTGATATGCAATCTCGCCTTCATGCAGAGGTAGCGGCACGCGCTCGGCAAAACACTATTCTTCTGCTCGAACATGAGCCCGTGATTACGGCTGGCAAGCGCACTGAAGATCATGAGTACCCCACAGACCGTTCAACTCCAGTCGTGAAAATTGACCGCGGCGGAAAACTTACGTGGCATGGTCCCGGCCAACTGACCGGGTATCCCATTCTGAAACTTCCTGAACCTCTTGACGTGGTAGCGTATGTGCGCCTCCTAGAAGAAATTATTATGAATGTGCTCGCTCAGCTTGGCATCAAAGGCGAACGAGTGGAAGGGCGCAGTGGCGTATGGATTCTGGGCGATGGTATTACACCGGATAAGAAAATCGCCGCTATTGGGATTCGCGTTTCAAAGCAAACCACAATGCACGGGTTCGCCATTAACTGCTGCAATGAGACCGCGCCGTTCATGCAGTTCATTCCCTGCGGTATTACGGATGCTGGTGTCACAACAATCTCAGAGCAGCTCGGTCGTACAGTAACCCCGGCAGATATTCTAGGGCCCCTTGAGCGTGAGCTCATCAAATATCAGGATCGTTTGGCGATGCCTTTTGAACCCTTTGTTCCGCAGGAGCACAAGGTGGCACACGAGACGGCTGCGTAGCCACAAGGCTCAAGTATTTCACCTTGTCAGTGCCGCTTATCGATATTCGGCGGGTAATCCGAATAGAGATTTGTGTGCGTAAACAAGACTTAAAGACAAATAAACCATAATCCACGCCACAGTGTTTTTCGCCTGCACGATGCGGGCGTAAAATAGGTTTCAGCCCGTTTTAAACCGAGGGCGCATCCAGTTAGAAGGAGCAACACACATGAGCATTAAGCTTGAAGGCCGCAAGCTGCTGCGCGTCGAGGCTCGCAATGCTGAGGTTCCCATCGAGAAGAAGCCTCACTGGATTAAGACCAAAGCCGTTGTGGGGCCTGAATACAATGAAATGAAGGAACTGGCCCGGGGCCAGGGGCTTCATACAGTGTGTGAGGAAGCTGGCTGTCCTAATATCTACGAGTGTTGGGAAGACCGCGAGGCAACCTACCTTATTGGCGGTTCCGAATGCACTCGCCGCTGCGATTTCTGCAATATTGCGACTGGTAAACCTGCTGCAGTTGATTACGCTGAGCCCTTCAAAGTCGCTAAAAATGTTAAGGTTATGGGTTTGCGTTATGCCACGGTGACCGGTGTGGCACGTGACGATCTTGAAGACGGCGGTGCCTGGCTCTACGCAGAGACTACACGTCAGATTCACAAGATGTGCCCCAATACCGGTGTTGAGATGCTGATCCCTGATTTCAAGGGTAAGCCAGAGCATGTGCAGAAAGTCATTGATGCACGTCCAGAGGTTTTTGCGCACAACTTAGAGACTGTGCCGCGTATCTTTAAGCAGATCCGCCCGGCATTCCGTTATGAGCGATCACTCGATGTGATCACCCAGGGTAAAGAGGCTGGCATGGTCACGAAGTCCAACCTGATTCTGGGTATGGGTGAAACTAACGATGAGATTTACGAGGCGCTCTGCGATCTGTACGACGCCGGATGCGATATTATCACCCTGACTCAGTATCTGCGCCCCGGTCCCCTTTTCCATCCCATTGAGCGTTGGGTGAAGCCCGCCGAATTCCTGGAGTTCTCAGCTATGGCAGAATCCATCGGTTTTGCTGGCGTTATGGCTGGTCCGATGGTTCGGTCCTCATATCGTGCCGGTCGTCTGTGGGCACGCGCGATGAAGAAGAACGGCTATGAGATTCCAGAAAACCTTGCGCATATCGAAGATGGCGGTGCGGCTTTGCAAGAGGCTTCTTCCCTCGTCGCAGCGGGTTTCTAGAATAGTAGAATAGTTCAGTCCGCAAAGACATAGATTTAGAAAATTCCCCGGTTCGTCCTCTCCTGAGGGTTACGAATCGGGGAACTTTGTTTACCCCAACGAGGGTCAAACTTTAGACACATTTGCCGGGTTTGGCTGTTAGGTGAGTTTTTCCTTAGAAGTAATGCACGGGCATCCAGGTCAAGAACAATCTAAGATAGAATAAATACTGCAGTCTTATACTGCATTTTCCTACCCGTTGTCCAGAGGAAGCACCGTGGCAGAAAAGCGCGAAGAGAAGAAAAAGCAGAAGAAAGATAAATCTCCGGGTACGTTTGCCCAGATGAAGCAGGTCTACCAGATGACCAAAAAATCTGACCCGAATATCGGGTGGATTCTGCTTCTTGCAGTGGTCGTTACCCTACTTGTTTTCGTCCTGATCGGCGCGTTACTCAACAACATCATCACTTTTATTATTCTTGGTCTTGCGGTTGGCGTTCTTGCCGCCATGATTATTCTGGGTCGTCGCGCACAAAAAGCAGCGTTCACACAGATCGAAGGACAACCCGGGCGTGCGGGTGCCGCCATGAACTCTGTGCGCCGCGGCTGGATTGTGGAAGAGCAGCCTGTAGCTGCGAACCGCAATCAGGATCTTGTTTTTCGTGGTCTTGGTAAGCCAGGGATTGTGCTGGTAACCGAGGGGCCTTCATCTCGTGTGCAGAACCTTGTGAAAAATGAGAAGAAACATCTTAACCGCGTAGTTCCCGGCGTTCCCGTACACGTGATTGAGACCGGTCACGACGAAAATCAGGTTGAGTTAAAAGATGTCGTCAAGACTATGAACAAGCTGCCTAAAGCCCTGACTCAGCAAGAAGTTCAGGGAGTTTCTAATCGTCTTAGTACCCTCAACCATGTGCGTAACCCCATGAACAGCATTCCAAAGGGTATAGACCCGAACCGTGTGCGCCCCGATCGTCGCGCAATGCGTGGGCGTTAGAAACGGTACATCCTATGGTTGAGCCCCGATATCATGGTGAGGTCGGGGCTCAGCTTTTCTGTCTAATACCCGGAAAACAATATAAGCTCTCCGGCAATACAGTTCGCATCTAGCGGATGCGCACAAGTATAGTTCCTGCCGCGCGATCGTGAAGACCGCGTGAATTCGCATCCAAAATTACGGTGGGCAACACCAGCATGGTCAGCACAGCTCGGATAAGGGCTCGCTTCCAACCAGCGGGCCTGCCATCTAGAGTTTGCACTTGGACTCCAACCAGAAAATGCCCCAGAGTGTGCCCCATAAATCCCACGAGTACGATCAGGTACAGCAGAAAAATTCCTAGTGTCGTTAGACCATGTATTTGTACATTTTGGCCTCCGACTAGCAGAAACGCAAGACCCAAGCATAGATACCAATCTATGATGAAACCTAGGAGGCGACGCATCGGACGGGCTATAGCGCCAGGTCCTGTCTCTGGTCGCCCCATGATCTCTCCGGGGTATTTTTGGTCGCTGGGCGCGCCATTGAGCCACGACCCAAGATCGTCACGTTCAATCATGGTTTCTATTATCCTGTATCTTTTTCCTAAACGTACGCCACCCTACCACATCTGCAACTTTGTAACACTACCGAAACATAATAGACACGACAGAGCAAAAAATACCCCCTATGCTAGATAGTGGTGCACAACTCATAAACTGGGCGCCACACCAGACACCAAGGACAAAACACCACGAGGAGCAGTCCGTATGTTTACCAGTCCCCAAGAAGTTCTCGATTTTATTAAGAGCGACGAAATTGTCTTCGTCGACATTCGATTCACCGATATGCCCGGGGTGCAGCAGCACTTCAACCTTCCGGCAAAGGCGATCGACGAGGATTTCTTCGTCAACGGTCAGCTTTTTGATGGCTCGTCTATTCGTGGTTTCCAGGGCATTGCCGAGTCTGATATGCAGCTTATTCCCGATGTTAAGTCGGCGTATATTGATCCTTTCCGTCTTGAAAAAACCCTTGTTATTATCTGCTCTATTGTGAATCCCCGCACTGGTGAGCCTTACCATCGTGACCCTCGCGGCGTAGCCGAACGCGCCGAAGCGTACTTGCAGTCCACAGGTGTTGCCGATACCGCGTTCTTTGCTTCTGAAGCCGAGTTTTTCGTCTTTGAGGATGTCCGTTACCAGGTAGAGCCCAATTCTGTGTTCTATAAAATCGATTCCGATGAAGCATATTGGAACACCGGCCGCAAGGAAGAAGGCGGCAATCTTGGTAATAAGACCCCTATCAAGGGCGGTTATTTCCCGGTCTCCCCTGTCGATAAGCAAGCCGATCTGCGTGATGCTATGTGCGTAGCGATGGATCAGGTTGGGCTCGAAGTTGAGCGCAGCCATCACGAGGTCGGTTCCCCTGGACAGGCAGAGATCAACTACAAGTTCTCCACCCTCACCAATGCCGCCGACGACCTGCTGAAGTTTAAGTACGTTATCAAGAACACCGCCGATGAGTGGGGCAAGTCTGTGACTTTCATGCCGAAACCTGTCTTCGGCGATAACGGTTCGGGGATGCATTGCCACCAGTCACTGTGGTTAGACGGCGAGCCACTCTTTTACGATGAACGCGGATACGCAAACCTCTCCGATATCGCTCGCTGGTACATCGGCGGTCTGATTGAGCATTCCTCCGCTGTGTTGGCGTTTACCAACCCGACCGTTAACTCTTACAAGCGCCTTGTGCCTGGCTACGAGGCCCCCGTGAATATGGTGTACTCGCAGGGTAACCGCTCTGCCGGTATTCGCATTCCGATTACTGGCGCCAACCCGAAAGCTAAGCGCCTGGAGTTCCGTGCCCCTGACCCCTCATGTAACCCCTATTTCGCGTTCTCGGCTCAGCTTATGGCCGGTTTGGATGGTATTCGCAACCGTATTGAGCCGCCCGCACCGATCGATAAGGACCTGTACGAGCTGCCCGTCGAAGAGGCCAAGGATATCAAGAAGGCTCCCGCTAACCTTGAGGAGGCGCTGGCCGCGCTTGAGGCAGACCACGACTTCCTGCTCGAAGGCGGCGTATTCACCGAGGATCTTATTCAGGCGTGGATCGATTACAAGCGCACCAATGAGCTTGAACCGCTCTCATTGATTCCGCATCCACTGGAATACCAGCTGTACTACGGTGTCTAACCGTTAGTTGCAGAAGTTAGAATGCTCCATGTTCTCATATAATGAGGGTATGGAGCATTCTCGTTAATATCTTTGTCATAGAAGCTAGGTCTGTATCTCTGACCCTAAGATATAAATAGAGCAAAAGAGCTCTCTTTTTTCTAGCGTAACGGAACCTAATGTCCGATATATGTGCATATCAAAAACTCATAATGACAGGTCCTGAGAGTTTAAGAATATGACCTCTGACAAGCACATTTATTAGCTTTATAATAATTTTTAGATATTATTATAATTTTTATCTGCCTTTGCTTCATCATAGATTATGCTCATGGCGAGCATACACATACTAACCTTTCCAGAATTTGTATATTCCGGTTGTGCTTTCATATTGACAATACACTGCGGCATTGCCTAGCATAGTAGCCTTCCTTAACTAGTAAACACTGAGAAGATAGACCTATTCGCAAATTTCCCCGCTCAGAAAGAACAGCTCCACAAGGTACTTGATTCCCTCAGTGGCCATAATGTGGAATACTTACAAATCTGGAATTAAGGCTTAACCTTCACGTATGATGAAGCCGCAAGTAAGTTCTTAGGGGATTACTGCCTCCACGTTCTAAAGGAGTTTGACGTGTCGCATGTACTATCACGCCGTACTGTATGTCTATCAGCTGGTCTTACAGCAGTTGCAACTTTCGTAGGTTGCGCTTCCAGCTCGCTGTCGTCCGATGAAGCACTATATAAGAATGACCAGCTATTACCCTCTGCACCAGGCGAGCCCTATACAGGTTCCGATGAGCAGCCTATTCGCACACAAGAGCGTATGTTTATGGCGATGATGGATGCTGACGCCGAGTCTCTCCGTTCCACTCTCACTGAGGATGCTACACTCACCCACATCACAGGCCAGATCCAGACTCGCGATGAGTGGGTACAGTCGGTTGCCGACAAAACTATGTCCTACAGCAATATTGAGGTAGTATCTGCTCACGTGGAACGAAGTGACAATGGAGCTCAGCTCGTAGCACGCACGCGCACGACCGCAAATATTAATGGGAGCGATGGAACCTGGAATCTCCAACTTGTATCGCAGATACACCCCGATGGTACGCACTTTACGAAGACTGTCGCCTCCCTATGGTCATGAAACTCAACCGAACTATTCTAAAGATGCCCTCATACAAGGGGGCATCTTCTGTTTTAAGATCTCAAACAGGATGTCTACCTGCCTGACTCGAATTTTATAAAAACAAGATAAGCTGAAGTGAACTTACAGCGTTATAGACGTTTCTAAAATGATAATGTACTATTCTTTCCGCAGAACAGCTGTATATTCTGTGTTCTCATAATGCCTAAGGAAATAATTTCCATGAATATACTTATCGGTCTTATCCCCGCGCTATTCTGGGGCATTCTGCCGCTGTGCGTATCTAAAATCGGTGGTAAACCGACTCAGCAAATTATGGGTACCACGATGGGCGTGCTCCTCGTGGGTATTGCCACTTCCCTGCTTTTCTTCCCGATTCGCCTTGACGCTTGGGCATTTTTTCTGTGCTTCCTCTCAGGGGCAAGCTGGGCGTTCGGGCAGATGAACCAATATCGCGCATTTACCCAGATCGGTGTTTCTCAAACCATGCCTTTATCGACTGGTATGCAGCTGGTAGGTACTTCGCTGATGGGCGTGGTGGCGTTCGGTGACTGGGGTACCGTTCAGGCTAAGATTATCGGTGCAGTGGCTCTGATGCTCATTATCATCGGTATTTGGATGACCACGAAGCAAGAGAATCCTGACCCACAGTCTGGCGGGAATATGCGGGCCGGTATTATCACACTCTTAATTTCTACCATCGGATATGTTGGATATTCATTCTTTCCCAACTATGTGAGTGTAGACGGGTGGTATAAATTCCTGCCCCAATCAGTGGGTATGGTGGTAGCAGCTATCACGATGTCTATGCTGACCCGTGACGGTACCCGCCCTTGGGATAAGAAGTCTTTACAGAACATTATCTGTGGCGTGATTTTCTCGGGTGCTGCGTTAGCCTACCTAGTGTCTATTGAGCCGCATCGCAACGGTGTTGCCAGCGGGTTTACAATCTCACAGATGAACGTTATTATCTCCACTCTGGGCAGTATCTTGCTACTGGGCGAGAAGAAAACGAGGCTGGAGCTGCTGTATGTGTTAGGAGGACTCGCCCTCGTAGTTATTGGCGGCGTTCTTATTGGTACGCTTTAGCTGTACACGCCGCACATTTTCACCGTATATTCTCTAGATTTCGTGTGATTCGCACACATCACGTTAGAATAATGAGAACTGTCTTTTCACCGATATGACCAACGCAGGAGAGCCCGTGTCCAAATTCATCGCCAAGCATTTTGACGAGCTGACCGCTCACGAGTTGCAGCAGATTCATATTATTCGTTCACTGGTGTTCACAGTGGGTCAGCAATCAACTGATCAGGAGCCTGATGACGCTGATTTCGAATGCATCCATATGGTGAATGAGGACGATTCGGGAAAAGTGCTCGCGTATCTGCGTCTATTCGATCTTGAGAAGGTTCAGGATGCACGCCACCGCTACATTCCGGGCGCATGGACATTCGGTCGTGTGGCAGTTCACCCAGATGCACGCGGTACCGGCCTGGGACGCAAGCTTTTACACGCAGCCTTGGAATGGATCCGGAATAACACGGACGCAAAAGAAATCGTGATCGCCGCTCAAGCATATCTGAAAGATACCTACTACAGTCCTGAGGGGTTTGTTGAGCGCGGTGAGCACTACATGGAGTCTGGAATCGAGCATGTCGAGATGGTGCTCGATCTACAGCGCTAACCCCCTTACCTGCATAATTCTTACTATGAGGCTGCAGGGTTTAAGGTTCGTGGTGCCCCTTTATCAAGAAGCCGGGATTGAGCATCTCGACATGGTACTAGAGATCGAGCGGTAGGCTCCATCAAGCTTTCTACTGCGTCCCTAGAACGCACGCACCGATAAGCCGATCAAGTTTACGAATATCGGTGCCTCGCCCAACTTTAATCTTGATGTGGCCTGCTCGGGTCCACAATTCAAGTTCAGCATTGGTGTCAAATAAACCCCGAGCGTTCTCGGATGACCACATGTTAATAGAGCTATGGGGGCAGAGAATACATTTCTACTTTCTTCCCCGATAACCCCTGAGAGTCACGCACGATTAAACGCTTCGTCGTAAAAATTGCTGCGTCTCGAAAAGTCTTATACTCAATAATTGGTTCTTCCCCTGGCACCATCAGGTCAAGAGCATCTTGCGGAATGGAGCACTCGCCTATGAAAGTCCAAGCAGCAATAGAGTGTAATGATGATTCCAAAATATCTCCTATGACATGAGTAAGTTTATCAGTACCATACCGTAGCGTTCTCGCCGGAGTTCAATCTATGTCGTGAGCATCCAGAAGCAAGCGTAGAATATGGAAGAGAAGGACGCGCCTGTTGGCTTTTGATAGCGCGCACGGACAGGAAAGAAGGCAAAACGATGGCATATCAGCCGACTCAGCTCAATGGAGAAACCGTATTCCGCAACGAGGTCTTCCAGACAGGTCTTATGTCGCAGCTACTCGACGGCGTGTACGATGGCGAAATGACAATTGGTGAACTATTGAGCCACGGTAACTTTGGGGTAGGAACTTTTAACGGCCTTGATGGGGAGATGGTGGTGCTCGACGGCGATTGTTACCAGGTGCGCCATGACGGCTCGGTTTCTATCCCCCAGCTTACTGATCGAACCCCATATGCAGTGGTCACAAACTTCGTACCCATGATCCGTCGTGAGCTTCCGCAAAACATGCTGCGCACCTCCACCTCACAGGTTCTCGATAATTTTACGGTGTCAAAGAACTACATGTACGCTATCAAGATTTATGGCGAGTTTGAGTGGGTTCGTACTCGTACCGTAGTCAAGCAGGAAAAGCCCTACCCGAAAATGGTGGATGCAACCGAGAATGAGGATATCGTTCAGTTCGATAATCTGACGGGCACGATTGTGGGTTTCCGTACCCCCATCTATGAGCAGGGCATTTCCGTTCCGGGGTGCCACGCCCACTTTATTGACGATGACCGTACTCATGGCGGACATGTAGTCGATTTCAAATTAAAGTCAGCAAACGTAGAAATCTGCCCCGGTACCGGTTTACAGCTGCATCTGCCGCTGACCCCCGAGTTCTCTTCCGCCAACCTCTCCCCCGAAGATTTGGCAGATCAGATCTCAAAGGCGGAAAAACACTAAACCTACCTACGGCGAGGGCGAGCCCCCGAATACTTTTCTTGCGAGTATGCGGAGGCTTTTGCCTGCTTCACAGCAGAAACAGAGCAAGCGCTGCACCGTTTCAAAGCGTACCGCTGAGGGGCAAGCTGTACATCATGCTCACCACAGACATGAAAAAGTGCCTTTATCTGAATAAAGGCACTTTTTCATGTCTGTGGTGAAACGGAATATTAAGAGGATCAGGCTCTCCTAAGCCTCCGGCACAAATTCACCGTGTCCGAGGTCGCGCAGGGCGGTACGCACCGCCTCCGCGTCAGCATCCAGTTCCTCGGCAGTCACGTTAGCGAGCGCATTCGCCGGGTCATATTCCGCCATACTATCCGCTGGGAACAGATGAATATGCGTGTGTGGCACATCGAACCCGGCAATCATAAGCGCCACCCGGTCTTTATCGAAAGCTCGATCTAGAGCGCCGGAAATCTTATGCGCTACTGCGAAAAGATGTGCTGCAAGCGCCATCGGAAGCTCGGGCCAACGGTCAATCTCTTCACGCGGAACCACAAGCAGATGCCCGTGCGATGCCGGCTGAATATCCATAAACGCCACGCATTTCTCATCCTTCCAGACAAAACGGCCCGGAATCTCGCCGTCAATAATCTTGGTAAAAATACTGCTCACTCTATCCTCCAAAATCTAGAGCTTGACCGTGTCACCGGGGTTTAGATGCGAATATTCGGTACCGTACTTGTTGCTAAAGGTAGTAATCAAACCCTCGATAATTCCCGTACCATTCTCATTAATCATGCCATTGTGAATGGGGTACGCATGCCGTGCTCCCACCGCGATCACAAAATCGATAACTTCTTGAACCTTGCTCCAGGGCGCGTGTACCGGCACCAACACATGAGGAGCTTTCACACCATGTGGCACCACGAGGGAATCACCGGGGTGGTACACAACACCGTTAATGAGGTATCCAATATTGGCGATCGTAGGGATCAAAGGGTGAATCAGCGCGTGCTGACCGCCAAAGGTCTGTACATCAAAACCGGGCACCGAAAATTCGCTATCTGCCGATACAACAGTGACGTGGGCGTTTGGCGCGGTATCAAGAATTTTCTCTGCGACAGCTCGCGGCGCCCAAATACGTAACTGTGGCTTTTCGGCGATCAAAGGCAGCACACGATCGGCATCAAAATGATCGGGGTGCTCGTGTGTGATCAAGAGGTAGTCCGCGCCATCAAGCAGCTGAGCATGTTCGCCCTCAGGCGCGAAATTTCCGGGGTCAAACACTAGTACATGACCGTCGTGCTCTATCCGCACACTTGAATGGGTATATTTTGTCAGTTCCATGGTTCCAGTCTACTCGCCAGATTCGAGCCTGCTCTAGTGCTGTACCATAGCTAACTACAGGGTAATCTAGAATTTTCACCACGTGAGAGAATTAATAACTCGCACTTGATATGCAAAATTTTAGTGTAGAGTCATTAGAAAAGGCTCACAAACCCGCATACTACTTGGGTGTGCCCCACCCGGAAGGTTATGTTTTGGATACTCATATTCCCGTCCGCAAGATCGTGAAACAGGCAGAGGCGCGCAACACCAAGCAGCGCCGCATTATCAAGGCCACGATGGCCGAACTGGGCGATTTTATTTCGGCGCAGGATTTGCACCTCACCCTAGCTAACCGTAAAGAGCAGGTGTCTTTGGCGACGACCTACCGTGTGCTCCAGTCTCTCGCTAATTCGGGAGAACTGGATGTCGTGAAGGGTGTCGAAGGCGAGTCGCTTTACCGTCATTGTCAGGGCGATACACACCATCATCATCTTCTGTGCCGCCGTTGCGGTAAGGCCGTGGAGCTTGAGGCACCCGCTATTGAGGATTGGGCCCTTGATATGGGGAAAAAATACGGGTTCTCGGAATTGGAGCATGTAGTTGAAGTTACCGGCTACTGCCCTGAATGCACTCTGGAACTCCGTGATGAAGAAAATCGGTTGACGGGGCGCCAGTAAATAAGACCTGAATCCTGGTTCATCCCGCAGAGTATGCGCTACTCTTAAAGTCTGTTGCCCACAACTCTTGGTTGAGTTGTGGGCAACAGACTTTAAGATTCTCTAGAAAGAGCCGCTACTAGACGCTCGCAGGGTGATGATGTGCATCCCCTTGTGTCTGACGGGCGATGCGACCTGATGCACTGTGCCGCCTCCTAATTCCGCCAATAATGCGGCAGATAATATAAATTACGAAGGAGACACTGGTGACATAAGGGCTAATCGGTAGCGAACCGGCAAGCGCAAGCAAAATACCGCCCACAATAGCTAGTTCCGCAAAAATCACCGAGAGAATAAGCGCTTTAAGCGGGGATGCAGTCACCTGAAGCGCCGCGGCAGACGGAGTAATCAAGAGGGCCAGCACCAACAGGGAGCCAACGACCTGAACCGAAAGCGCTACAGCGATACCCAGAACCACCATAAAGACCAGGGATAGGGTACGCATAGGAACGCCCTTTGCTTGCGCCACTTCGGGATCGAGTGAAGCGAAGCTCAGTGGCCGCCAGATCAGAGTCAGGATTGCGATAATTACGATGGCTCCAGCGATCATGGCGTTCAGCTGATCGCCGTCAACCGAAACAATCTGACCGGTTAAAAGCGAGAATTTATTGGCGCTCCTGCCCTGGTAGAGCGAGAGAAAGAGAATGCCTAAACCCAAGCCAAAGGGCATGAGGGCACCAATGACCGAGTTTGATTCGCTTTTCTTCACGCCCATCATGCCGATCAGCAAGGCGGAGATAATGGACCCTATCATTGACCCGGTAATGACATCGTACCCCAGCAGAAGTGCCAGCGCGGCACCTGCAAACGACATTTCAGATACACCGTGCACGGCGAAGGCATGATCGCGCATCATAACAAACATGCCGACGAAACCGCCGATAATACCGAGGACTGCACCCGCAAGAATAGAGTTCTGCAACAGCTGAACTAGTTCGCTGTATCGGTCGAAAACGAAAATCCGCGAGAGTAAATCGTTCTGTTGTTGGCTTGCCGCAAGCACCGGAGAGATTACTGTGGAAAGAATCATTGGGGTGTTCCTCCGCCCTTGTGCTCGGCGTGATATTTCGTAGTATTAGAAGAATCTTCTAAGGCACCCGCCGCGCTCGCGGTTTTGACCGGTTTGCCCGAGGATGCATCATGATCCCTCTCGACTGCAATTTCTCGAAGGTCCTGATGCGCACCATGAAGGTTCTGCTCCCCACCTACCACATGGCAATGGTCGCTGGCATGGGTCTCCCCTACCACAACGTAGCGCCCGTTGGATTTCAGCACGTTGATGGGGGTTCCATAAAGATCGCTCAGGGTTTCGCTGTTCATGACCTCGGGTACAGTTCCTACGGTAAATCGCCCGTTGGCGAGATATAAGACGCGATCAACATGCTCAATGATGGGGTTAATCTCGTGAGTTACGAAGATAACAGAGCCACCCTGATCGCGGTTAAACCGATGAATCAGATCAGCAACCGCGTATTGATGGTTCAGGTCGAGAGAGAGAAGAGCTTCATCAGCAAGCAGCATTTGGGGGTTATTCGCGAGAGCTTGGGCTATGCGCAGTCGCTGCTGTTCGCCCCCTGAAAGCAAACCAACCGGAACATTGGCGTATTCTAAAGCGCCGACGGCCTCTAAGAGTTCATTGACTTTTGCACGATACTTTCTGCCGCCCAACCGGACTCCCCAGCGGTGCCCGTCGATGCCCAACCCAACGAGGTCGCGGGCACGCATCGGGGTTGATGGGTCGATTGCTTTTTGCTGGGGAATGTAGCCTACGCCGGGGTTTCCGGCGCGAGCTGGTTTACTCAAAACAGAGATTGTGCCGGTATTCATCACGGTGAGTCCGAGGGCTACTTTGAGGAATGTAGATTTTCCGGAACCGTTCGGCCCAAGGACCGCGAAATATTCTCCTTGAGCAATGGACAGGTTGAGGTCATTCCAAAGGTTACGGGTTCCAAAAGCGAGGCTACCCCCGCGTATTTCTATCGCGGGGGTGCCTAATGGTGTCGTATTTTTCACTTAGGAAAGTGCCTTTTCGAGATTTGAAACGTTAGTCTTCATCCACGACAGGTAATCGGTATTTTCGGGGAGAGTTTCGGTAAAGGAAACATGGGCAACCCCCGCGTCTTTAGCCGTTTGAAGCACTTCCTTGGTCTGTGAAGTTTCGGTTTGCTCGTTGTATGCCACAAGGGAAACCTGCTTCTCAGTCACCAAATCTTGGGTTTCCTTAAGCACAAGTGCCGGAACGTCTTTCTCAGCTTCGATAGATTCCGCAAATTCCTCAGGGGTTGCGTTCTCGGCTCCCGTGGAGGCGATCAGGTAATCGGGCACGGGCTCAGTTGAAATGTATTTCTTGCCTTTACCGTTGATCTTCTTTGCAGAGGAGTCCAGAGAATCAAGTTCTGTACCGAGTTTCTTAGCATTTTCGCGGTAAGAGTCTGCATGTGCGGAATCCAGCTGTGCCAAGTCTTCTGCTACTTCGGTGGCAACTTTCTTCATGGTGTCGAAGTCGTACCAAAGGTGCTCGTTAAACTCGTGGGCGTGTTTATGTTCTTCACCGTCTTCATGATCATGATGACCGTCCTTGTGGTCTTCGGCGAGATGATCATATTCGCTGTCAGTTAGTTTCCCACTCAGCTTGACGGCATTGACAACCTTCTGTGAGCTATTGTCTTTACCTGCCATATCTTCAAGGAACTGGTCGTAGCCGCCTCCATTGACGACAACAAGACCTGCGTCCTTCGTTTTAACACGGTCTGCTGCGGTTGCTTCATAGGAGTGAGGGTCAGTGCTAGTTGACGCAATAATAGGGGTAACGTCTACGTTGTCCCCTCCCACCTGCTTGACAATATCGGCATAAACGTCAGTGGTTGCAACAACTTTTACTTTCCCGCCGTCGTTGCCTGATGACCCGTTGGAACCCGAGTTAGCGGTTGAGCAGCCACTCACCATGAGAGATACTCCAGCCAATACCGTTATGGTGCTCATGAGTTTTTTCATGTTATTTCCTCTTTCGACTGCGGCGCGAATATTTTCCGAGCGAGTTTTACCAGGCTACGCAAGGTGAAAACGATTTTCAATTACGACGCGCCGGGTTTGCTGATGCATTACCACTAAAACACGCCATATACCGTATAAACAACTCTTTATTGTTCATCTTGGCTTATCCCTTCAGAGTGCGATGTGCCGGCTTTACGCCGCTTCGAGTCTTGTGTCGTATCACGAATTTCGCCCACAAGTTCTTCGATCACATCTTCCATAAAGACCACACCTAATAATGTGCCCGAAGTGTCTACGACCTGCGCCAGATGCGAGCGATTCTGCTGCATGGTAGCGAGCGCATCGTCAATTTCGGTCGTCGGTGTTAGAACGGTCAAAGACCGCAGTTTATACCAGGGAAAGGGCTGGTCTGTGCGTTCAGGGGCTACGTCTAGGGCATCCTTGAGGTGCAGGTACCCCATATAGATTCCGGCTTCATCGTGGACGGGAAAACGAGAATATCCGGTGCGTGCTACGGCGTGTTCTACCTCTGCCGGAGTACATCCAAAGGGCAGTGTATGCACGTTGTCCCGACTTACCATAATCTCAGAAACATGCTTCCCGCTAAATTCGAGAGCGCCGCCGATAACGCCAGCGTCATCCTCGACTGTGCCTTCTGCCGTGGATTGGGCAACGATAGACTGCAGCTCGCCTAGGGTAAAGGTAGAAGCTACCTCGTCTTTAATATCCACCCGCATCCAGCGTAAAAGCATGTTTGACATACCGTTAAGAAACGCCACGATGGGAGCAAAAACATGCGAAACCTGTACCAACGTAGGAACAATCCACAGGGCAATACCGCGGGCTGCTAGAGTAACCGCAGCATTTTTCGGCACCATTTCACCAAAAATAACGTGCAGATACGTCACCACGATAAGGGTAACGACGAAGGCAAGAATATCGACCGTGGTGTGCGGAAGACCAAGTAACTCTAAAGGTGACCCCAGCAGATGGTGCAGAGCAGGTTCGGAAACGTTCAGAATCAGCAGAGAACAAATCGTAATACCCAACTGGCAGGTAGCCAACATCAGAGAGACGCGTTCCAGTGCATAGAGCACCACTTTTGCGCGTTTATTTCCCCCATCCGCCAGGGGCTCTATTTGGGCTCGGCGGGTAGACATGATGGCAAATTCACCTGCGACAAAAAATGCATTGCCGATAAGCAAAATAACGAGGAGTGCTATAGCTATCCAGTCATTCATGAGCGCACCTGCCGATTCTGCAAAACCGCTGGCTGCGATACGAGTCCTTCCCCGATGCTGTCGGGAATAAAGCGGATGCGGTCTACCCGGCGTCCTTCAATATAGTCTACGCGCAGAATACCGCCAGGGATCGGTACCTGGTCACCCTGTTCAGGTATGCGCCCCAGCTGCTCCATCATAAAACCGCCCACGGTTTCGTAGGAAGGATGCTCGGCGATGACACCGGGAATAAATTCGTTAACCTCATTCGGGCGACGCAAGCCTGAGAACACCCAGTCGCCGTTACCAAAACGTAGAGGCCGTTCCGTTCGCCCTTGATCGTGCTCATCGGATACCTCACCCACAATTTCTTCAACAAGGTCTTCAAGAGTCACAATTCCCGATGTTCCGCCGTATTCGTCGAGAACGACGGCAAGTTGTAATGCTCCTTCACGCAGCTGAGTAAGAAGCGCATCCACGTGCAGCGTTTCAGGAACCTGCAGCACGTCATCAGCCAATGCACCGGCTTCCAGGGTTTCACGCACATCGGTTGGAACCCCGACAGCTTTCTTCACATGGATAACGCCCACAATATTGTCATGATCTCCACGATAGAGAGGAAAACGCGAATGCCCGGTCGCACGGGCCTGCTCTATAACCTCTGTTACGGGCGCCGTATCTTCGAGCATCGTAACCCACCCTCGCGGAGTCATCACCTCGGAAGCGGTAAGTTCAGCAAAACTAAGCGTGCGATCCACAAATCGAGCCGTATCTGAATCCAAGGTTCCCTGCTCCGCAGAGCGACGCACCATTGCCGAAAGCTCTTCGGGACTGCGGGCAGCAGAAAGTTCCTCCTGAGCCTCCATGCCGAAGAGACGAAGAATTCTATTGGCAGACCCGTTCATCACGACGACCACAGGTTTCATGATGCGCGTAAATATAAGCTGCGCAGGCGCGACTTGCCGCGCCACCCGGTAGGGTTCAGCGATCGCAAGGCCTTTAGGCACCAGTTCACCGAGGAGCATCGATAGCAGGGTGGCAATTCCCATAGCAAGCACAAGGGTCAGGGTGGAAGTTACAGCCCTAGGAAGACCCCACGAAGAGATAAATCCAGCGGTTAACGCATTAATGGAAGCGTCGAGTGTGTACCCCGTGAGCAGAGTCGTGATCGTAATGCCAATTTGGCAACTTGAAAGCTGTGTTGAGAGAGTACGTAAGCATTGAAGAACGGCGTTAGCGCGAGTATCACCTTTTTCCCGTTCTTGATACACGGTCGCGGTCTCAAGCGCCACAAGTGAGAATTCGACAGCTACGAAGAAACCGGTTCCTAGAATGAGTGCGATGCCGAGAGCAAGAAGTATAAAGTTCATGCGTTCACCGCGCACCCAACATCATCAGGACGACGAGCGTCATAAAAGTGTAATATTCGACAGTCTGTATTGGGGTAACTGAAGGGGTCATCCATAGCCCATATTCTAGCGAATGTTTAAGGCAATTTTGCAGTGGTCGCTACGCTTTCCTTTAGATATCAATGTAAAACAGAGATGCATAAGCTCCCATGAGCACAATATCTCGCAGAACTTACCCACCCTCAAGGCATGTTTTGCCTTCCTACAAGCGTGTTCCCGTGAAGAACAACTCACCGTATCCGCCGGGTTCAGCTGGAAAGTTCGGGTGAGTTCTCACTAAACTAGGTTATAGAGTATTTGGTGCGCTGCAGCTCTTGCAGTCCGCAATGTGTGCGAGACTTGAAGAGGCACACACAAAGCCAACTTATACTCAGCGTGATGATTCGCCCCTCGAAGATGCGGGTCGTCTGTGCCGGATTTCTCCGGACGCGACGGATAAATTCACAGTCAAGGAAGAGGCGTTTACAGTGCCAAATCTGCCAGATCACCTGGTACCTGAGGAATTTGCCGGTAACGAATGGTTCGTCGAAGAACAATATGAACGTTATCAGCAAGACAAAAATCTCGTGGATCCTTCGTGGTGGCCCATTTTTCAGTCCATTGATAAGGCCCTTCAAGGAACTCCGACGGCCTCCGCCCCGGTAACAGCTACCCAAAAAGCCGAGGCGATACCTTCTGCTCCAGCCGCTGCAGCATCTATTACTACCCCGGCACCTCAGCCTGCCGCACCAACAAAGTCGGCAGCATCACCCGCTCCTAAAACCTCATCAAAGGCAGAAAACGTGGAACCTGTAGAAGATAAAATTGTGCCCTTACGCGGACCGGCTAAAGCTGTTGCCGCCAACATGGAAGACTCGCTCACTGTTCCAACCGCTACGACGGTGCGCGCGGTACCAGCTAAACTGCTGATTGAAAACCGTTCTGCCATCAACGCTTATTTGGCTCGAACCCGCGGCGGCAAGATTTCTTTCACGCACATCATTGGGTACGCCGTTATTCGTGCGCTCGCTGCCATGCCTTCAATGAACGTCACCTACGGTCATGATGAAAAAGGCAAACCGATTGCTATTCACAATGCGAACGTGAACTTCGGTCTGGCTATCGATCTGCCCCGCCCTGATGGCTCCCGCAACCTCGTGGTTCCGAATATCAAGGGTGCACAGACCTTGAGCTTCTTGGAGTTCTGGCAGGCCTACGACGATATCGTCAAACGTGGTCGTGCAGGTCAGCTTGGGCTGGAAGATTTCCAGGGAACTACGGTTACTCTCACGAACCCTGGCGGTATCGGTACCGTACACTCTGTTCCTCGTCTTTCGAAAGGGCAGGCCGCAATTATCGGTGTGGGTGCTCTTGAATACCCTGCTGAGTTCCGCGGCGTGGCGGAGACGATGGCAGCCCAGCACGCTATTTCCAAGATTATTACCCTTACGAGCACCTATGACCACCGCGTTATTCAAGGTGCTGGTTCCGGCGAATTCCTTAAGATAGTAGAGAGCTACCTCTTAGGCGCCGAAGGATTCTATGACGAAATCTTCCAGGCTATTCAAATTCCCTTCGAACCTGTTCGATGGAGCCAGGATAATCAGGTTAATCCTGATACTGAGGTTTCTAAGGTCGCCCGCATTCAACAGCTTATCCACGCGTACCGCGTGCACGGTCACCTTATCGCCCGCACCAACCCAGTGGGCTACCAGCTACATTCAAACCCCGATTTGAACGTAGAAAGCTACGGTCTGACTCTGTGGGATCTGGATCGAGTATGGCCTACGGGAGGGTTTGGCGACAAAGAACAGCTTCCTTTGCGTACTATTCTGGCGCGTCTACGTGAGGCATATGCGGGTACTCTCGCGGTCGAGTACATGTACATGGAAGACCGTAAAGCCCGTGAATGGTTCCAAGAGAAGCTGGAGCATGGCTACAGCAAGCCTAGCCGCGAACGTCTGATGCATGTTCTGGAGAAGCTTGTTGAGGCCGAGGCCTTTGAGACCTTCCTGCAGACCAAATACCTGGGTCAGAAGCGTTTCTCACTCGAAGGCGGAGAGTCGCTCATCCCCCTGCTGGATGCGATCATCAACAAAGCGGCAGATAATAATATGCACGGGGTCGCCATCGGTATGGCGCATCGTGGCCGCCTCAATGTTCTGACCAACATCGCAGGTAAGTCTTACGCCCAGATTTTCCGTGAGTTCAGCGGTACTGCGGCACCATATGAAGGTGGTTCTGGCGATGTGAAATACCACCTTGGCACCGAGGGCACGTTCACCTCTACCTCAGGCAAGCAAACTCAGGTGTATTTGGCTGCTAATCCTTCACATTTGGAGGCTGTTAACACCGTTCTGGAAGGCATCGTGCGCGCCAAGCAGGATGTTCTTAACGACCAGGGTATCGAAGGTCATCCCATTCTGCCCATCTTGATTCATGGTGACGCCGCGTTTGCCGCACAGGGTATCGTCATGGAAACCTTGCAGATGGCTAATCTGCGTGGCTACACTACCGGCGGTACCGTACACATCGTGGTGAATAACCAGATCGGCTTCACAACATCTCCGAAGGATGGCCGTACCGCCACCAACGCAACCGATATTGCTCGGATGACCAAGGCGCCTGTCTTCCACGTAAACGCCGATGACCCCGAGGCTGTAGTTCGGGCAGGTCGTCTCGCATTCGAGTACCGCGAGCGCTTCGGCCGCGATGCCGTAATTGATTTACTCTGCTACCGTCGCCGTGGCCACAACGAGGCTGATGACCCGTCGATGACTCAGCCGAAGATGTACCAGGTGATCGATAATATGCCTTCGACCCGCACCAAGTATGCAGAGGCTCTGGTGGGTCGCGGCGATATCACCCAGGAAGAAGCGGATGAGGCATTGAGTGCATACCACTCGAAGCTGGATGCGATCTTCAGTGAGACCCAAGCGGCCGTACCCGCTCCCGAGACCCCCAATGTTGCTGGGCTTGAGCTGCCTGCTTCTCAGCAGAGCACCGAAATTGTTCATGGCGGTAACACCGCGATCTCTCGCGATACCTTCGAGCACATCGCAAAAGCATTCGGTGAAGTTCCCGAGGGTTTCACGGTTCACAAGAAGCTCAAGAAACTGTGTGAACAGCGTGTTGAGATGGGCACAAACGGCAAGGTCAATTGGGGCATGGGCGAGCTTCTGGCCTTTGGTTCTCTGCTCATGGAAGGCACCGATGTGCGTATGAGCGGCCAAGACGTTCAACGCGGTACCTTCGTGCAGCGTCACGCGGTGCTGCATGATCATCTCACCGATGACGAATGGTCACCGCTGCAGCATCTCTCGGATCATCAGGGCAAGCTACGTATCTACAATTCACTCCTGTCTGAGTACGGTGTCATAGGCTTCGAGTATGGATACTCGGTTGAACGTCCCGATTCGATGGTGGTGTGGGAGGCCCAGTTCGGTGACTTTGCTAACGGTGCCCAGACGATTATCGACGAGTTCGTGTCATCGTCTGAACAGAAGTGGGGTCAGCGTTCTTCGCTGGTTCTTCTGCTCCCCCACGGTTATGAGGGGCAGGGCCCGGACCACTCATCAGCACGTATAGAGCGGTACCTGCAGTTGTGCGCTGAAAACAATATGACGGTTGCTGTGCCTTCTACCCCGGCATCGTATTTCCACCTGTTGCGTCGTCACGCACAGCACCGCCCGTATAAGCCGCTTGTGGTTATTAGCCCTAAACAGCTCTTGCGTTTGAAGGCTGCCTCATCCTCAATTGAGGACTTCACGGAGGGGTCGTTCCAGCCCGTTATTGGCGATCGTTCCGGTGTTACTCCGGCTCAAGTTGAGCGTGTAGTCTTTGTCTCTGGTCGTCTCTACTACGATCTTGAGGCTGAGCGTGCAAAGCGCGGTGATACGAAAACCGCTATCGTCTCCGTTGAGCAGCTTTACCCCCTGCCCGAGGCAGAGATCAAGGCGCAGCTGGATTTGTACTCGAACGCCACCGATATTGTATGGGCACAGGATGAGCCCGCTAACCAGGGTCAGTGGCCGTTTATGGCTTTGAACCTGCTGCCACTTATTGACTACCGGATGCGTTTGGTTTCCCGCCCTGCGTCGGCATCTCCCGCAGCAGGTACGGGTAAACGCCATGCCGCTGAAGCTGAGGCACTGATGAAGCAGGTCTTCGAAGGCTAAATCCTTTGTGGGGTAAAGCCCCATCACAACCGTAGCTTCACAGCGAGTTTTATAACTCGTGCGATTGTGGAAGACTGTAGTGATGGGGCTTTTCCTATGCCTCAAGTGGATTTTTCATCACGATTGGATCAAAAATTTTCGAGGAGTTCGAAAACATAACTCGAACACCTTATGCTTAAACAAAAGGACAGAGCGTTTACGTACTGCAGACGCAAGATATCAACGGAAGAAAGAACCCCGTGGAGCAACGCAATATTCGACTTGTAGCGGTTGGAGACGACCTGCTCGCCGGTGTTGGTGACCCCCGCACCCTAGGTTGGTTTGGTCGCGTGATGGCACGTACCCCGCAAACTAGTGCATCCATTTCAGCCTATAATCTCGCCGCCCCGAATGAAGGAAGCGAGCAGCTGAGCACTCGATGGTTTGATGAGGCACGCCGCAGGTTCCTTCCCGGTGCCGATAATCGTTTGGTTATAGCTCCCTCAACTTTTGACATTGATTTGGGACTCACTAGTGCACGTTCACGCTTGAATCTTGCCAATATGGTAGACATGGCGTCTCAGAACAGCATCCGTGTACTTGTGGTGGGTCCTCCCCCGACTCTCGACCCGGAGCGTAACCGTCGCATCGCTGATCTTTCGGCGGCTTATGCAGATGTAGTAACCCGCCGTAATCACGTGTATGTCGATACGTTCAACCCTCTTTTGCACCACGAACAATGGCGCAATGATCTGGCCGCTAATGATGGGCGTCCGGGGCAGTCTGGATACGGTCTCATGGCGTGGCTTGTGCTCCACCGCGGTTGGTACAGCTGGCTTAACCTTCCCGAGCAGTAAGATCTTACGCAGACAGAGTATCTAGATCTCCATATTTTTCGCATCAGCCTGTTGGTAAGATGCATTCAAGCCGTTTCTATGAAAAAATAGACGGCGTTGCCCTATGCGTTTAAGCCTGTGCTAAGACTCGGGGCGGTTAGTATAGAGCCTTGCTGGCTTTCTTTGAGCAGAGGTTCACAATTCTGAAGGAGGCTCCTATGAGCAAGCGCGGTCGTAAGCGCAAGGACCGTCGTAAAGGCGGCGCAAACCACGGTAAGCGCCCCAACGCATAAGGTATCTTGCTATACGTAAGCCCCGGTGGTCTTTCACCGGGGTTTTGCTTTATCGAATTATCTGGCCTTTCAGCTAATAATCGTGCTGCGGATACTGGGAATAATTCATTCGAGCGAGCCGTTACATTCCCCGAAGCCTCACACGAAGGTATGCTGTACACAGACCCCCGAAAGTCATTACGCGACAGAAAAGAGCACCTATGAGCGAGTCCAACGCCGCAGAAGCGACGGCGACTCTCACACCTCGTGAATTACGTGAGCGCTTCACTGCAGATGCCATGCAATACGTCGATCAGCTTTATGCCGCTGCCTTACGCATGAGCAGGAATTCGGCAGACGCCGAAGACCTCGTTCAAGAGACGTATACGAAGGCCTTTGCCTCTTTTCACCAGTACAGGCAAGGTACCAATCTCAAGGCGTGGCTGTACCGTATTCTGACCAATACGTACATTAATCTGTACCGTAAACGCCAGCGAGAGCCACAGCAGGCACATACGGAATCCGTCGAAGACTGGCAGTTAGCCCAAGCGGGCGCTCATGATGCTTCAGGGCTACGCTCAGCCGAGATGGAGGCTCTGGATGCGCTCCCGGACACCGAAGTACGGCAGGCTCTCGCCTCACTCACCGAAGACTTCCGCATGGTGGTGTACTACTCCGACGTCGAGGGGTTCTCATATAAAGAGATCGCCGAGATTATGGATATTCCATTAGGAACGGTCATGTCGCGGCTGCACCGCGGACGCCGCATTCTGCGCGAAAAATTACTGGATTATGCTCGCGAAAATGGTTTACGCCCTTCGACTATCGCAAAGGTCGAAGCAAAAGCGGCGAAGAAGAAATAGGCTCAGTTTTATAAACTCGGAAGAAAGGAGTCTGCTATGGAAGAGCAAACACCCGAGAATAGCACGGCACTTACCGAAGATTGTGGCGGCAACCCCTGTTCCACAACACTCAAAAACCTTTATGAATATCTTGATGGCGCTCTCACCGCTGAGGAAATACAAGAAATTCAGAGGCACCTTGATGCTTGCTCGCATTGCACCGAAGCGAAGGATCTTGAGGTCCTTTTGCGTGCGAAGATCAAATCTTCGTGTGACGAGCAGGCGCCTGAATCCCTCAAAGCCAGGCTTTTGGAACATATTGATGAATTTTGTTCGGCGAGTGCCTAAGCCTTCACCGCCTTTGGTCTAAGTTCGCGGCATACTACGGCGAGGAGAAAACTCGACTACCGGGTTTCTCCTCGCTATTCTTCTATAAACCCGCATAATATTGTGTGTTCACCGCGAAAAATGATACACCGTTTTACCTGGATTCTCACCCGTTTGGGGTACCCACCCGGTAGAATGGTTGAAGTGTATGGGCGCGAAGAAGAGCGTCCTCAGGTACAGAGAACCGGCGAGTTCCAGCGCAAACACCAGACAGATTATGGGAGGCAGAGAGTTATACCGATGAGCGAATTGAGTACGGCGCAAAATACCATGGCACATGCATGGGAAGCCCCCACGTACCGGGGTGCGCCTGGGATGAGCGCACGGATGCGTATCCCCGGTTCCAAATCGCTCACCAACCGTTACCTGCTCCTCGCGGCTCTTGCTGATTCCCCTTCACGGTTGCGTGCTCCCCTACACTCGCGAGACTCAGCCCTCATGATTTCCGCTTTAGAGGCACTCGGAGCCCAGTTCGAGCGTATCGAGACAGGTTCGGAGTTTGGTCCTGATCTTCTCATAACCCCTCTAGACCGTGCTCCGTCTCCCTCGACAGCAAAGATTGATTGCGGGCTTGCGGGAACGGTCATGCGTTTCGTACCGGCTCTTGCTGCTTTGCTTCCGGGTGAGTACAACTTTGACGGTGATCCACACGCCCGCAAACGGCCGATGGCGGCGCTCTGCAATGGTCTGCGTCAGCTGGGGGTGCGTATTGAACGATCGGGCGATGATTCCGTAGATACCTTGCCTTTCACTCTGCATTCCCCCGGACTTGCGGCCGCATCCGGTACTCCCGCAGAAATCTTTATTGATGCTTCGGCTTCCTCGCAATTTGTATCTGCTCTACTCTTGATTGCGCCTAGGCTTCCTCAGGGGTTAACGATTCGTCACCGGGGAAACGCCGTGCCTTCGATACCTCATATTGAGATGACCCTGCAGACCCTCCGTGACTTGGGGGTACGCGCCGAAGCCGTTGCTGATGAATACGCCTGGCGTGTATTCCCAGACACTATTTCCGGGTTTGATGTCACGGTTGAACCGGATCTTTCTAACGCTGGTCCTTTCCTTGCAGCTGCGATGGTAACGGGCAACTCAGTGACTATTCCCGATTGGCCCGCTCCTACAGCAGACGGTTCCCCCGGAACAACGCAGGGAGGTGATGAGTGGCGTACCATTCTGCCCCGTTTAGGCGGTGCCGTTGAATTCTCTAATGGTTCGCTCACAGTCACCGGGCCCGAAGATATAACCCGGCTTTCCGGGGTCGAGTTTAACCTACAGACTGCAGGCGAACTCGCGCCTACAGTTGCCGCTCTCGTTGTGCTTCTTGACTCCCCAAGCACTCTCACTGGCATTGGGCACCTGCGTGGGCATGAGACTGACCGCCTCGCGGCTCTCGTCACTGAGATTAACCGTTTGGGCGGGCTTGCCGAAGAAACAGCCGACGGTATTCGCGTTCTTCGCCCCGTTCGACGTCTGCCTCAAGACTCTCCTGTGACGGTACAGACCTATGAAGACCATCGAGTAGCAACGTTCGCGGCGGTTATTGGACTTCACGAACCCGGAGTGCGCATCGAAAACGTTCAGACAACCGCAAAAACACTCCCACAATTCACAGCGCTTTGGCAAAAAATGCTTTCGCAATGGAAAGGAGCGCGCTCGTGAATCCATCCCGAAACCGGTCTTTCGACGAGTGGGATGAATCCGACGTTCGAGTTCGCCCCAATAAAAAGGGTTCTCGACCCCGCACTAAGGAACGCCCCCGGTACAAGCACGCTATACGCGGTCGCGTCGTCACCGTCGATCGTGGTCGGTGGTCAGTAGTTGTCGATGAAGGCACCCCACAGGAGCGGACTCTTATCGCGGCACGGGCACGCGAATTGCGCCGTACCCCCATTGTCACTGGAGACTTTGTGGATGTAGTCGGAGATATATCCGGCGCAAAAGACACCCTAGCGCGCATCGTTCGTTTGGGAGAGCGTTCTTCGGTACTGCGCCGCAGCGCCGATGACACAGATACAACCGAACGTGTGGTGGTGGCCAATGCGAACCAGCTGGTCATTGTGGTTGCTGCTGCGAATCCCCAGCCGCGCACAGGTTTTATAGATCGAGCCGTCGTCGCTGCATATGATGCCGGGATAGAGTCTATTTTGTGCATTACAAAAACCGATGTTTCTCACCCGCAGCAACTACTCGATTATTACAGTGCCTCCGGGCTAAAAATTGTACTCTCGGGGTCAGCTGACGGTCGAGCCCCCAGTGAGTCTGGGGCCGAGGGTCTTCTGCATGCCCCCGTTCATAAGCTTCTCGAAGAGCTTGTGGGTAAGGTATCTGTGCTTCTCGGGCATTCGGGGGTAGGTAAATCTACTTTGGTGAATGCACTCACTGGTGCGGACCGTGCGACTGGGCACGTTAACGCCGTTACGGGGCGGGGTCGTCATACATCTTCGTCAGCTCTCGCCTTACAGCCCGTATCCACGCCTGAGCTTCATGTACCACCCGGAACCTGGATTATCGATACTCCGGGTATACGTTCTTTTGGACTGGCTCATGTTCCGCCGGAGCAGATTGTACAAGCATTCCCCGATCTGGCTCCTGGCGAGCAGGACTGCCCTAAGGGCTGTCATCATGCGGCTCAGGCGGTAGATTGCGGTATAAATACTTACGTGCAGGCGGGTAAAGCGGGGGCCAGTGGCGCGGCGCGTTTGGATTCGCTGCGAAAACTTTTGCAGGTTGTTCCTGATGAAGAAGCTGATTCCGATAAAGAGCTTGGGGCACTCGTGTAATCGCTCGTATCCTGTACATAAGTTCCTAAGACCACACACGGTAACATTTGACGACTGATGAGAGATTCATGAACTTTACGACGTCATACACTGATGATTTGAGGCTGGCGCATATCCTGGCGGATAACGTGGATCGCGTCAGCATGTCCCGGTTTAAAGATCGGTCTTTTACCGTGGAACACAAAAGCGACGGCACTCCAGTGACCGAGGTGGATCGTGAGGTCGAGGAACTTCTGCGTGCACAGCTCTCGCGGGTACGCACACGCGACGGTATTATCGGTGAAGAGCTAGGCTCAACAGGTACGGCTGCCAGGCAGTGGGTTATCGATCCTATTGATGGTACGCAGAATTTTGTGCGTGGTGTTCCGGTGTGGGCCACACTCATCGCTCTCCTCGATCAGGGTAAACCGGTTATGGGTCTTATATCTGCCCCGGCGTTACAGCGACGGTGGTGGGCTGCACAGGGTACAGGTGCATACGCTGGTAAATCGCTAACTCAGGCTACACGACTTCAGGTTTCGAGTGTCCCCACGCTCTCTGGAGCCTCGCTCTCCTATGCCGAGTTCAAAGGATGGGAGGGGCTGGGGTTCGAGCAGAGTTTTCTCTCACTAGTCCATGCGGTTAACCGTTCCCGTGCCTATGGTGATTTCTGGTCATATTGTCTGGTGGCCGAAGGGGCTGTTGATATTGCTTGTGAAGCTCAAGTTGCGCTCCACGATATTGCCGCGCTAGTTCCGCTTGTGCATGAAGCAGGCGGGACCTTCACAACAGCAGCTGGTGACGATGCAGTAGCTACAGCGCAGGCAGAAGGTACCGCCAGTACTTTGGCTACTAATGGGACCTTGCATCGTTCTGTGATAAGCCAGCTTACGCCCGAGTAACCATTCGGACCCTGTGGTAAGGGACGGCGAAGCCCCGGCGGGCCACCAGATTTATGTGTGATAATCCCATCGGGGCTTTTATACAGGCTTTGGCTTTGGTGCACGGGTAAATATGCACGTGTTGGCAGGCTAATTTCTAGGAAATCGCAAGAAGGTAGAGGAAGAAGTTTCCAACTATTCCTAAAGCTCCTAAGGCTCCCATGACGATGCCAAGGGAGGCAAAGGCGCGCATCCTGCCCGTCATGGGGGTAATACGTCCTTTGTTCACAGTAAAGGAAAAAATCCCCAGCCATATTGATATAACTATAGGTACCAACGCTAGAAGCATGGTATTTGAGATTGTCGTAAATTCATAGGCACCATAGCCCATAGAGTCGTAGTCGTCGTGGAGTATGGCGATCCCCAGTACCTGAAAGCCACTAAATCCGGTAAGTATGAGTCCACAAAGCGAAGCAGCAAAAGAACCTATCGAGTAGAAATATCCAGGTCCGCGAATTTCGCCGGTAGGTTCCCCGTAAGGTCGCCTGTCCTCGGGTGGAACCTCATATTGGCGAGGAACCCTACGGTAGCCAAAGTCGTAGGCGGCAGCCACGTTTCCAACTGGGGGTACGGCTTGCTGAGCCTGAGGATGAGACGCTCCATCCGTTGCTGAAGCATAAGCTGCCAATGGCGCGTCTGAAGCTGCAGAATTCTGCATATCGTGACCCTCCTGTAGCGTTGGAGGTTCGGCTTGAGGATACGATGCCTGAGGTGTGTTTGAATCTGGCATAGGATCCTGTCGCGGGTTTTCTGTCATCTTTTTCTCCATACGCGCTGAGTCTTCTTTCTTGATATTACGTTATTCCGGGCTGAAAATCATGCTCTTGCGGCTTTAGCCGTTGTATACTTCCCATATTTTGTTCGGCGCGAAAAAGGTCAAATATAACTGAGCCGCCCACCAGCGATTCTGCTTGTGGGCGGCTCAGTTATCAGGTTTGGGTTTTAGTTCCCTGCCCCTTTAAGGGCTTTTGTGGAGATGCGGGGAATCGAACCCCGGTCCGATGTGGCTTCAACAGGGCTTCTCCGTGCGCAGTTTGTGAAAGCGCTATTTCTCGGCTCCGATGTTTGCACAAACACTTACATCGACAAACCTATTCGTAATAAAAGTCCCACCAGCCCCTACGACGAGGGCTAACAGCAGTGGCCTTTTAAGTCGATGCCGGGTTCTGAGCCAAAGGCATGCTCAGACCGACAGACTGCAACTCGCGCTTAGGCAGCGAGTGCGAAGTCAGTGCGCTTAGATTTTGCACTTATTTTTTTGCAGAGGGCGTTAACGAGATAACCCTGCGTCCTCGGCACGCTTCACCCATCTCAACCCACATCGTCGAAACCGATCATCCCCCTATACTTTTATCAAAAAGCACCATCTACAAACGTTCTCTGCATTGCCCTGAATGCACACAGTACCGCTCGCAATGGTAACGGTTAACTATATCAGAGGGTCTGTCTCTACACAACCACCAGGTTCTTTTACTACCAACACACCAGCATTATTTTACTTATGCACAAGGGCACAAGGGGGCGGAACACATCCGTAACGAGATGCTCCGCCCCCTTCATTCAGCGAAAAACCGCTCCCTGCCGCTACTGAGCAGGAACAGTCATACGGCTATCGGGGTTATCCCCCACCTGGCAGACCTTGTTGCCGTTACCATCCGGAGTACCGACCTTCTGGCATTCCTGAAGAGTCTGCTGCCCCAGCACAAAAAGGATAGTCGCGATAATAGCTACGATGACACTCACGCCACCGGTAATAATACCGGCGATGGACATTCCCTTACCCTTGCCCAGCTGACGTGACTGGCGAAGCCCCAGAGCGCCCAAAACAATAGCGCCAATACCGAGCAGACCTCCGACGATGAACCATCCGCTCACAATGGCAAGCACACCAAGTACCAAGGAAATAATTGCCATAACCGGAGCGGCCTGCGAGGGACCGCCTGCGTTCTGAGCATTTGCGTCAAACTGAGAAGAACCGTAGGCGGGCTGCCCATACTGCCCCTGCTGGTTCTGGGCACCATAATAGTTTTGATTCTGACTTGTGTATCCCGAATTTACAGCTTGGTTCTGGTATCCGCTCGTCTGCGAGTAAGAATTCTGTTGGCCGTAGCCCTGCTGAGCATTTTGCTGTGCAGGTTGGGAACCAGAAGTTCCGTAGGGGGCCTGCTGCTGTGGCTGAGCGTAGGAAGAATTTCCGTTATAAACAGATGATCCGCTCTGCTGCGTCTGAGCAGAACTCTGACCGTAGCTGTTCTGCTGTGGAGATCCCTGTTGCTGGGCGTTCTGGTATCCCGCAGAATTTTGGTAATTCTGTGCCGAATTACTATTCTGCTGGCCAGAGTTCCCCTGCTGAGAGTAATTCCGTGATTCCTGGGTCGGCTGATATTGGTTGTAACCTTGTGCCGAATTATAACTCTGCTGTGAGGCGTAGCCCTGTCCTGAAGCATTCTGCCCAGTCTGCGAAGAATGCTGGGGTGCAGAATGCTGTTGCTGCCCCGAAACCATGTTCGAGGAGCTAGAGTACTGCGTGTTATAGGAGGGCTGCCCCGCTGATGGAGTAGGCTGCTGATTTTGTGCCTGGCCACCGTAGAAAAGATGCTGATTGCCCGAGCCCTGTTGCGGCTGCTGAGGGTACTGCTGCTGGTATGAGTTCTGAGCACCATTGCCCTGATAGTTCCCCTGCTGGGAACTATTATTCTGGGGAGCCTGCCCCTGATATTGCTGTTGCGCTTGTGAATCCTGATTTTGAGAATTCTGATCTTGACCAGGCTGTTGCGACTGCCCTTGCGGCTTGTTCTGACCGTAAAGGTTTTCTGACATGCTTTGCTATCCTTTGTCTTCGGTGAGGCCGTCGGTTATCCCGGCGTTATTGCTGAGTACCAACTTTCATTATACGAACTTTTATATCGAAAACCATTGGTTACAACACCCTAAACTTCATAAAAATTAGGATGCTCTATCTCACCTATTCCACTATCCTTGAAACACAAACGTGTGGGGTGGGTAGCTCAAAAAGCTACCCACCCCACACGACGAACAATATACTTGGCTACCGAACAGAAGTAGTCCCATCGGTACGGACAGTCATCTGCTGTCCATTAATTGAGCAGGTGACAGAGCCGTCACTATTCTGTACACCAGTATTCTTGCAGTCCTGAACCATCATCAAGGTGATAATGACAAAGATAAGAACCACGGCTGATAATATAAAGCCGATAGCACTAGTAACAACACCACCGATAGCCATACCCTTACCACCGCCGGTACCTTTGCTGACCTTACGGAGCGCAATAATGCCAAGGATCAGACCTACAAGGGCAACAACGATAGTGACGAAGCTTAAAGGGATAGCCCCAACTATACTCACAATACCCAACACCAGCGAGGCAATCGCCAAGCCAGCAGGGAGCTTCGTCGGAACGTAACCGGAGTAAGTATTTCCTGCAGGCGCAACGGGTGGCGCAGCAGGAACAAATTTCGGTTGCTCGGGCTGTCCTTCAGAGCGACCGGGTGTATTCTCAGACATAAAACTCCTCCATATTTCTGTCTGTTGTGTTGTCGCATACTTACACGTCCCATCGAGTAAATACGCGTTTATGTCTTGTTAGTAAGTATATCCTACATATGCATTAATGGTGCAGATTTCTAGCTAAAACAGCTAAGTCTTGATGTCCCCTAATGGCAGTGTTTCAGAGGCATCAACCAGTAACGCCCAACTCATCTAGCCTAGATAACTATCCCAAGTTGCGGTACCGCATAGCACGTGCCGCCTCCAAATTATCCTGCCTCTCACGCAGCGCCTGACGCTTATCGTACTCACGTTTACCTGTTGCCAAGGCAATCTCAACCTTCACACGCCCACCGCTAAAATATAGCTTGAGGGGCACCACTGTATACCCGGTTTCTTTAAGTTTCTGCTCTAACCGGTTAATCTCTGAACGATGCAGTAACAGCTTACGGCTGCGGCGTGCCGAATGATTCGTCCACGTACCATAGCCATACTCAGCAATATGAATACCTTCCAGCCAGAGTTCGTGATCCTTCACATGGCAGAACCCGTCAGTGATAGAGGCTCCCCCGTCGCGCAGAGATTTCACCTCTGTTCCTAAAAGAACCATGCCCGCTTCATAGGTGTCGACAATATTGTAGTTATGTCGTGCTTTCTTATTCTGCGCGATAATCGAGTTATTCGGGTCCGTTTTAGAGCCTTTTTTCTTTTTCTGAGCCATGATATTCCTTATGTTTAGCCTTCGTTAACACGGCGACCGGAGGCTCGCCAACGAATGCCCTCTTCAATAAATCTGTTGAGTCCCCCATCAAGCACGCTTGATGTGTTGCCTTCCTCATATCCGGTACGCAGATCCTTCACCATCTGGTACGGATGGAGCACGTAGGATCGCATTTGATCGCCCCAGCTTGCTTTAATATCACCCGCCAGCTCTTTCTTTTTGGCGTCCTCCTGCTCTTGACGAAGCATAAGTAAACGCGATTGCAGCACGCGCAGAGCCGCAGCCCGGTTTTGAATCTGCGATTTTTCATTCTGCATTGACACGACAATACCCGTCGGAATATGCGTCATACGCACCGCTGAGTCCGTTGTATTGACGGATTGACCACCCGGCCCAGAGGAGCGAAATACATCAACCTTAATCTCAGACTCGGGGATCTCAAGCGCATCGGTCTGCTCGATCAGAGGAATAACTTCAACCGCAGCAAATGAGGTTTGCCTGCGCCCTTGATTATCAAATGGAGAGATACGTACTAGCCGATGGGTGCCCGCTTCAACAGAAAGGCGGCCAAAAGCGTAGGGCGTGTTGACCTCAAAAGTTACGGATTTCAGCCCTGCTTCTTCAGCATACGAGGTGTCCAGCACCTTCGTCGGATAGCCATTCTTTTCAGCCCACCGCAAGTACATGCGCAAAAGCATCTCTGCAAAATCTGCCGCATCCACACCACCCGCGCCTGAACGAATCGTTACAACAGCCTCACGCTGATCATACTCACCAGAGAGCAACACCAATACTTCAAGTTCATCCAGCTTCTTCCTCAGCTCTTTACACTCGGCTTCAGCCTCCGCCAATAGGTCCTCTTCGGATGATTCATCTTCGGTCTGTGCCAGCTCGACCATGACCTCAACATCATCAATACGAGACGCTAAGTTCGTTAGACGATTCAGTTCAGCTTGCTTATGGGAAAGCGCGCTTGTTACCCGTTGAGCGTGCTCAGGATCATCCCAAAGCTCAGGTGCTGAAGCTTGCTGAGACAGGTCTTCAAGAGCGCACTTGATACCCTCAAGGTCACTCACCGCAACAATTGAGGCGTATATGGAACGCAGATCCTTAATCTCAGCCGAAAAGTCGAAAGATGCCATAGCATTTAAGACTAGCGTGAATCAGGCGGAAAGTCCCGCCGAATTACCTTACAACGCTACAGGCGCATTTACTTTTCGTCCTTCTGTTTCTGGTGGATGCGGGCGCGAGCCTGAGCCTTCACCTCAAAACCATCAGGAACCACAGCCGAAACGATCGGAGGATGAATCCTAGCACGTAACGTGACATGAACAGTACGGTCATCGCTAATCTGCACCGAGTCTACTTGCAAGTTCACGAATTCGTGAGAAGCTCCACTCTCCTCCAGATATTTAGCAGCAAGCTGCCTAGCTCGAGCGTTGTCTGCAGAGTTATCGGAATATTCCGAGAATCCATGCTCTATAGTTCGTGCAATGGAAATGGCTTGCGCATCCGCAAGGTCTTCGAGTCTGTGGGTTTGTACGTGAGCACCCGTGACCGCTAAAGTCACTGATGCTATCAACAGTACCAGAGCGCACATACCAACGATGAGTGGACTAATGCTCCCCTCATCGTTATCACCGTCACGGCTCTGAACGGCATGAATATACGAAACTACCATCTAATTTTCCTTACGGAGTTTCCCGGAAAGCGGATGAAGTAGCAGAGCCTATCTCAGCCTGTCCCCAAGTCACTGATTGTGAGGATACCGGGATAACGCTTGCGCCGAGCCCCTGCGGAATTAGGGGAAGGTGTGCATTTACCTGAACCTGGACTCTAATACTCTCCCGCGCGCTACACGACCCTGAACAGCTCAAAGATACCGAGATATCAGATTCTGCAATCCCAAAATCGCGTGCCACAAGCGCACTCAAACGTTGAGCCTGTTCCTGCGACATTGAAGTCTCAGGCGGCAGCTCCTGAATATATTGAGCTATCTGCGCGCTTGCGGCGTGCGCCCCCAAGATCGAAGCCTGCACTGAAAAAATCGTCAAGACCCCATACATGATAGGGAGCAGCAACGTAACACCGAGCCCGAGAAATTCAACAATTGCACTCCCGCGCTCATGTTCATGATCGGTATTCTCTGAATCCTCTGTACGAGCCCGCAAACGCAGTGCCAAATTTCTAAGACTGAATATACGCAGCATGACCACTCACCGAAATAGAACCTGGGAACCCCCACGGTCCCAGTACGGGCAAAGGAGCGGTAATGTGAACCTCAAGAATACGAATTCCAGACGGATCAACATACACCGACGTATGAACATCTTGCGCATAACTCTCAGGCAAGTTCCCCCGAATAATCTGCTCTGCTCGTTCCCGACCTTCCTCAGGGGTGCGATCATACAGCGTGCCGTAGCGAGCGCCCGCGCTTGCCGCATCCAATAGAATATTGCGCATGTAAAACGCATAGGAAACCTGCAAAATTGCGACGGTCAGCAGTACTAAGAGAGCAGAAACCATCACGAACTCGGTACTGGCATCCCCTCGTTCTGATGGCGGTGCTGCAAGCTCTTGTTCTTGATGTCGGCTCATACGACTAGGGACGAATAAGCGCGATAGCATCGTTAAACATCTTGATCAAAGCTGGTTGGGCAATAGCTAAAATCGCGGCGACCAAGATGGCGCTCATCATGGTAATCATGACCCATCCGGGTACATCTCCGCGTTCTGGGTCGTCTTGCAAGCCTCTATAAGAGGTAAGCAGGAAAGCAATACCGGGAACAGACAGAAACAACATACGAAGTCGAGTAAACATAGTATTTTCCTTATGTGATTGGACTGTTATGGAACCCACCTTAACGGCGAGGTTATGATGTGCTAAAACGCAAGTTTCATCAGTGAAAGACCGGGGAAAATCGCAAAGACTACGGTCAAAGGCAGAATTAAAAATACGACAGGCGCCAACATGGCGATCTCCTTTTTCCCGGCTACTTCGAGAAGCTCGCGTTTCGCGTTGTCGCGCACATCTTGGGCCTGTGCCCGTAGAACATCTGCCAAAGGAGTACCGCGTTCAATAGCTACGGCTACACCATCGACAAATCGGCTAAGGGCTGGAATTTGTGTACTCTGTGCAAATTCGTTGAGTGCCGCCAGTAGGCTGGATCCGGCTCGCGTTTGCGCAAGAATATCGTTAAATTCTCGGGCCAATTCCCCGCGGGAAGTACGGCAAATGCGCTCCAGGGAAGCAAGAGCAGATTCACCCGCAGCCACCGAAAGCGCCATCATCTCTGCAAGCGCGGGAAACTCCGCAATGAGCTGTTTCTCACGACGTACAATAATCTGGCCCAGCCACCAGTCTCGCGCCAGAAAACCGGTAACACCACCCAGGATAATGAGCATCAGACCGCTCCAGAGTGACAATTGGTTTTCCAACAGCCCAATAACGCTCAATACTCCTAAAAGGGCCACCGAACTAACCGCCCAGAGGATTTGTTCGGCACGAAAAGCACTTACAGTCTGATCAATTCCCGCGCGGCGCAAGCGAGCAGCAAGGGCTTCGTCCCTAGACTCTGTAGAACGTACCCGCCCTAGGAACGACTGCATCATAGGTTCCAGGAACGAATAAAGGGCATCTAAAACGCTAGTTCCTGAGGCCTGATTCTCACGGTGCAGGGATTCGCGTATCGAAACGGAGCGCATCTGCGGCGCAATACGTTCTCCAAAGTTCGGCCCACGTCTCTTACGCAATGAAGATGCTATGAGCATTACACCAAACGCGAAGAAAAGCCCGAAGATAATAGCAAAGTTCATGCAAAAACCCTCCTTTCTTGAGGTAGCGCCCCGATACGGAGCATGATGCGGTACGCGATTACCGACAGTCCAGCACCCGCGAACATAAGAACGAAACCGGCAAAAGAGTTATAAATATTTCGAACCGCAGGCTGTGTGGCCATCAGCATCAGTACTACCCATGGAGCAACACAGGCCAACCGGGCGGCGTTGACAGTCCAAGATTGGCGTGCTTGAAGTTCTGCTCGGGTACGCGCATTTTCTCGTAAGAAATTACTCAATGTGCCCAGTAGTCGTCCCAAGTCACTGCCGCCGACTTCACGTGCTATTTTGAGTGCTTCAACGATATTATCGGCGACTGGATCAGCAACATATTCCTTAAGCCGATTCAAGGAAGCTACAAAGTCACCGGTTGCACGATAATCCGATCCAAAACGTGCAAAAGCCTCTCGAAGTTCATAAGGTCCGCGGTATGAAAGCTGGATAAGAGCCTCTGGCAGTGAAAGCCCAGCACGAATAGCCGATCGTAAGTGATCAACGGCATCCGGCCAGAGCTGCCAGAGCTTACCCTCACGTACTTTCGCACGGTGATTTACGACCACGCGAGGCATGATGAAACCACCTCCCATCCCTAGGAAGGCGAAACTCCACAGCCCGGTCAGAGCGAAAAGAAGCACTCCTGCTAAAACCCCACTGAGGATACTCACTCCGGTAAAAGCCGAGGGAGTAATAGTGTGCATCCCAGCTTTACGAAGAGTTACCGCTATCTTCGGTTCCCGTCCAGTCTTGACGGCTCCTTGCGGCATGCTCCAGCATGACCACCATACGAGGAAAACCCCGATCCCCATTGCTAAGCCATAGATAACACCCATTAGCGTCCCACCTTTGCTGCTGCTAATACTTGATCGGGCCGGTGTCCGGCGCGAACCCATTTTTCGGGTGTTGGGATTTCTAAGGCTACGCACACCATTTCACCTTGTTGACGGGTAAAAAGCGGTGACATCTCAATGACGCCGTCTTCTACACGACCGCCCAGCATATAGATCTCTTCTACCTGACGATGCCCGTGGGCGTCGCGGCCACAATGAATTACGAGGTCGAAACAGCTCGCTACGGTGGGCACCACGAAGGCGGATGAGATGTTGTCTCCTGCCAGCAACGGAAGAGTACAAATTTTAGTGACTGCATCCCGTGCAGAATTCGCGTGAATAGTACACATACCCGGTAAACCCGCGTTAAGAGCGATGAGCATATCGAGGGATTCCGCTTCGCGGACCTCGCCAATGAGTAGTCGATCCGGTCTCATACGCAGAGCCTCTTTGACGAGGCGGCGAAGAGCTATTGCGCCTTTACCCTCTAGATTAGGCTGTCTGCATTGCATTCCCACGACATCACGCAGAGGAATAGAAAGCTCAAAGATTTCTTCACAGGTCACCACCCGTTCACGCGGCGGTATAGATGCTGCCAAACAATTTAGCATTGTGGTTTTACCCGCTTGAGTAGCCCCGGACACTAAAATATTGACTCCGCTTTCGACAGCAGCGTGTAAAAACGATGCGGCTCCCGCGCTCAGGGAACCAAGCTTTACGAGGTCGGGAAGACGTTTGGCGCGCACCACAAATTTACGAATGTTGAGGGAGGTGTGGGCTCTCGTAATATCGGGAATCACGGCGTGCAGACGAGATCCATCCGGTAACGAAGCATCGACGAAGGGAGATGATAAATCGACACGTCGTCCCGAAGGCTTAAGCATACGTTCCAAGAGCTGTTGAATAGCCTCATCGCTAAGGTGCAGCCCTGTCAGTTCACTCTCGCCAGCACGAGCCACAAAGATTTCATCGGGTGAATTGATCCAGATTTCTTCGACCTCTTCATCATCAAGATAAGGCTGAAGCGGGCCATATCCGCAGAGATCGTTACGCAGTCGATGGATAATCTCTTCGACGTTCTCAAGAGGAGGAAGGGAAGCGCGTACCATCCGTCTTTCGTAGGCGGAAACAGTACTTCTAATGAGCCCTTCGACGGCATCCTGTGACGTGTAAGGGTCAAGGTCTCCGTCGCGAATCGCATCACGGATCTCGGCATCGAGCAGAGAATAATAATCTGGCACGACAGCAGATCTCGGGGTCTCCATTGATGTTCTCCCGGTGAAGTTTAGTGTGGTTGGTATTCTCAACGCTCTCTTAAATCAAAAATTTCGCGTTGATGTCACAATATATCCACTGGAAAACATTCACCAAAACTACATATATTTTATGCGTAATGTTCCTCGAATAATTTCTGACTCTCCTGCTAAGACTTATAGGGCTGTTAATTAATGTTTAGACGGGGTGAGGGGGAGAACAACCGTTACGGTTGTTCTCCCCCTCACCCCGTCTAAACATACTAGAAACCAGGTGTACTAGCCACGAATCATCTTGACCGCATCCTTGATGTCCCCGTCGAAACTTAAATTACCGTGGTCAAGTACTACACCGCGATCACATATCTGCGACACTAGGTCGAGGTCATGACTTACGACAACCAGAGTCTTGCCCGCTTGGATGAGCTCTTGAATCCTTGCAATACATTTCTTCTGGAAAGGTTCATCGCCAACCGCCAGAATCTCATCCACCAAGAAAATATCTGGGTTAGTATGCACAGCTACCGAAAACGCAAGACGCAGGTACATACCGGATGAATAAAACTTCACCTCGGTATCAATAAATTCCTCAATTTCAGAGAATGCCACAATATCGTCAAAGGCATCTTCAATCTCTTTTTTGGTCATACCCAGAATAGCGCCATTGAGGAATACATTATCGCGCCCCGTGAGGTCGGGATGAAAGCCTGCACCCACCTCAATAAGGCCCGCGATTTTACCGCGGTTGAGAACCTGCCCGCCTTCAGGCTGCATCACACCGGAAATCAGCTTCAAAAGGGTTGATTTACCGGAACCATTGAGCCCCAAAAGTGCCACACGTTCACCCTGTTTTACATTCAGAGTAATACCATTGAGAGCGTTAAACTTCTCAGACAGGTCACCTTTACGCCCCTTCATAAGCCATACAAAGGCTTCTTTCATAGAACGCGTATGACGCAGCACAAAGCTTTTAACGAGCTCATCGACTTGAATAACAACCGGAGCATTCGGATCAATCTCAGGCAGATCTATTTTCTCAATCTTCACAAGAATCAGAGCTCCTGAGCGAAGTTGCCCTCAAACTTACGGAAGAGCAAATCGCCGATTAGAACGGTCAGTAAGGAAATACCAATACCTACTGGGGTCCAGAAACTAAACAGATGCGGAACAATCTCAGCAAAATGTCCCGACTTTTCGAGGTCTGCCGTAGGGCGCCAAAAACCGTAGTGGAAAAGTTCAACCGCAACGGTCAGCGGGTTCAACATAAACACGTTGAAAACCCACGGATATAGAGTGTCACGTACCATGGTCCAGGAGTACAACACCGGAGAGAACCATGTTGCTACCATCAGAAGCATATCAACGATATTCTCGGAGTCGCGGAAGAACACGTTTGCTACACCAAAGATGAGTCCCAGGCCGTAGGACAGAAGCATCACGATAGCCATCCCGGCAAAAATCGCGGCAATATTGCGCAGCCCAGGCCGCCACCCCGCAAAGAAGCAAGCGATGAGCATCACCACGATTTGGGGTATGAAATGTACTACCGCCACCCACACAGTTGAAAGTGAGAAGAGCTCCCTCGGAAGATAAATCTTCCGAATCAGGGCACTGTTAACCACCATCGTGCGGGCACCGTTCCCGAATCCTTCTGAGAAGAAGTTAATCACGATCATGCCCGAAAACAGGTAGATCGCATAGTTGTGCATTCCTCGTTCCAAGCCTAAGAATAAGCCCATGGCAACATAGAACACGCCGAACTGGACGCCCGGCTTAATGTAAGACCACAGGATCCCTAGAACCGAGCCACGGTAGCGAACCTGGATTTCCTTATCAACCAGTAGCCTCAAAAGGTACCGATTACGAATGGCATCCAGGATTCCCCGCCCGCGGCCGGGGGCTTTCAAAGGTTCATCGTGCAAAGTGCTCATCGCTTAAGTTCAGACTCCGTATGCTTTGCAAAAGTTTCTGCCCATGCATCATAGGAAGCGACATCGGCTGCAGCATCTTGATACCGCTTGCGCAACTGCTCCCAATCTTTAATGATCTTCGCGTGCAATCTGGTAGCGTGAATCAGCTTTGACCGCAGCTGCTGGGGATCACGGCGATACCAGAACAATCCGGTTCCCTCCGCGTTCGTGGCCAGTGCTGAATCAAACTTAGACAGCGTCCACCAGTTAGTTTCTCCGTAGTTAAGTTGAATCTGCGGATGTTCTTTCGCTTCATCATCTACGGGTTTGAACAGCTGACGTGCAACCGTTCTTGCGGTCCACGGCACAAGTTTCTTATATCCCGGTGACTTGAAATTGCGGCGGCCGCGGAAAGGCGGCTTCTTCGATTTAACTGTGGGAAAGTCGTCCACATTCGGCTTCATCTGGGATTCCGGGTACTCCCCCGCCAACTGACGAATTACCGGTAAACGAGCCGAAAGCGACTCATGCAGGTGCTCCGGTCCGGCCAGCAAATCTTCCAGCGCCATGAGGCGGCCTGCTTGAGTGTAATACTGCATTGACAACGTGTGCTTGACGTCCAAGAACATGGAGTCAACCAGCACGCGGCCACCCTTATCGAAGGGAGAATGCAACAGCGCGGTAATTAGGCGGTTACGTTCATGATAGTAAGCCTGCCAGCCCACCGAGTCATCCTTATCGGTCCATGAAACGTGCCATACACCTGCTCCAGGGAAGGACACTGTAGGGATACCAGCAGCCTTCGCGCGCAAGCCATACTCAGCGTCATCCCATTTAAGGAAAAGCGGTAACGACAGGCCGATCTTGCGGATTACCGAAGTTGGGATAAGGCACATCCACCAACCGTTATAATCCACGTCCACACGACGATGCAGCCAGTGCGTGCTGCGCAGGTTGCTGCGGCCTAAGTCGTGACCCATCGCCATATCCTCGTGAGGCTTCGCGTAGAAGTTACGCCACGGATCAACGACTTCGCCGAATGCATGAAGTACCGAGCGATCGAACATATCGAACATGTGCGCACCCACGATTGTGGGGTCTTTGCAATAGTTCGCGAAAGTCACCATGCGCAAAACTGCTTCTGGCTCCACGATCACGTCGTCATCAAGCAGAAGCACATAATCGCTGCCGTTCTTGACTGCCTCGAACATACCGCGTGAGAAACCACCGGAACCGCCTAGATTCCCCTGGTTAATGATGCGGAACTTACCAGCAAGAGGCTTAACGACCTCCTCGAATTCTTCGTGATCCTGCACCTTCGAACTGCCCTGATCAACAATCAGGAACTCGTGGACAGCATCAAAAATTTCGGGGCTGTTGCCAAGCGTGCGAATATTGTCAATGCAATAGTCGACTTTGTTCATGGTTGTAATCTGAACCGTTGCTTGACCGGACTGAACGTCGGCACGGGGCTCAATATTACCTAGCCAATTAGCCTCAACCAGTTCAAGATCTTCAGTTCCAGAAAGATCAAACCAATACCAACCGCCATCGCCGAAAGGCGCTAGGGGCAGGGTAAAGATTGATGTTTCGTCCCCCGAAAGGAGCTTTGCATCCACACGCTGAATAACACCACGCCCGTTGGATTTGTATACGATCACCATGCCTTCGCCACGGGTTTGGACGCTCAGTACGACCTCTTTAAGATCGGTCCAACGGCGCCAATACGATGCTGGGAACGCATTGAAATAGGTGCCAAATGAGAGACTTTGCCCGGGATTAACGTTGATGGAGCGACGACCGATAAGGCCTTCAGCTGCGGTTCGGTTAGCAGCTATATTAGCGGCGCTTTGTTCCTGTACCTGCGCCGCCTCTGTAATACTCGTGGTAGCGTCACCATCAATACGGGTTGGCAGCTGAACGCCAGCGGCTACGCCAGCATCCACATACAGGGGTACCACGTCGGTTTCAACCGCGCTAGGGAAAATAACGCGCTGCAGGGTTTTCAGAGTTTGAGTTTCAGCCATAATTATGCGTCAACTCCACCAGATTCAATCTTGGCACCCTGTGCAAAATGCGGACGAATCTTGTTATCAAACATCGACAGCGCCGCGCCGATCGCCATATGCATATCGAGGTACTTGTAAGTACCCAGACGACCCCCAAAAAGAACGTTCTGCTCGCCCTTTGCCAGATCGCGGTACTTCAAAAGTTTTTCACGGTCTACAGAGGTATTTACCGGGTAATAAGGCTCATCGCCCTTATTTGCAAAGCGTGAGTATTCGCGCATAATAACGGTTGCATCCTTGGTGTAATCACGCTCGGGGTGGAAGTGACGGAACTCGTGAATACGGGTAAAAGGAACATCCGCATCAGGATAGTTCATCACGGAACAGCCCTGGAAATCTTCAATCGGCAGAACTTCTTCTTCCAGATCAATGGTGCGCCATGAGAGGTCGCCCTCTGCATAATCGAAGTAACGATCGACGGGACCGGTGTAAACCACAGGAATCTGCCCCAGAACCTTCTCACGAGAATACTCATGATCATCCGAGAAGAAGTCCGTATTCAGACGAACTTCAATATTCGGATGCGCCGCCATGCGTTCCAGCCACGCTGCATACCCGTCGACCGGTAGACCTTCATACTTATCGTTGAAGTAACGGTTGTCGTAGGTGTACCGCACAGGCAGACGCGAAATAATGGATGCAGGCAGTTCCTCCGGCGGGGTCTGCCATTGTTTGGCGGTGTAGTGTTTAATAAAGGCTTCGTACAGTGGGCGCCCAATGAGTGAAATACCTTTGTCGTTGAGGTTTTGCGGGTCGGTACCTGCCAGTTCGCCAGCTTGTTCTGCGATGAGCGCCTTTGCTTCCGCGGGAGAGTAAGCAGCGTTAAAGAACTGGTTAATGGTGCCCAGGTTGATAGGCATGGGGTACACAATACCATTGTGACGAGTGTATACACGGTGCACGTAATTGGTGAACCCAGTAAATCGGTTTACATATTCCCAGACACGCTCGTTGGAGGTATGGAAAAGGTGAGCACCATAGCGGTGCACCTCAATACCAGTCTGCTCTTCATTCTCGCTGTATGCATTACCGCCGATATGAGAACGACGATCCAGCAGAACGACCTTCAGGCCCAATTCGGTCGCTGCCTGTTCTGCAATGGTCAGACCGAAAAGGCCGGATCCGACAACCACGAGATCCGCAGTCATTATTTACTCCTGTATATCATGGGAACTCGCGTTATATCAGCGAATTCACCTGCCGTAGACGCCCTGTGCAAGGGAGCCAATTTTGTTGTGTTTACGGCATACGCTGCCACTGACACAACGATTTTAGTCATTATCTAAAGTTACCCGATAACACCGTCAGTTGCATATTTTCCCGGTACAGCAGACTGAGGTTTACCCTACAACGCACACGGTATAAGTGATAATTCCGAAATTCGAGTGTACCAATCCTATCGAAGAACCGGGCTGAGGTATACGGAGTGTCTCAACTTTTGGTTCAAACTGCACGTCTATGCAACCTCTCTCCGAGACAATCACGCGAGCCTGCACATCACGTAATATTTCCGGTTTTTCGCCGTTATTACCGGTAAATTTCCAAAATATCTGTGGATAACCTGCTCATCACATCTGAATCTCACACGTTATCCACAGAACCACGACAAAGCGGTTGAAAGCACATGGCATACCGACTGATATAGAAATATGAAACTTCGGCTTTTCCACACCCCTGATATCGCAGATGCAAGCGCCCAGGAGCGCTTGACTGATCACGATTTCTATCCAAGCCTCTTATCTCTTGAATGTTCCGAACAGACCTCGGGGGCACAGGTACAACACATAATTTCGCCCGCTAAAAATGCATATAGTGTCTTTTCTCCTAGCGGTGATTCCGCTCGTTTAGAAGATTGCGTGGCTGCAGCCGCACCTATGGTACATGGAGCCTGGCTCAAACCCGAGCAACCTTCCGTTGAGAGACCAGCATCAGTTAGTACTCTTTGCGTACTTCGGGGACCGGATGCGGGCCGCTCCTTCTCACTCCCTCGTGGGTTAACCGTTCTAGGTCGCTCCGAAGCGCGTAGCGGTATTTCATTCAATGATCCGTATATCAAGCCACGCCACGCCGAATTTGATGCTTCGGGTTCAGGGGTGACTCTCAGGATTCTAGAGCCAGAGGGGACTGCGAAAAGAACCGGCTCCCGTGCGCACCCAAAGCCTCAAATTCTACAGTGGAACAAACCTTTTATAGTAGGTACTTCACTGTGTGTCATCTGTCCTCCTGGAAAAGCCCCGGAGCTTCCCATGCCCTCACACGATTCTTCGCCTTTTACTCCGGTTATTGTTAATCCGCCCGCTCCCCGAAAACTGGGCATGATGCTGATGACTATCCTGTTACCGCTTGTGGCGGGCGTGGCCTTCGCCCTTTTTACAGGTATGTGGATTTTCTTGCTCATGTCTGTGGCTTCTTCACTTTTTATGCTGATGCATTTTTTCGGGGGCAGAGCGGAAAACCGCAGTGCCGCTGCGTTGGTGAAGAGCAGCGCAAAGCAAGAGTTAGAACGAGCACAGGCACTGCCGACAGCAGGAACACTGTTGCACGCAGCGGCCCCTGACGCTGCACGGTCACCTGCTGTAGTCCTAGGATACGGTCCTCGTCTCCCCTATATTTCGGGGCGAAACGTACGATTTGAGAAGATTTCTCCGCATCCACAGGCTCCACATTATATTCCGGTCCCAGTACCAGGCTTACCTCACGACGTATCGCTGCGTGCCGAACATCTTCATGCTTATTTAGTACAGCTTGTAGCCCATGCACGCGATACCATCACGGTCATAACCGATGCTGAGCATGCCGAAACACCGCTTTACGGTGCTTTACGTTCCTTAGGTGTCTGCCCCCGTGTGTTTCTTCACGAGGGTGCGTCTCAGGCTCACCATATTCTCGAAAAGATATGTGATGCTGCAGAACGCCCAGGAACAGCCTTATCGACTTCACAGGAGGCTGGAGACGACCGGCTTTTCATCATTTCTGCATCACTAGTGCGTTCCATACCGGCTGCGTTGATTAAACGAGCCGCGCAGGGAGCAAGGTTATGCATTGTTCACATGCCTGTCGCCCGTGGAACCGTTGATTCACCTCGCTCTGCTTCGGTATTCACCCATATACCCCACCTGCAGGTACATACCCACGGCGATTACCTAGAATCTGTGCAATATCTGCTTCGCGGCAGCATCACTGATGATACAGCCCACAAAATCACCGGTTCTTCTCAGCACGCAGGACTTATGCCTCACGAAGGGATCGTTCAGAACCACCCCTTAGACCTGCACGATATATGTGCTACAGCAGATGGACTCAGTACTGACACATACATTCGTACTTTGGGGGCTTTATCTGCGGTCCAGGCGTCATCTCCCGCAGGGTCAGGACACGGCACCGGTTCGGTTCATGCACGCACGCTTGCTTTCTCTGAGCTTACCCAGCAGTCTACGAATCTCCTCTACGAGCAGTGCCTTCAGCGGTGGGAACGCAACCGCTACGCAGAGGATATTCGTTGTTTCTTAGGGTCCACCACTGAAGGATTTTGCGATATTGGGTTCACAACACACGGCCCACATTGGCTTCTGGGAGGCACCACCGGCGCAGGAAAATCTCAACTCTTGCGTTCGCTCATCCTCAGTGCGGCTCTGCGATATTCCCCAGAACGGCTGGGGCTTATTCTGGTAGATTTCAAGGGTTCCGCCGGGCTTGGTCCTCTGGCTGAGCTTCCCCATACACTCAGTTTGCTGAGCGATTTCGATGTTGCCGCCGTTCGCCGCGCGCTTGAGTTTTTACGTGCCGATGTGAACCGACGTGAGCTTGATTTACGCAACTTAGGGGTAAATTCTTATCATGACTACCTGCGGTTGTGCGCTTCAACGGGCAAAACACCACAGTACCCGGAAGTTGTGATTGTGGTCGATGAGTTCCGTATGCTCGTTGAGTCTATGCCGGATGCTATGACCGAGCTAATGCGCATCGCTACTATTGGTCGTTCCTTAGGTATTCACCTGCTCTTGGCAACTCAACGACCTCAGGGAAGTATTTCACAGGATATTCGGGCCAATATTGCTACAAACATCTGTTTGCGTGTGGCATCTGCACAGGATTCATACAATCTCTTAGGGCATGAAAAGGCCGCGCATATTTCCGCGTCCTCTCCTGGGGCTGGATATGTCAGTCTTCCAGATGGTCGTATTCTAGCTTTCCGTGCCCCACTTGTGGACGCTCTTCCGCAGCAACATGCGGACTTCCAACAGATATATCGGTGGGAGACTCCGGGATGGGTTCCCCTAAACGAGATACCCTCCGTACAACAAGTTTCAACCGAAGGTGAGGATACGCTCCTAACCCGTGCCGTGCACAGTATTCGTGACTTATACCTGTCTTCGCACAAGAGCCCTGCGTTTGTTGACCAGTCCGAGCAGAATCCAAGCAGTGTTGCTTATGCCCGCGCACGGTATACTCCTATACCGCAAGCGTTACCGGAGAATTTTCCTCTAACCCGTACCCTTGATACCGGTCTTCATCAAATCCTCGGCTCAGACGGCGCACGTGGACACGGTTATCTTTTGGGCGCCATCGAAATCCCGCAGTACGGTAAGCGGCAGCCTATCCGGCTGATTTTGGAGGCACATCCAGGTGCCCTCGCCGTGCTAGGAACTGTTCCCGAACGCACCGCAATCATAAACGCGCTCATAGCCCAGGCTATTGCGCGGCAGAACCCTGTCTATGTTTTCACCTCAGATGCCGGGTATCATCGACGCCTGCACTCGTACGCAGATAGTCTTGCCGTACTCGTTGGCCCCCATGAGCCTCAGCATCTTCGATTCTGCCTCGAAAAAATACGTTCGAGTCATCATTCTGCAGAACAGAAGACTCAGCAGCCTCTGCTTATCTGCGACGGAGTTGACGGATGGCTTGAAATGCTCATGAGAGACCCCCAGACGGAATCATATCTCTACGATGTATTAGCTCAAAGCCACCGTGAGGGCTACCAGGTTGTTTTTACCTCGGCTCTTCCTCTACGAGGCAGGTTCAATTCGGTCGCGTATTCAACCATTCTCAGCCGCAGGTTTGTAGAATCGGATTTACTGCGTAAGTCTTCCAAGAGCTATCCGCTACCGAACGCCACACATTTTGCGGTCGAAGGCGGTTTCAATACCGCCCTTGTGGGCGACGTTCCTCTGGAAGCATCAACATTATGCCCCGTCGTGACCTCATGTGAAAATATCGTCGAGCTACAATCGGGTAACTCCGGTTTCTCATGCGATAAGTCGCTCTCGCTCCGTCAGTTTCCGCGGACTTTTCCCATGCCACAGCTAGAGACAATCGTCATGTGGCATAGGGGCTACAACGCCCAGGGAACACATATATTGTGTGGCTACTCCCGTACGGGCGATCCTAGTTTTCTTCAGGCCAAGGAAGGCGTTTTTATACCCGTTGTGGGTTCCCGTGCCTCAGGTAAAACGCATTTTCTTTCTGCGCTTCGAATGCTTAACCCGCATCTGGGAGCTCTCTACATCGATGGGAACACCCCACCCGACGCCCAGAAAATTCGCCAGATGTGCGAGTCGGTACAAGATCCCGAGAAAACTCTGATTCTCATTGATGATCTTGCCTATATACCGGCAGCCACTCAGCAGGTGCTTCTTGAGCTCGGACCGCGTTTCAGGGCTGTTTGGGTAGCATATACGCCATGGGCCCGGTGGCATTCATCCCCCATTTTGACGGCACTTTCTGGATGCTCGCGAGCGGTTCTTCTGGCTCCTGCCTCTATCTCTGATGGGGACATTTGTTCTTTGCATGAGATCCCACGCGATATGTATACCGAGGGGATGTTACCGGCTGGGCGCGGAGCACTTGTGGATGCGGGCCGTGTACAGGCTTTTCAGGTTCCCGATGAGGTATATCAGTCTGCACATAATGCCGTTCAGGCTTATCAAGAGTAAATTTATCGACCCGCATAACGGGATAATTCTCGTTCCTCTTCCTCAGTAACTTTGAGTGTATATTCTCGGGTTGCACGGGTGAAGAGGAGCGCGAATGCCGTTCCAGCTAAGAGAATTTCCACACAGTTAATCACTAAAAATGTTACGGCAGCAGCCTGTACTTCTGGGGTAAGACTAAAGTATATGGAGAGGTTAGAAGCACCTACAAAAGCAGCACACAGGCTGATGAGCATCACCCAGACACGAGCATGTCCCTGATAGAAACGAACAGCGCAGAACATGATGCCTACCCCCAAAGCAACTTGAATGAGACTGTTGACGATACGATCTGCGTTCCTCTCAGAGTCATTCATGATGAAAGGTGCGATAATTCCGCGGTACACAAGCACGATGGCAAAAAATCCTAATATACCGGAGGTTATTTTTACAGTAATCGGTACGGTGATGCGTGCTTTCATCGTGTTGGTGGTCTTCCCCATCGTACTCTCCTTGCGGTGGGCTCAGATGCGAGGCTTATAGGCTTTTAATTCTAACTGGCAGTCGTTAAGCACGCATGGTCTGACGTTTTATGTCGTGCATTCGTGAAATTTCGTGTAATTTGCTCTTCTTTCATAATTTTTGAACATAGTTATAGGAGTTTCTTAAGTATTGAAACTTAGATACAAGGAGACCCTAAGTGATGCAAACCTCCAAAATTTTAAGATTTTTTTCGGAAAACCCCTTGTCAGAGAGGAATATCCATGCGAAAGTTGATAAGTCAAATTTTTGCACCACTCATTGACGTAAAGATTTGCCTACACGCACACAGAACAAGTTAAGTTATCGCTTGTTGTCAGCTACCGTGCAGTAGCGAAGCACGAGCAAACCATAAGATAGAAGGAGGTCCAGCTGTGGATTGGCGTAGCCGTGCTGCTTGCTTGGATAAGGATCCAGAACTATTTTTCCCTGTTGGAAACACCGGGCCTGCTCTCTTGCAGATTGAAGAGGCAAAAGCTGTTTGCCGCTCGTGCGAGGTTATTGACGTATGCCTCAAATGGGCTATCGAAACCGGTCAAGATTCTGGCGTTTGGGGAGGGACCAGCGAGGATGAGCGTCGTGCGATGAAACGTCGCGCTGCTCGTGCCCGCCGTGCTTCCTAACTATAAGCGCGCATTCTCATAGTAGAAGCTCGGTGTCATTCCTACTTCCGGCAGGAGTGACACCGGGCTTCTGCTATTTTCTTCATACCAAAATGCGACGTCGTACTAACTCAAGACGGCATTGATAATAACGCGCGTGCCCGAAGGCTCATTCGCTTCCCAACGGATTGACCCGTTAAGCTCACTGGCAACTAGAGTGCGTACAATCTGCATTCCTAATCCTTCATGCTCCGCTGTAGGCCGGTATGCATCCGCACCAGATTCTTCGATGGGGTCATCCCCCATACCTCTGCCGTTATCCGTAATAATAACGGTCAGGGTATTATCCCCCTGCTCATTGATGTTTCGGCGCCCTTCAAGAGTCACACGCCCAGTTTCACCGTTCAGCCCATGCTCTACAGCATTTGCAACAACTTCGTTGATAACAAGGGCGAGCGGAGTGGCAAATTGACTGGGAAGTAGCCCAAAGTGCCCCAAGAGCTCTGTATCTACAGTCTGCCCGGGAGAAGCGAGTTCGGCAGCAATATGGAATTGCCGCTCGATAAGCTCGTCAAAATCTACACTCTGCGTTAACCCCTGTGACAGGGCTTCATGCACCGTTGCAATTGTAGCCACGCGTCGCATAGCTTGTTCCAGTCCCTGCTTCGCTTCAGGTGTTGTCATACGTCGCGATTGCAACCGTAAAAGCGCCGAAACCGTTTGAAGATTATTCTTGACACGATGGTGAATCTCTCGGATTGTTGCATCTTTTGTCATAAGCTCCAGCTCGCGGCGACGCAGTTCCGTGACATCACGGCACAAAATAAGTGCACCACGACGTTCCATCCGAAAAGTAGTGCTATGCACGAGCGGAATAGAACGCATCGTTACTCGGGTGCGGCCAATCGTAAGTTCAGTACGTATATCCGCACGGCCCGCTAAAACGAGCTGCAAAGTCTCATCAGCTTCCTCCCCAGAAGGAAGCATATCTCGGGTAACATCCGCCAGGTTGAGGTTCTCAAGATGGTCACCTAGCCCCAAGCGCGCATACATTGAGTTTGCATTGGGTGAGGCCAAAACAACTTGACCTTGTGGATTAATGACGATAATTCCATCAATGGCACGCGGATTACCACGAGTATTATTCTCCTGTGCCAGAGGATCAGGCCAAATACCAAGGTGAATCATCTCCAGCATATTCTCAGTAACCCAGTTATAGATTTCTTCAGCTTGAGACGATGCCCGCACTACAGTGGGAATCGTATGCATACTCAGAAGCGCAATAGTACGGCTATTACGCACTATCGGCACAAAGGTCACTTTCACTCCAGGGCGCATACTGGGCCCGGCTTCCATAACATGGTGAACAATCTTCTGGGTATGCCAAGATTTACGTGCTTCATCGCAGATATTATCGTCCATCGTGTGATCCACAATATCGTGATGAAACAGAGTGTGCACGTTAGACGGGCGTACATGCGCTATTGCTGAAAACCCGCTGGACGCCGACGGTCCAGAAACGCTATCCGGTCCGCTCCCATCAGCCACCACATAGTCAGTGGGGAACCATACAACAAGGTCGCTCTGAGCAATATCGGCAATAATCTGCCACTCCCCGATGATGAGGTGAATCCACTCGGTATCACCAGGGCCGAAACCACCAGGGTTGAGATTACTCTCTGTAAAAGACATTGGGCTCTCCCAAGAAGTTGAATACGTCTAACCTATTCTACGGTTCAACCATGTTTTCTGGATATATGACGTGGAGAGTTTATAGTTTTTACGCCGTATTCATGCGCTATAGACCCTATTGTTACTTTTCGGTTCGTATCCCGAGAAAAGGATCACCTCAGTTTCCTAAGACCCAACGATACGTATAGTTTACGAATCCCAACAACCAGCGGGCTTCTGGGGGCGTATTCCAGAAGAGTCTGCCCACGAAACCATGCCCGATCCACAGTTTTCCGGTCATACGGCAAAAACCCCGAAATAGGGCTTCGCGGTCCAAAACGTTGCCAGGTATTCGCCAGTTCTCGTTCCGCATCTCGTCCGGTTGCCTCAGCACGCACTTTGTTGAGCCAGATATGAACCTTGGCAGTATCACGAAGGGTGCAGGCGCCTTCACGCATCTGGTCGTACGCGCGGATCATTCGAGGAATACCGATAATATCGGCATTTCCCAATAAAACGATGTGATCCGCCATTTCAAGAGCCGTTATAGTAGCACCATTACGGCGAGGACCAGTCTGCGCAAAGCCTAGCTCGGCATCAGATTCAAGACATGCCGCTGTGTCAAGAATAATGACGTCGTAGCGATGCGCAAGCCACTTTAAACTATCGCAGAGTGCACGTGTCCGTAGCTCAGGCCAGCGGTCGGGGCGGGTGATACCGCTCAAAAAATCAAGATAATATTTGCCCACCCGCAGAGTACTAATTGCTTCATCGCTGATCTGGGTGTCAAGCTGCCCACGTTCGGCAAAATGACACAGCTGTGCGATACCAGAATAATCGTCTAAAAGACCCAGCAGAGGGCTTAAAGAAGGGTCATAAGTATCCGCATCGACTAAACATACACGCATTCCTTCTGCGGCAGCGCAGTTTGCCAGGTTGAGTGCTAAAGTGCTACGCCCCGGAGCTCCCCCTGTACCCCACACGGCAACAATAGTTCCTCGGTTTTCAGCTTCTACAGCATCTATGTGAGGCCCAGAAAACTGTGGATGATGTTGCCTAGACTGATCTCTAAAATCATTCAGCGTCAGCTGCTGCATATTTTCAAGGTGGACGGAGGCTTTGTAAGCTTCCTGAAGCTGCGGCATTTCAAGCTGAGCCTGCGGAAGACGAGGCAGAGAAAAATCTATACTGTTTTGCTCGGTCTGGTTCCTATCAGGATTTACCAGGGCATAGCCGTATCCAGAAGTATCGGGGTGCAGGTGTTCTCCTGACCCGTTGTAGAGATTCTGTGTATCATATCCGTAGTGTCCGGAATATCCTGAGTCGTACCCATACTCGTTCTCTGCTTTTTGAGGAGTTATGCCGAGTTCCTGTTCAGGTTCAGCAGGTGCCTCATCAAGTAGTTTTTCTACGGCCGATGGCAGTTGATGTGGCTCCGTATCTGTTGCAAGAGGCATAACAAGATCCGGAAGCGGAGTATCTTCAGGAACCAAAGCAATAAATTTTACATCTGCTTCGTCCAGTTCGTGCAGAATAGATACGGTAGCTTCCTGGGGCAGACCCACGCTGAGAATAGCACATGCTATTCCGGCGTTAGCATACCCTAAAGCATCCGCAAAAGTATGGGCGCTTCGAGCAACGCTAACGCGTCCTCGCTGAGATTCAATAGCACTCAGAATGGTGCCGTCATCTCCCAAAAGCACAAGAGGGATATTGTGGATCACTTAGTTCCCCTCAGATTTATATTCAATAGGAACAAGGGTAATTTTTGCATCTGATGACGTGGCATGCAGAACGTCCGGTAGCTTTTCAGGGTCTATCCAAAGCTGTATATTGGCGTGCCCATTCGCTCCCAATACCCCTTCGTCAACAGCGATAGTTGATATTTCTGCATTCTGAACAAGAGGTTTTTGCTCAGACTCATTATTCTCGTTATTTCCTTCAGACTCAGGTGCTCTCTGTTTTTCTTTATCAGAGGAAATTACCCATATATCTACACGCTCGCCAGCCTTAAACGTAGAAGCTATTCCACGATCAAGGGTTACCGTAACAAGCCGTCTGCGCTCCTGGATATTCTCGTGTGCAGATGCCGAGCTAATAAGCTCCCCCGCAGGAATTTGTCGCACAGCGATATATTTTCCTGATTCAAGTTGCTCACGTGAAAGATAGCGATCTTTACTATCGCCCAGATTGACCTGTTTTTCAATCAGCATATCTGGAGTAATCTTTTGTCCAATAGAAATATCATTCTTCGCAGTGTAATATGTATAGGTCTGATTATTAATTCTAATAATTCCAATAACTCCCGCTATTGAAATCAGAATTAAGATAAGACCAACAATAAGCTTCGGGTCTTTAAAACCCGGCTTATGCATACGCATACTACTTTCTTCAGGTTGATGCATATTCGTCCTGGAGATTTTATTATGCTTCACTGCATAGACCTTTCATTCGGAAGTATCGCTACCTTAGCGGTTTGTAGATGTTTTATGCGCCTTCATCAGGGAACAGGCGCCTAAATTATATAGCACCACACTGCACACCTTGAAAGCAATTATTACAACTTTGAGCGCAATATCGTCTCTTTGTGTACATAATATCTAAACTACAAACCTATGAATATGGGATGTGCAGCTAGATAATTTTTTCAGGCTTATGTGCATAAATAAGCTGGCATAAGCCTATTTAGTAGACTATACTGAAACTACACATTATCTGCTCCCCAAGAGCGCATAGGGACCCAAAGACTCTGTAGCGGAAGGATTTTTACCATGTCTGCACCACGTTTTTTGACACTCAGCGATGTCGCCGAGGAGTTGCAGGTGTCGTTAAGCCAGGTACGAGCACTCGTTCGTAGCGGCGAACTACCAGCAATTCAAATTGGCGGTCGTAACCAATGGCGTATTGAACGCACGCGCTTCGAAGAGTACATTAACGAACGCCACGAACAGACCCTAGAAGCCATTGCCTCCGGCAAAATGACGAAAATCAAAGCCAACTAATTGACCGTCACAATAGCGCATATACGGGATGTGGGGATTATCCTCACACCCTGTTCTTTATATGTCAGCGCATTAGAGTATGCAAAATAAGGTTCGCATGGAGATAACGCCATTTCGATAAAGTCTGCCCCAACTCGTGCGATAACACCTTCAAACATCGTGTTTACTGGCGAAGCACAAGATACCCGCGCTGGCTCTTGCGCCATCATCAAGGCATAGCAAGCATCAGACATGCTGAACCTATAGGCACGAGCCTGCACATCAATTTTGACCTCTGCCGCCTGATTCTCGCATTCCCACCACAGGATACTCGATTCTGGAATAAGGATATTCTCTCGTCCTGTGCTGAGCTGAATCCACCCCTGACCAATCGCTTCAAGATACCCTTCACGAACCATCCCATCCGTACCACAGACTTTTACCCTGCTCCCATGTTGAGCCGCGCATCGCTCACGCATGGTCACCGCCAGATACTCCATGCGGGCACGTCGTTGTGCCTGGTTCTCAAGAGTCCGAAACTGTTCCGCTTCAAACTGTATGTCTAAATCTCGGAATAATCGTTGCATTCTCATGCTATGAGCCTACTGTATTCTAAAGTCTTGAGGCATATTGCACCTCCACAAGCCCCAAAAAATCAGCATTTCTTCGAGAATTATTACTAAATGATTAAGATTCTTCCCTTCAGATTTACACCGACCTTGTAGGCGCGGTAAATATAACATATAAGAACATCAACGACTACCAATGCCAAGGGGGAATACGATGAAGTCACAAGCTCAGATGAGCATCCTCGATGGAGTGCTCAGCATCGGCATTCCCACGCTATCCGTTCTCTCAGGGGTCCTAGCGCATAGTGTTCGCGTTATATCTGAATCTTTGACCGGTTTGGAAAACGCTATGATGATGAGCGTTGAAGTCCTCTCTGCTGCCGTCATGCTCTGGTGGGCTCTTGGCGTTATCCTCGGTGTTGGATACCTTCTGAAAGTCAGAGCCGGTTCCATACGCCTGCACCACCGTGAGGATCGTGGAACTTTTCTGCTCCCCCGATATATACGCAACACTATTCTTACTCTAGGCGGTGCAGCATTAGGTCTTAGCGCGGCATTTGCACCTGCACAGGCCACAGATGCGCATCCGGATATCAGCAACCCTGCAATATCTGCGCCGTCTCAGCTTTCAGCTTCCCCTGCTGCCCTCCCGACTCCGTCTTCACCAGAAGCATTTGTAGAAAATTCTACGCCCAGCACGGCAGCGGATGCTTCACCGCGGGAGTCAGCTGCAGGAACCCCTCAAGGGGTATCGTCTCAGAACTCTCCATTCTACCAGGCTCCTGCCTCATCTCCGCAGGCTACCCATGCCTCCACCCCACCTAGTGAAGTCTCTAAGACCACGGTAGCACCCGTTAAAAAGCGCCAGCAGCAACTTCCAAGTCTTTCACCCTACGCGCAGCCCTATGGTACGCCTCCGCCAAACATATCTGCCGAACCGGCGGTTCCCCCGACAATCCAGCCTCAAGCAGAACATCAGAGTTTGAGCCCGTTCTTCGGCGGCCAACGAGAAGGCGCACCTTCCAGAGAAGTATCACCAGCATCTCGAAACCACGCTACGCGTTCCAGCCACCAAGTTGTTGTGGGTGATTCTCTCTGGTCCATTGCCTCTCACGAGCTGAGCGACGATGCCTCTCCTCCGGAGGTTCTGGAATACTCCCTGAGAATCCACTCCGCCAACCTGGACGTTATGGGGGATAACCCCAATATTCTGTATCCAGGTCAAACTCTCACATTGCCTGACCGATAAGTACGCTATTTTTCTTCTCGACCGATATGTCCAACCACTATGCAAAGGAGCTAAATCATGACCGCTATCAATATTTCTCTTCACGATCTCTCCAAGAAGATCGAGAGCCATTTTCTCAAAGAAGCAGCCGCCAGAGCCAGAGCGCAACAGGGTGATATTCCCGATGTACCACCATCGACCGCGCCAGGAAATCTTGTCCAATCACAATATGGAGTAGTCCTCTCCCCGATCAATATGTACGCTCAAGATCAACAGAATAGAGAAGCTCACCATATGTTGCCACAGAACACTGCTGTTAGGGCACGCATTCGTTCCCGGAAAAGTGCATCTCACGGGCGACCTCTTAAGCGTTCCGATTCTGGAACCCTACGCATTGAGTCGCTTTGTGCAGGCATAGGTCTTGCGGTTCTCGAGGTTCTTATGAAAAAGCGATCCGCGCAACAGTTCAAACACTGGCTGTCACCAGAGTGCTTCACGGCATTGGAACAGCGCCGTTCCTCGCAAGAGCAACATGCTAGTTATCTCGCTTTTACCAAGACCCCGCACGTAGCGCGGAGCCGTGCTCAAAGACTTAATGACGAGACATATGAGGCATGTATTATTCTCACGGACGGTGTTGTAACCAGGGCTATGGCAATGCGGGTGCAGGCTCGCTACGGCGGGTGGTATATTACTGCACTGCACTTTATCTAAACCGCATAACCAGATGTGGGCACCCCAAGATTTTGGGAGTGCCCACATGCATGATGAAAATAGTGATGAAGCTGCTAGTCAGCGTTCTCTACGCGAACATCGGTGCCACCTTCTTCATTGGGTGCAGAGTACTGCAAGAACTTTGGGCGGCTCGGAGACTGAAGCTGCACCGCCGAGGCCTTGGTTCGCTGCTTCGACAAATCCAAATTGAAGAGGTAACTAACGGTCTCTTCGCGAATAGCGTCAAGCATAGCCTGGTACATACTGTAGCCCTCACGCTGGTATTCCACTAGGGGGTCGCGCTGTGCCATCGCACGTAGTCCGATACCTTCTTTCAGGTAGTCCATCTCGTACAGATGTTCAGGCCAGCGTTCTCCAATAGTCGAGAGCATTACACGACGCTCAATCTCACGCATAGAATCTTCGCCTACAGATTCTTCGCGTTCATCGTAGACAAGATGCGCATCTGCAAGAATCTCTTTGACTATCTGGTCGCGAGTAATCTGGGTTCGATCCCCGGCATCTTCCGCCAGGTCGTCGGCGGTAATACTGACGGGATATATACTCTCAAGAGCCTCCCACAGGTCGTCAAGATCCCAATCTTCTGCGTGCCCTTCGCTGACACGTTCGTCAATGGCGGTCGTCAAGACCTCGTCCACGAAACCAGAGATCTGTTCCTTGAGATCGTCGCCGTGCAGAATCAGAGAACGGTCCTTATAGATGGCTTCACGCTGGCGGTTAAGAACATCATCGTATTTCAGCACGTTCTTACGCTGTTCTGCGTTACGTGACTCAACGTTTGACTGCGCAGTCGCGATAGCGCGTGTCACCAACTTCGAATCTAGAGAAGAATCTTCCGGAGCCATCGCCATGAGGCGGGTTGCAGCGCCGGTATTAAACAGACGCATAAGCTCGTCGGTGAGTGAAAGGTAGAACCGGGACTCGCCGGGGTCACCCTGACGACCAGAACGACCACGCAGCTGGTTATCGATGCGGCGCGACTCATGGCGTTCGGTGCCTAGCACATAAAGACCACCAAGTTCCGTTACCTCATCGTGCTCGGCCGCTGCTTCTTCCTCGCACTGTTCCAGAATGTCGGGCCAGCGTTTCTCATATGCTTCAGAATCGCGGTTCGGGTCAAGACCCAATTCAGCCATCTTGGCGACAGCCTCGAATTCTGGGTTACCACCAAGCATAATATCGGTACCACGACCTGCCATGTTGGTAGCCACCGTTACGGCACCCTTGCGCCCTGCCTGAGCCACGATGTGAGCCTCACGCTCATTGTTCTTGGCGTTCAATACCTCATGGCGCACGCCTTCTTTTGCAAGTTGACGCGAGAGGTACTCCGACTTCTCAACGCTCGTCGTACCCACCAGAATAGGCTGTCCCTTTTCATGGCGTTTTTTAATATCCTTAACAACGGCTTTGAACTTGGCTACCTCATTACGGTACACCTTATCCGGGTTGTCAATACGCTGCACATCCTTATTCGTAGGAATAGCAACAACACCCAGCTCGTAGGTGCTCATAAATTCAGAAGCCTCAGTCTCCGCAGTACCGGTCATGCCGGAAAGCTTATCGTACATGCGGAAATAGTTCTGCAAGGTTACGGTTGCCATCGTCTGGTTTTCAGGCTTAATTTCGACGCCTTCTTTAGCCTCAATAGCCTGATGGATACCATCGTTATAGCGGCGTCCAGGAAGAATACGACCAGTGTGCTCATCCACAATCAAGACTTCACCGTCGATCACCACATAGTCTTTATTATTGGTAAACAGCTCTTTCGCTTTGATGGAGTTATTCAAGAAACCTATAAGCGGAGTATTCCTGGATTCGTACAGGTTCTTAATGCCCAAATGGTCTTCAACTTTATCGATGCCAGATTCGAGAATACCGACGGTGCGTTTTTTCTCGTCTACCTCGTAATCTTCATCTTCTTTAAGAACGTTTTTTGCGATGCGCGCGAATTCACCGTACCAACGGTTCGCTTCACCTGCAGCTGGTCCCGAGATAATAAGGGGGGTACGCGCCTCGTCAATCAAGATCGAATCGACCTCATCAATAATGGCAAAGTTATGCCCGCGCTGTACCTGCTCGTCAACGGTCCATGCCATATTGTCACGCAGGTAATCGAAGCCAAACTCGTTATTCGTACCGTAGGTAATATCGGCTTCATACTGTTTACGGCGTTGGTCCGGGTCCATCGACGAGAGAATCACGCCAGATTCCATACCAAGGAACCGGTAGACACGACCCATCAGATTCGCCTGATATTCGGCAAGGTAATCATTCACCGTCACCACGTGCACGCCTTTGCCACTGAGTGCATTTAGGTATGCGGGCAGAGTTGCGACAAGGGTTTTACCCTCGCCGGTTTTCATCTCAGCGATATTTCCCAAATGCAGGGCAGCTCCGCCCATAACCTGAACCTTGTAGTGACGTTTTCCAAGGGTACGCTTAGATGCTTCCCGGACGACAGCGAAGGCTTCAGGGAGCATAATATCCAGGGACTCGCCATCCTCAATTCGGGCACGAAACTTATCGGTCTCGCCGCGGAGCTCGGCATCGGTCATAGACGCGAAACTATCCTCAAGCGAATCGACCGCCGCGCTATACGCTTCTAACTGTCGAAGAATTTTTTTATCGCCAGTGCGGAGGATTTTCTCTAAGAAAGATGCCACTGAGCTTCTACTCCTTGTTGTCTTCGTCCCCTCATGAGGGCGACACAAAATGCGCCCATGGCTTGAGGCTTTCCTAACTATTGTAGGGCAGAGGTATCCATCTGACAGTCACAGTCCACATTTTTACGCTCTGCGCGGGTAGAAATAATAATTATTTTCCTCACAGGAATATAGCAGAACCCGAAATACTCGCTCGAAAGAAAGCGTTTCGGGTTCTAAATCTAAATGAGTATTAATAATGAGGAATGTCGTCTACTCTTCGGTGAGAGTGATAATACCGTAGCTCCATCCTTTACGGCGATATGCGGCTGCCGGTGCTCCTGTTTCTTTGTCAATATAAAGGTAGAAGTCATGACCAACGAGCTCCATACGATCCACGGCTTCTGCCGGAGTCAGCTTTTCACCTACAAAACTCTTGTGACGAATCTCAATTGGTGAAGCTGCTTCATCGACGAGGGTAACTTCGCTATTGTCGAAGGCTGCTTCTTCAACAGGAACATCGGGTAACAAAATTTCCGTAATCGTCTCGGTAACCGTAGGAAGCGATCCTGTAGCATCTGCGACAGAAACAGGATGCTTACCACCATGTTTACGTAACTTACGACGATCACGTGCTCGACGCAGGCGCTCCAAGAGCTTTCCATAAGTCTCATCAAAGACCGCAAATTTATCATGCCCTTGGGCTTCTGCACGAAGCACCGGTCCACGTCCAACAACGGTAATCTCAACACGAATTGACTCGCCACCAAGATGACCATCTTTAGTAACTTTGACGTCGATATCGCTCACGTTGTCGCCAAGCTGCTCGAACTTTTCGACCTTCTCCTCGACATATTCACGAAGACGATCCGAAATCTTGATATTACGTCCGTAGATGTTGACTTCCACGATATTTCCCTCCAAAGTGTGGGGGTTATGCACCGTACTCGGTTGAGTTCGATACCGGAAACCCGTCCTTGAGGTTCCTTGTCATTATTTTATTACATTCTTATGGTGCATGTCACCGGAAATGACAATTATTTTCGTAGTACGAACACTGTGTATCAAAGCGCAGAATAGCCTTAATCCGGGTGTATCATAGGGCTTCCTCGTCCAAATTTTTCTGCATCGACACGGCGGCTACACAGGCTGTTCCCAGAACTCTCGCGCCACCCTGGCGCAAGACTCGTGATGCTTCAAACACGGTGGCACCGGTAGTCATCACATCATCGCACACAATGCACAGTGCCCCAGCTACATCTGCTCTGGGGGACACCCGCATCGCTCCCTCCATACGCTGGGCTCGCGCGCTAGCTCCGAGCGTTTTCTGTCCTGCTGTATTCGGTCTTATGAAACGCTGGTATATGTTTTCTTTTTCTAAACTCAAGATATGATGTGTCTTCACCCGCACTTTACGTCTGTGCAGAGCTACAGAACGATTGAGTTCGTATTCTACCTGTCGCACAAGCAACTCAGCCGGTACGTAACCACGACGCTGCACGCTACGTTGTGATGAAGGGACGGGTATCAATAAGATGCGCGTTCCTGCGGGAACCTGCGCACGGTCAATAATCGTTGCCACGGCCCTGCCCAATGCGCGCGCTAGTTCGGGAACCGCATCAGTGCGGCCCGCATTCTTCATGGAAAGGATCACATGCGCGAGTGTTTTCTCATAGATACCTGCTGCAACCGCTCCCGGTACGGGGTGCTGCAGCACAGGAGTATGCACGGCAAAGGTTTGTTTTCTCAGTGAAGTCTCGCACCGAGAGCACAAAGCCCGGCGAGTACCGGCAGCATCTAAAAGTGCCGTACCGCCTACACCGCATCCGACACATGTTGCCGGAAAGAACAGCTCCCACGCCGCGTAAAGAGCCTTTTTACCTCTCATTCGAGGTGTTTTATCCATTGCTCTTTTACCCTGCGTACGTAATCTCACTCAGCGGACCACTTATGGGTTTCCAGCCGCGCTCTTCCAGAAGATAGCACTCTCCCGTATCAACGTGCCCAATAATATGACCGCTGTCCCCTGCCGCAGACATAGAGCGCAGTCCCTCCAACCGGTCCAGCTTTGTCTCCTCGCTATTGAGAGAGGTTAGTTCTGCTTCCCCTGTGGTTGTATTGACGACGGCAAGGGTCTGTTCCCCCGCCCAATCTACACAATGGGGAGATACAGAGGCGTTAACCCGCACTAATTCGGTAAAACTACGCGGTTTACCGCTCTCATCACGTATAATCCCCGAGATAATCAGCATCGACGTATCATCTCGGGAGGCGATGAATGCACCACGTGTACCATCCCGCGAAATTTTAAGAGAGTTAAAAACAAGGCCATTTCGCCAGGGCACAGAGATATTAAGACCTTTTTCTCTTTCCTCAACGCTATCGGATGCAGGGTTAAAGGCGCGCACCGTTCCGCTATGATCGGTAGCCCATACCCATCCATAATGGTCAATGCTGGGGCGAGATAGGTCGCGTGTTTCCCAAACTTTTGAGGAATTTGTATCGCGCACTGTATAAAGCTTTTTACGCCCCTCACTTAAATAAGCGTAGGTAGTGCCGTCATATCCGATAGTTGGTGCCGAAGGATCCTTGATTTTTTCCACTAGCGTGCGCTGCGAATCTCCAGCGTCAAAATCACGCTGTGTTACTAAACGGTCCTCATTAAGCGCCACAACTTTGGTATTAGGCTGCGTTACCAAAGATATTTCATGGAATCCTTCTGGCTTATCTGATGATGAAATTTCGTGACCGTTATAACAGAAAACTACAGTCTCAACATCCCTAAAATTGCTGACAAGATGCACAATCTGTTGGCGTAAACGAGCTAACTGAAGTTCACCTATAGATTCGCCTCCGAAATCAATCTTTATCGTATGCTTTTCAGCGTTAAAGTTGACCTCGTTAATTTTCATGGACTCCTGGGTCGCCGAGAACACAGATTCTTTGAGATACTTTGCTGGTCCCGCTATTAGGGTCTGGGCCAACGTTTTAAAAATCTCATCGCGATGTGCGAACCAGCGTAAATCTGGCACCGCGTAGGTATAACTGGGATCATAATAATACAGACGGTAAGCTTTGAAAGATCGATAAAATTCACTGGTGTCAAGCCACAGCCCTGAGGGACAATTCTTGATACGCCATTCACCGTTTTCCTGCACCATTTCAAATGTTTCCGGTTCTGAGTTAGGAGTATCAGTTGAGAAAGAGGTACTGGTCAAGCCTCGGTCATCTACAAGACCGCTTTGCGTAACAGACACCTTATAAATATCGTTTTCACCGCGCGTAATACGTGCAGTTTCAAAATATACACGAGTCCATTCCAGTGGATTCCATCGTTGTGCGAACTCGGTCGTTAGATACTCTCGTGCTATTCCATAATTATCGGAACTATCGACCCCGGCGCGTAAAAATCCTTCAATAATACTTTCCGGAGTGCCACCAGCCTGTGGACTGATAGCCCGCGCTGCAGCCCTCCTCTCTTCTCTGCTGTTGAGATTATCAGAGTGCCGATGAATTCCCTCTGAAGCAGGTAGACCGGAACAAGCCTGCATCAATAAAGCAATACTTCCGACTCCGCCCAGAAGCATCGTGCGGCGTGAAAGAGTGGGCAGGGTCTCTGACAGCATTTGTTTGTGCGAAGAGTTTTGAAATATTCTGCGCATTATACCTGTCCTTCAGATGCATCATCTTGATTTGCATGACGGGTTTTACGCAATGATGTCGAGAGAGTATCGCCCGCAAGAGCGCTGTGAGCATATGCCTCTGGCTCAGGTTCTCCGGTAATCAAGACCGGGGAAGGACCGAGCTCTCCCCCCTGAACAAGTGGCAGGTTCATCGTGAAGCAAGCACCTTTTCCTTTCATACCCCAAGCCTCAATACGCCCGCCATGCAAACGTACATCCTCGGCGGTAATAGACAAGCCCAATCCGGTACCCCCTAGAGTGCGTTTGCGTGAGGTATCTGCACGCCAGAAACGGTTGAAGACCTGTGCCGCTTCCTCCTCACTCAAGCCGATGCCATGATCGCGTACCGCCACACCCAAGTTTGTTGCATTGGTAGCGATGTAAATATCGACGGGCTTGGATTCACCGTGCTCAATAGCGTTAAAGAGGAGATTACGCAAAACACGTTCAATGCGAACCCTATCGATATCAATATCAATATGCGCCTGCTCAGAATGCACAATAAGCCTGGTTCCGGTACGTTCCAGATGCGGGATAACTTCGACCAAAACATCGTTAAGAACACTCATAAAGTCTTCAGCGTCGATGTTCAAAACGGCGCTGCCTGCATCAAAGCGCGAAATTTCCAGAAGGTCAGAAAGCAAGGCTTGGAAGCGATCCACCTGGTTATGCATAAGCTCCACACTGCGCGACTGCACAGGATTGAGGGTGTCACGCGAGTCATAAAGGAGTTCGCTGCTCAGCCGTACCGTCGACAACGGTGTACGCAGCTCATGCGACACATCCGAGACGAATCGCTGCTGCAGCGTCGATAGTCTCTCCAGCTGTGTAATCTGATCCTGCAGACTATCCGCCATTTTATTAAAGGAAATTCCTAATCGCGCAGCCTGATGTTTACCGCGAACACTAACGCGTCGATTCAGGTCACCGGCAGCAAGTTTCTCTGCCGTGATCGCAGTCAGGGTAATCGGTCGCACCGCTAAACGGGTTACAAACCACACAATTGAAAGCACCAGAATCAACAGCACTGTAAACCCTGTACCAAGCACAACGTTGATATATGTAATGGTGGAGGATGATTCGCTAAGATCATAAACCACGAACAACCCGTAATCAGGGTTCTGAGGTATAGAAACACTTGTACCAATGATCAGAGCGGGATAGGGTTCACCATTAGATTTTTCCGGTTCTGATAGGTCTTTCTTCTCCCAAAATACTCCACCTGGAGAATCTCGCACAGTTGATTTAAAATCCTCAGGTATCGTCGCGGCATCTAACGCATTGTCACCGCTTTGTTCAGGGATAAACCCTTTCTTGGACTGTTGGTCTAAAGGCACCAAAACCCAACGCCTCTGGGTATCGCCGCTCGCGTCCAAAAGGGTAAGTGCACGGGTGACGTTACGGCGGATTTCACTATCGGTACGTGCTTCCGAAGAACCATCAAAAACGCTCTGAACATTGTCGAATCCCTTAATAGATTCTTCTAGCGCCTGGTTCTTTTTATTCTCAAAAAGCGATGTTGCAATCTGGTTAGACAGCGAGGTTCCTACCGCGATAAAAGCAATAAGCATCATGATGCCCGCGCTGGTCACGGACCGAAATTGCAGAGAATGAACCCACAACCGATGAATTGCACGGAATGGGTTGAGGGTTCGCTCTTTCCGGGGCTTAGATTTAAGATCTAAGTCCCGGCTATCGGAGGCTCCAGAGGTTGCGTCAGGTGTGGGCATAGGCAAAGTTACTTTCCAGATATGAAGATGCGCATAGCGGACTGAAATATCACGTTAGGCGGCACCTCCAACGTTCTCTAGGGGTACTTTATATCCGACGCCGCGCACCGTTTGGATAACCTGTTCGGCACCAATATCCGTGAACTTCGCGCGAAGACGCTGCACGTGAACGTTTACCAGAGAATCGCTCACATCGCTGTAGCCCCAGACAGTTTCTAACAGCTCTTGACGGCTCATGGCCTGACCCGGACGGCGAACCAAAGCTGCAAGAAGGTCAAATTCCAAAGGCGTCATAGGCACTTCAACACCTTTATACTTGAGGGTTCGGCCATCCATATCCATGATGGTATCTCCCACCCGCACCACCAACTGGCGGCTCTCACGCGGGCGCAAACGAGCACGGATACGGGCCATAAGCTCAAGATGTTTGAAGGGCTTTGCAATGTAATCGTCAGCGCCAGCTTCCAGCCCTTTTACCACATCTTCAGTATCGCTTTTAGCAGTCAGCATGATGATAGGCACATTAGATGACGAACGGATCTGCTCGCAGACTTCGATACCGCTCTTCCCCGGAAGCATGAGGTCCAGCAATACCAAATCTGGTGAATGCCGCATAAACGTCTCAAAGGCGCGAGAACCGTTTTCGCAAAAAACTGCGTTATATCCTTCCTGTGCCAGGACAATGCCGATCATTTCTGCAAGAGCGTCATCATCATCAACGACCAGGACGGTCGAGGTGGTGGTGGTCATGGCGTCTCTCCTCTATATTATTCGGTGATTATAGTAATTATCCTAAGCCCTCAGCCACCATTTCTGCGACTATTCGCGCATACTCTGTGGTTCTCACCATCTGAAGTGTGGCCTCATGCGGGTTTATATGTGTAGTATTTGCACGATGTGTTAGCCCAACCGAACGTATCTCGGTTTTCTGTAGTCCAACATCATTCCACAGTCTCCACAATCTCTGTGCTTGCTGCGGTATAGCATCCGATTCTACGATGGGCAGCCAAAGCCTTGCTCCGGATTCTAGTACGGCTGCCGCTATTTCCCAGCGATGCGGGTCGCTAAGAGGCTGTGCCTGAATCAGATTCTGGCTTGCCTCGTCCGGGTCAAAAAGCAGTTCTGCAGGATTATCTGCCGTTGAAAACGTACGGGCTATAGCGCAAGCATCTGCCACAGAGCTGAGGTTCGACGTGCGATCATCAGGATACGTCAAAGGAACCTTGGTGAGGTTCAGCATAGGCGTTATGGTAAGTTCGGCAAAAGTATTGGCGCAGATACGGTAACTTTCGTAGATTTCGCTAACCGGTACCGCTGGGATAGTGCGAAAACCACTCACCGTAGGGATAGTACCCGAAATAATGCGCCCAAGTTCCGGCTCGTCCAGTTGTACCGTAAGACGGGCTTCGGGTTGGTTGAGGGCTTGGCGGATAAGAGAGATGCTCTCCCCTAGCCCTTCTAGAAAGGCATCCCGTATATCGCGTGCCGCCCCCGCATCACTGATGGCACGCTCGCCATTAGGCACATAGACCCGCGCAGCAAGGGTATATGGTCCGCACAGCTGAATTTTGAAACTGGGAGCAGCGTCCTCAGGCACTGAAGCTCCAGAAGACTCACCGCCTACGACATCGGCGAGTGCGTTAATATCTGAGACATAACGGGATCGCGCACGCGCACTTTCGCGGGTACCGCCGCCTCTAGCGTGAACTAATCGCCATCCATAGGACGCGCCTTCAAGTTCCATTCCAGAGAGTGTGGCAATGGTGCGAGCAAGAGTAGTGCTCTGCCAGCCACGCTCTGGAAGCTCCGGTAAGAATGGAAGATGCGGATGCCCCAACTCACCGCGCACACGATGCAGGGCATCTATTATCTGCGTGCCGGGGAATTCGCCTAGTCCGCTGGCTCGTACCGCAACAGTATCGCGCTCAGCAAGCTCGGTAGCGAACTCACGTTCGGGTGCACGATAATCACCCGGTAGCAGCAGGCGCTCGGGCACATACTGTTTTCGGGTGTTTTCGTCCGCAAATCTGGTAGAGAACGAGGTCATCAAATCTACGCTAGCATCTAATCCGTCTGACGGTCGAGAGAATCATCGTTTTGAGCCAGCTCGTCCTTATGCTCGTGCGCTATTTTTTCGTGGTGTCGAATAACCTCGGAAATAATGAAGTTCAAAAATTTCTCCGCAAATTCGGGATCGAGACTAGACTCTTTCGCCATAGCCCTCAGACGAGCTATCTGGGCTTCTTCTCTTCCCGGATCACCCGCAGGCAGGTTATGCTGTGCTTTAAGAACCCCAACGCGCTGGGTGGCTCGAAAACGCTCCGCAAGAATATGAACCAACGCGGCATCGAAATTATCAATAGAGCGCCGCATCGCGAAGAGTTCTTCGTAAACCTCGGCGGAAACTTCGTCTCCCATGGAGGTGGCACGCGGATCAAATTCTTGCTGGGTCATTATAGGTCCTTAGGGGTACGAGCATTACACGGCTGCGTTTTCACGAAGATCATCAAGGTCTTCACGAGCGAGTGAGTAAGCACGGGCTATAGTGGACTGTCCTAAAACTCGTGTGCCCTGGTAAAGCACCATAGTTTGCCCGGGTGCTACGCCAAAGAGCCCATCGTGTAGACGCACCACGGTCTCTACACGAAGTTTTCCGGAGGTTTCGGCATCGGTATCTTCTGCCCATTCAAGATGCGCGGTACCGCGCACCGGGTCTGCATGTGCACGCACTTGGGCGGTAACATCAAAGGTCTCGCTACGCGCGCCGAGTTTTGGTTCCTGAGCAAGAAAATGTTCTGCTTCCGGAACGGGAATTCCAGCCCAGGTGGCCCGAATTCCGCGGATTTCATCGATAGAAAGCAACTCACGAGAACCGACAATAACTTCATTCGTTTTTGGTCGGATTTCTAGAACAAAGCGGGGCTTCCCATCAGGCGCCGGAGTTCCTAAGGCTAGTCCCTTACGCTGCCCAACCGTAAATCCTTGAGCACCAGGGTGTTCCCCCACCACATTGCCGGAGGTATCTTTAATCGTGCCGGGGCGCATTTGAATGTGCTCGCCTAGCCAGGCACGGGTATTACCCTCGGGAATAAAGCAAATATCGTAAGAGTCCGGTTTCTTGGCAACCGAAAAACCACGCCGTTCGGCCTCCGCGCGAACCTCCGCCTTCGAAGGCGTGGTTGCTAGAGGAAACCAGGCGTGTTTGAGCTGTTCGTGGGTAAGGACGCCCAACACATAGGACTGATCTTTTGCCCAGTCGGCGGCTCGATGCAGTTCTCGGTTACCGTCGTCATTGGTGATAACGCGGGCGTAATGACCGGTGACTACCGCATCAAACCCTAGGGAGACGGCACGTTCCAAAAGCGCAGCAAATTTGATTTTCTCGTTACAGCGCATGCAGGGGTTGGGGGTTCGTCCCGCTTCGTATTCGGCGATAAAGTCATCGACCACATCTTCCTTGAAACGCTCCGAGAAGTCCCACACGAAGAAGGGGATGCCCAACTGGGCGCATACGCGGCGCGCATCCATAGAATCTTCAAGGGTGCAGCACCCACGAGAACCGGTGCGGAGCGTTCCGGGCATACGAGAAAGCGCCAAATGCACACCAACCACCTCATGCCCCGCCTCAACGGCACGGGCGGCAGCAACAGCTGAATCGACGCCGCCACTCATAGCAGCCAAAATCTTCACAGAGTTTCCTTATAAACGTTGGGTACAGTTTCGTGGTGAGAATAAATATGAGGTTCTATTGTACGCTTCTTATTGCATGTGCGCAGGTTCGCCGCAATTATCCGCCGTACCAGCGTTGAGCGTCAGGCAGATGTGAGGAAAGACCCGCTTTTGCCGCCTGTGCATAGGCTTCGGGCAGGGCCGCGAGCAACCGAGCAATGTCTTCGCCGGTGCTGGAATGCCCAAGAGTAAATCGTTGCGCACTGCGGGCGGTGTCTTCGTCCAGACCCATGGCAAGAAGCACATGGGATGGTCTTGTTACTCCCGCGTTACAGGCCGAACCGGTTGAGGTTTGAATCCCCTGCATGTCGAGCAGAAAGAGGATGGTGTCTCCTTCTGCGCCTTCAAAAGTAAAGTGAGCATTCGCAGGCAGCCTTTTTTCACCAGGAAAGGCCTCGGTTGTTGGGTCGATGCCGCTCAGGTGAGCTTGTGGAATAACCGCCTGTACCGCCGCTATTAGCTCATTGCGAAGTGCTGCAATACGGATGGATTCTTCTTCAAGATGCTCAATCGCATGCGCGGCGGCCTCGGCAAATCCCGCGATCGCGGGGGCATCTATAGTGCCGGAACGCACAGAACGCTCTTGCCCACCCCCGTGCAAAACCGGGGTGAGCTGCGCTGCTCGTGTGGCGATAAGCGCGCCGATGCCCATGGGACCGCCAATTTTATGCCCGGAAATCGCCATCGTATCAACCCCGCTGTTACGGAAGTTAACGGGCACCGCGCCGAAAGCCTGCACCGCATCCGTATGCATGGGAATACCGTATTCAGAGGCTATGGCGGCAATATCTTGAATGGGCTGTACAGTGCCAACTTCATTATTTGCCCACATAACGGTAACTAACGCAACATCCGCAGGGTTTTGGGCTATCAGTTCCCGCACGCTTTCGGGGTCTACCAGCCCCTGCGAATCCACTGGAATCCAGTCGATAACCGCGCTCTCGGTCTTCTGCAGCCATTCACAGGTTTCTTCCACCGCATGATGCTCAATACTTGATACTAGGATACGCCGTCGCACCGGGTCTGCTTCCCTGCGTTTCCAGTACATCCCCTTAACCGCAAGGTTGTCTGCCTCTGTTCCTCCAGAAGTAAAAATAACCTCGGCGGCATCGCATCCTACAGCTCGGGCGATACGTTCGCGGGCATATTCAACGGTGGCACGGGCATCGCGTCCGGTAGCGTGCAGCGAGGAGGGGTTACCGCCCGCACGCATCTGCTGTACCATTGCGTCTATAGCAGCTGGCAGGACATCGGTAGTCGCTGCGTGATCTAGGTAGACCCGGTTCACTATTTCCTCCTCTGGCGTATTGCCCTTATTCTATCGTTGTTCCTCGAACTTTCGGGAGGAATTCGTCATAAATGCGCCGCAGGCTAAACCTGCGAAGAGTCACGACCGGTAGAAATAGTCGCGGTACACTGGGGTACGTGTTCAAGATTCTTTTCTATACCCCCGAAATTCCGGGGAATACGGGTAACGCCATTCGTCTAGCCGCAGTAACCGGGGCTGAACTTCACCTCATCGAGCCTCTAGGATTCAATTTTGAAGATGCGCATCTGCGCCGTGCCGGGCTGGATTATCACGATCTTGCGGTCGTGACGGTTCATAAGACCCTGCAGGATGCTTGGGAGGTCCTCATGCCTGCGCGTGTTTTCGCCTTTACCACCACGGCAGAAACCTCGTATGCGGATCTTGAATATCGTAATGGCGATGTGCTTATGTTTGGTCCGGAGTCCGTGGGCTTACCAGCCGATGTACAGCAGGATGAGCATATTACAGAACGTGTAAAAATCCCCATGATTCCTGGGCGCCGTTCCCTTAACCTGGCGAACTCCGCGTCCATCGCAATTTTTGAGGCATGGCGCCAACACGGATTCACGGGAGGAAAGATTTAGTTGTATGTGTGCCAACCGCCAGGTTCCCCTACTTTTTGAGGATATAGCCGCCGACCCGATGAACGCCGAGTACACGTCACGCGGGTGGGAGCCCGTATATTCGGCGAACGCTCGATCACGCATTATTCTGGTGGGTCAGGCACCCGGGCGTATTGCACAAGAGACTCGTATTCCATGGAATGATGTGAGTGGTCGGTTACTTCGTACATGGTTGGGCGTAAGCGATGATGAGTTTTATAACCCAGAGCTGTTTGCCCTGATGCCGATGGATTTTTATTATCCGGGAAAAGGTAAGCACGGTGATTTACCACCGCGTAAGGATTTTGCGCCGCGTTGGCATCCGCAGCTGCGCGCCATGATGCCGCATGCACAATTAACCATTCTGGTAGGTGCCTATGCGCAAAAGTACTATCTTGATGGAGTTTCTGCTCCGCGGCTTCGCAGCAGCCTTACGGAAACGGTGGCACACGCAGAGGATTATCTGCCGGGTTTTGTGCCTCTGGTGCACCCTTCTCCGCTCAATATTGGCTGGCGCAAGCGTAATCCCTGGTTTGAGGCCGAGAATATACCCGATCTGCGTGAGCGGGTACGTAAAATCTTGGGTACATAGTCTAATCTTGTGAAAGCGTCCTGAAAACCTAGTCTAGGTTTTCAGGACGCTGACCTGTTAGAAACTAGGCGTTGCGGCGCCTCTTAATTTCTTCAACAGCCTGCGGGATGACAGTGAAAAGATCCCCAATGACGCCAAAGTCGGCAATCTCGAATATGGGCGCGTCCGCGTCCTTGTTGATGGCGACAATAGTCTTTGAAGTATCCATGCCGACCTTCTGTTGAAGAGCCCCCGAAATACCCACGGAAACGTATAGTTCGGGAGAAACGCTCTTGCCGGTTTGCCCAATCTGAGTAGAGTGATCCAGCCATCCTGCGTCTGTGACGGCGCGGGTCGAACCAATCGCAGCACCGAGCGCATCCGCCAGATCCTCAATGGGGGCTAACTTGCCGCCGATACCGCGGCCAGCAGCTACAACAATAGCTGCTTCTTCAAGGTTGGGGCGAGCAGATGTAGGCTTCTCGGTCACCTCGGTGATGCGCACCGTCTCGTACTCGGGCAGAGTATAGGTGGTGAGTACGCCCTCCCCCATCGCAGCGGGCGCCTCCGCCGTATCTACCGAGTTGGGGCGTAGGGTTACCAACGGCAGACCTTCAACCCGCACGGTGCTGTCGTACTCCCCCGCCAAAACGTTCTTACGAATATTGAGCGCATCATCCACGTCATGAGCGCCCGTCACAACGCCTACGGGACGAGTTCCCGCCTCAGACTTCCCGAGGCGCACGGCCACGCGCCCCAGAAGCTCAATCGAGTCAATATCATGCGGGGCAAGAACCACATCAGGACCAAACTCAGTAATAGCCTGTACGGCGAGTTCCACTCGGGCAGCAGGCAAAGCATCTGTCATGGATTGCGCTGGGGCAAAGACACGTGCCGCGCCCTGTTCAGCGTAAAACTGTGCGATATCGGCGGAGCCTTGGGCAAATGTCAATACTCCCAGTTGAGTTCCGCCCTGTCCAACACCAGCGCGCAGTCGTGCCAACGCTAAAAGTTCTCGGTCCACACTGCTAGGTTTGGTCGCAAAATTCGTTGTGCCGCCTATAACCAGCACACGGTATGCAGTCGTCATCGTTATCTCCTGTACTGGTTAAATGAGGTTTCGGGATGCCAAGAATTCGACCAGCTGTATGCCGCCGTCGCCTTCATCCACGATGGTTTCACCTGCGGTGCGTTCTTCCCGCGCCTGCGCTTCGATCACGGTAACGGCCGATGCGTTGCCGCCGAACTTAGCAAGCTCATCCGCAATATCCGCTGCGTTCACGGTCGTAATAGGCTTCTTTTTTGCTGCCATCAGCGCCTTAAAATTGGGGTATCGCGGAGTGTTCACCTGGTCGGTCACCGAAATCAAAGCTGGCAATTCAGTTTCACAATGCTGCGAGCGAGTATCCAGGTCCCGGCGTGCCCTAACAGCTCGGCCAGCAATGCTCAGCGACGCCACTTGAGAGATTCCGGTGCGCCCCAAAAGTTCGCTCACCTGAACGGGCACCAATGAAGTCTCACCTTCGGTTGATGCCATACCTGTCAGAATCAGGTCGAAGGTGCCGTGTTCCTGCTCGTAGGTGGAGAGTGCAGCGGCTATGATGCGTGAGGTTGCCAGAGCATCAGCCCCTGCGAAAGCATCGTCGAGAATGTGTACGCCTTCGTGTGCACCCAGCTGCAGCGCACGGCGCAGCCCCTTAGAGGCATCTGCTGCGCCTAACGTAAAGGCGATAACTGCAGAATTCGCTGCATCGGTATCTTCCGCTTCGACGATCTGCATGGCGGCTTCTACAGCGTATTCGTCAAGCTCACTCATCACTGATTCGCTGCGGTCTACCCGCAAGGTATCGTCAAGTTTTTGTTCAAATTGGGTGTCTGGCACGTACTTGGTCAGTACGGCGATGCGATATGCGTTTTCGCTCACGCTCATCCTCCTGCGCCTTATGTGTGTGCGGCGCGTTTGTGGGGTTTAGTTAGGTTTGGCTATATTCTACCTTGCCGTGAAATCTTCAGTCAGGGAAACCCGGATATGAGAGCGGTATATTCCTGAACACAGCAGGCAAAGGAGAGGCGGCGTTTCTTCATGTGAAACGCCGCCTCAGGCGGTTTTATAGCTCTGTTAATGCTGATTATCGGCGTCGCCGAGCGTCACCTTGATGTTCTTTGTCTCTGACCCCCGTTTAATCTTCATATCCACTGTGGCACCTGCTGCTTGTGCACGCACCACGCCGTTGAGGGTCTTACTCTGTTCGATGCGGTGGCCATCCGCCTCGACGATAACATCTCCCTTCTGCAGACCAGCCTTTTCTGCAGGGCTTCCGCTAGAGATATTGGTGACCCGCACACCATCCGGGAAGAACCGAGATTCTCCCTCGTTGGTCTGCCCAGGGGCGCTTTCAATATTCGCGCCTAGGTACCCATGGGTTGCTTTGCCTTTGCTAATAATTTCGTCAGAAATACGCTTAGCGTAGTTCGAGGGAATGGCGTACGCGATGCCCTCATTGCCGCCGCCTTCAGACTCGATCTGAGAGTTGATGCCTACGAGCGCCCCGCTAGAGTTCACCAAAGGACCACCCGAGTTACCGTGGTTCACTGGCGCATCGGTCTGAATCATGGGAATGTATACACCGTCTTTTTCTGCTTCTGCGGCACGGTCGGTGTTAGAGATAACGCCCGCAGTCACGGTATCCTGCAGGTTATGTGGCGAACCAAGCGCCACCACGGTTTCGCCAGGAACAACTTTCGAGGAGTCGCCAAAGGTAATGGGTTTAAGGTCTAGCCCACTGGGGTCAATCTTAATGACCGCAAGATCCGAGGTTACATCGGTACCCACGATCTTTGCCACACGAATACTTCCGTCATGCAAACGCACCTCGACTCTAGAGGACTGCTGAGTACCGTTTGTAGAGACTACGTGATTATTGGTGAGAATATGTCCCTGGTTATCGAGAACTTCACCTGTACCAACGCCGTTGCCGTCGGTCAGCTTTGATCCTACAGTGACGGTCGAAGGAAGCACCTTCTTAGCTGTATCGGTTACGACTGTGGGATTTGTTGCGCTGCCTCCAGCATTTCTGCCGGTGACGGATGAACTATTGCTGCTTGTAGATGCGGCAATACCGCCTCCAACACCAGCACCTACGCCGCCACCCACAAGGGCTGCAAGCAGAGCAGCGGTAAGTACGACACCGGTTCCATATTTCTTCTTGGGTTCTTGCTGAGGATTCTTCCCCTGCCCGGAGTACTGGTTCTGATATCCATTCTGGGGGTTCTGGGAACTCTGTTGATACCCGGAAGTTTGGTAATTTTGCTGGTAGCCCTGCTGTTGATAACCCGTATTCTGGTAGTCCTGTTGAGCATAGGATCCGGGTGCAGACTGCTGCATCGGACGGGTTGCATCATTATAACCGTTAGCGCCAGAATCTTGGTTCCAGCCACCAGGGTATTGGGTCATTGTGGTCTCTCCTTGAGGGGCTCTCAATAAATCTTAGGTGATATCTAAATAACCATATTGGCGACAGCGCCAACAGGCACGCGTCTTTTTCTACTGTAAACGCAGTTCTTGTTTTATACCTCCGTTTTCTCTGAGGTTGCACCCGGAATTTCCTGGGAGTTTGCTGAGAACCCTCAAATTCCGGGGTAACTCCACAAACATATTTCAAGAGGTACAGCCTTCCAGAGTCAATTTCACAGCCTACGCTTAAAGACGGGCTCTAAGGTTTAACGAGATCGCATCAAGAAAGGAGCAGACATGCTGACAGCACTCATTATTTGTACCGTGCTGGCCGTTATTCTTGGCTTAGGTACCGGTCTGGTAGCGGGCTGTGCAGGTATAGTGCATCGTCGTTTGGCGCGTGCTCAGTCTTGTTCTTCTGCGTTTGAGCAGCAACTTAGCTCGGCGACCAGCTTATAAAAATCACGAAGATCTTAGTATTACACGCACCAACGACGAAAGCTCGTAATACAAGCTAAGAAGTGCCGTCTACTAAGTGGGGTAACGTCACCTTTTCTTAAGCTTCGTAGAGTCTCTAACAACTCGTGGTGCAGCTGAGTCATATCGCAAGGTGATATTTCTTCAGAAAAATTCCCTTAAGCCGGTCTAAAACAGGGTATGTTTATTGGTATGACTATTCATCGCCGAAACACTGTCTCCCAAAATTTTTATGGTGCCACATCTAGACCCCATTTACCTCAAAGACCTCTGCCCCGTACTGTGGTTGCCCTCATGCTGTCTTTCGTATGCGCATTAGCAGGTATCGGCGCTAGTTTCATTGCTTACCCGACGGCGGCCCACGCTCAAGCACCTTTCGAGGTCACGCTAAATCCACAAACCCCTATTATTGACCGGGACGGAACTCTTAATGCCCTATCGGATGGGCTTGAAGACGAGCTCACCGAAGGTTTGAGTAACAGCAATACCCGTCACTCGATAGAAGCCTATATGGTGTTGGTCTCCGGGACCAATGGCAAACCGCTCAAGGAGTGGGGGCAAGAATTCCTGAGTCTCAACCATGCTCGCCCACGCACAGTAGTTTTGCTTATCGATACGTCTAAGAACCAAGGTACTATTATCAGCAATGACCAGAGTTTTATGAGCGATGCATGGGCACATGCCCTGTACGTTAAAGACAATTCGGGCTCCCAAAACAGCAGTATCAAGCGTGTTATCGCTGATCATGGTCTTTACGGTACCGCCGGGCGCATGTTCACTGATATCTTTATCAGGGATCATGACTACTCCACGAGTAATGACGGCAATATCCCCCAGGGACTAAGCGATATTTCCGAAGCCGACGGCTGGTTCGAAAATTTTCTTGTTGCCGCAGGCGTGTTGGTTTTTGTCCTGTTTATTCTGCTTGGAATTCCTGTCCTCATCATCCGCATGGTACGTAAAAACCGTCGAAAAACGGCAGAATTACAAAAATGGCAGAACGACCTGCCGCTCCGCGATCCTTCGCAGGTACAAGTTCCCCAGCAGTATCAAATGCCGAATCGTCCCGGGCACCATATGGTGACGGATACGGAATATATGAAGAACCGCGGCTACGATCTGAATTAGCCAATATTATTCATCCAATGAGTACCGCATCGTGAACAAAAGCGGTAATCCTGGAGTAAACAGTCGACGATCGTATCCTGAGAATTAGTCCGGAATTTCTTCAGATATGTACGCTCTGTGATGACTACCGCTCATGACAGGTTGGTGACCGGTAAGATGGAAGTACGTGTGGGTTTATTCCTCCCACGCCGTGGATAATCACCGCGCGGCATATGCGAAAGAATGGGAGTCTTCCTTTGAGTAATATCACGAATGCTGACCGTCCGTTTGGTTCTCGGCGCATCCGACGTGCCCTCAGCGTAGGTGCTTTAGCTTTTGGCACCACTATGCTTTCCGTCGCGCTACCGGTGGCGGGCTCTTCGTTCTTGACGCCCGGTATCAGTACCGCGCAAGCCCAAACTCCCATGACTATCACAGGTAGAGTACAAGACACGACCAATGTCTTGGGCGATACCTCAGAACTTAACTCTAAAATCAGCGAACTCTCTAAAAACCACAATATTGATCTGCATGTGCTGACTATTGATAAGTTTGAGAGCCCCGAAGAGGCTAAGGCATGGACTGAAGAGACAGCGAAAAAGAACAGCTACGGTAATGCGGACGCCATTCTTGTCATAGCGACAGAAAGCCGCCGTGCTTACTTCGCCGCTGGGAGTAATAAGGCGCTCAGTTCTGATCAGCAGTCGGAGGTGTACCAAAAATACATCAAGCCAAAACTGCAAAGCGGGGATTACAAAGGTGCAGCTCTTGAGGCGGTCAACGGTATTAACGCTCAAAAAGGGGGCGTTAGCCCAGCTGTCGCTATAGGCGGCGGCGCCCTAGGCGTAGCGGGTGTAGCGGGCGCTGGGTACTACATTATGAAACGCCGTCGCTCCAAAAACGAGCCGGGAAGTACGCCTGCATACTCAACATCTAAAGTACCTGAAGTTTCGTTGGAGGAACTGCGCACCCGTGCCGGTGCCGCACTTGTTCAGGCAGATAATTCTATGGTGCAGTCGAAGCAGGAACTTGAATTTGCCCGCGCCCAATACGGTAATGAACACGTCAAGCCTTTTGAAGAGGAACTAACGCGCGCCCAAGAGCTCATGCAGGCATCATTCCATCGCCAGAAACTTCTCAATGATGATGTTCCGGACACCGTTGCGGAACAGCGCGCTTGGTTGAGCGAAATTATCGATAATTCTCAGGAGATTTCTGATATTTCCCGAGATCAGGCGCAGAAGCTCTCTGAAATGCGCAATCTTGAGCACGAAGCTCCACAGGCTATTGCTAGGCTCCAGGAGCGCACACCGGAACTTCAGCAGATAGTCGAAACAGCGCAGCATACATACGCGCGACTCAAAGACCAGTACTTGCCGAGTGCGTTAGAACCGATCAATAAATCTGCAGCTCTGTTGGATTCACACCAAAGCCTGGTGGCTCAGGAACTTCAGGAGGCGTCTCGTTTAGTGGATACTTCCCGATCCGAAGCTGTTGTGCATCTGCGCAATGCCGAAGAGTCTGCGACTCAGATTACCTCGCTGGCAGAAGCAGTCAGCAATCACGCCTCAGCCTTAGAATCTGCACAATCCAGTCTTAGTACCGATATTTTGAGTATTCAACGTGACGTAGCTGAGGCTAAGAGCCTCGCGGAGTCTCAGAACCGTGCCGAACTCGCCGCGACGGCAGCCGGTATGGAGGCTATTCTTGGGCAGGTTTCACAACAGGCACAAGAACGCCCGAATGATCCTATTGCCCTCACGGAACAGCTGCATCAGCTCACAAGCGAGCTGAATCGTTCCATGTCATCGCTTCGCGCCGACCGTGAGCGTGAGCAGGCGGCTAAAGAAAGTCTGTCTCGTACCTTACGTTCTGCAGAGGCTCAGGTACGCAGCGCATCGGACTTCATTAACAACCGTCGGCGCGGTGTCGGTTCACAAGCTCGTACCTATCTGTCTGAGGCGCAAACCGCCCTGAACGATGCACACCGTTTGCGGGAGTCCGACCCGGTAAATTCGCTCAACAGGGCATATGAAGCTATTTCTTTGGCGAGCGATGCGCAGAACTCCGCAAATCAGGATGTCAACAATTACTGGGATGATAACCGTTATGGTCAAAGCTACGGCGGCGATTCCCTGGCGCAAGGCATGCTCTTAGGTGCTATTTTTAGCGCGATGGGCTCACACTCTGCTTCAGCATCCACCGGTCATCACTGGGGCGGCGGTGACTCCGGTGGAGGCTGGGATTTCGGAGGCGGTGGCGGCGACTTCGGAGGTGGAGACGGCGGCAGCTTCTAACCTACAAGAGCATAGGTGTGTCAAAAACGTGTTAGGGTTCTCGTTAACCTCATGTTCTTGTACTCGTCACCTTATAGGCGATATTTTCCCAGTAATTTTTCAGGCTGACCCACGATAATAAGAAAAGTTGCGGCGCTGTACGTGCGAATAAGCTCCTTCCCGGTGCCGCGTGAAAGAAAAGGAAATAACATGGTAAAACAGTCCATTTTCGGTCGTATCGCACAGCTAGCAAAGGCTAATATTAACGCCCTCATTGATGCGGCAGAAGACCCGCAGAAAATGTTAGATCAGATGGTTCGTGACTATACAAATAACATTGTAGAAGCAGAAGCAGCTGTGGCTCAGACTATTGGTAACCTGCGTCTTCTGGAGCAGGATCATGCCGAAGACCTGCGCGACGCCGATGAGTGGGGTTCTAAGGCTCTGGCTGCCTCCAATAAAGCCGATGAGTTCCGTGCTGCAGGCGACACCGCGAACGCGGATAAGTTCGATAATCTCGCAAAGATTGCTCTGGGCAAGCAGATGCAGGCTGAACGTGAGGCAAAGGCCGCAGAACCGCAGATCGCATCGCAGACCCAGGTGGTTGAGCAGCTCAAGGACGGCCTTACCAAAATGCGTGCAAAGCTGGATGAGCTCAAGTCCAAGCGTGATGAGCTTAACGCCCGCCAGAAGACTGCTGCCGCTCAGTCTCAGGTGAATGATGCACTCAAGGCATTCGATGTTATGGACCCCACGAGCGAGGTCTCACGCTTTGAAGAGAAGGTTCGCCGCGAAGAGGCTCGCGTGCAGGGTCAGCAGGAACTTGCAGCTTCCTCCCTGGACGCTCAGTTCAATGACCTTGAAGAGCTTGGTCGTCAGTCTGAACTTGATGCGCGTCTTGCGGCTCTCAAGAACAAGAACGCATAGTCTTAGCCTGATCGGCTGTTAGATTACGCAGATGCTCCCCAACCTTAGGTTGGGGAGCATCTGCATTTTATGTTCTGCGCTGAAAACCTGATTCTAAAGCTTAGAGGCACGGTACAGGAACGCCGCCATAGCCTCACGTGAGGTAGCTTCACCAGGTCGGAAAGTACCGTCAGGCCAACCAGTAGTAATACCCTGATCTGCCATCCATGAGATTTCCTTATAGAACATGGTAGAGGGGTTTACATCAGCAAACTGCTGTGCACCCGGTGCATATGCGGGAGAACCGTTGAAACGGTAGAAAAACGCCGCCAGTGCCTCACGGCTGATAGCATCATGTGGACGGAAGGTACCGTCAGACCATCCGGTCGTAATTCTCTGCTGTTTAAGCCACACGATTTCCTTATATGCCGGGTGGTTCGGCGTAACATCTGGGAACGGAGAAGTCGCGGGAAGCTCCACGGCAGGGCTACCCGCAAGACGGTAGAGATATGTTGCCACCTGGGCGCGATTTACAGCGCTGTACGGACGGAAAGTACGATCGGCAAAACCGGTCATAATGCGGCGATCCGAGTTCCAACTAATCTCTGTGTAGAACGGATTCGTGGTCGGAAGGTCGCTATACCCTGCGCCAAAACGGTGACCGCCTGTATCGAGGGATTGCGCCATGATGAGCGGCAGGTCATAATCTTGGTGGCTAAAACCTGGGATCAGTTTCATCTGGGTATTGGTAAAGCCGCTGTTGCGGTACGCAGTGTAGCCCTGTTCAACAGCACCTCGGGCGCTCCATGTTGGAGGGTTCGTTGTACCAGAAGTATCGGCGGCACCAACCCACCAGTACATAGGCTGGTTCTTAATGTTCTGCGGTGCCTCGGTCTGCATGCGCTCATAACCGCCGCCCGCAACGAGGATAGAACCGCCGCCAGAACGCCAAGTGCCCTGACGATCCGCATTCAGTTCATAGGTGATAAACTCGGCGCCTCCGGAATAACCCATCGTCCACACCTGCGAGGGGTCGATGCCGTTACTCGAAATAAATTGCTGCGCAAAGGAGCGGAAATAGTCACCGTTGGCGTCAAGGTTTTCCCACCAGGTAATGCCGTTACCGGATGCATTTTTATCTGGAGACACGACGGGTACAAAAACCATGTTGCGGGCATTTGCGATACGGCCCATAGCGGGGAGCATGCCCTGCTCAGGGCTGTGAATCTTAGACTGGTCGTTACGCCAATAGTCGCCGTCAATGTAGAAGACTACGCCCACGGGTTTTGACCAGTCAATACCGTTTGCATACACGTGGTACTGAGAGTTAAGGCCGTTCGGGGCGGTGTAGCTGCGGTATGTGCCGGATGCGACGGTTGCATGGGCGGGTGCAGTAAGGGTAGCGCCCACAATAGCGGGTACGGTGAGTGCGGCCAGGGTTCCGGCACGCATCTTTCTGATGCGGGTCATAGATAGTCCTCGGTTCTCGATTTTCTTGTCGCTATGTGCTGAATAAGGTGCGCTGAATTCAGCCGCTATGTTTGTGTTGTGAGTGATAGACTCCGACAGGGTTAATTCCGCCTACGGAGCAGTGATACTCTGCTGGGATTTGAGATTAGTCCCCTCAGATTTAGGAGCTTTACGAAGTTTGCAATAGCGGAGTAAAGCGTTCAATAGAGTTAAATTACCAGTTAAATAATATTAAATAAAAACATAGGTGAAATTTTCGGTATGGTATGCCGATCAAGAGGTTCTTAAAAATTGCCGCTTGGCAAGAATATACATGAGAGACAATGTGCACCTACCGCCACAGCAGAATCGCACTATATCGCGGTTTGTAGCTTTTTCTAATTCTCAATAGATTTTTAAAGTAAAGGCGTCCTGCTTTTATTCTTATACCATTGCGACAATGGTCACATGGTTATAGAGAATCTACCTCTGGGACGCCCTGAAGGGTTCGCCCAGAAGCTCACGGAAAGATATTTATTCTGTTCGTGAACTTCTGGGTTTTACATGTTGGGCCAGGTCGGGTGCAACCGACCCTCACTATCCCCCACCCCCACATCATCAAGATGCCACCGCTGACCCGTATACACATCCACCTTACGCAACTGCGGATTCGGATTCCCCACATCAGGCTCCTCCGCATGACCCGGACACCCC
>NZ_KV793057.1:0-42430 GCF_001808385.1 Rothia sp. HMSC08A08
TGGACTGTTCCCGCTTGCCTGATTTGGCATAGGCTGCTCCGAGGTTGAACTGTGCGTCTGCGTAGGTTTCGGGGTCGGCTTCTTCGCGGCGGATGCTTGACAAGGCTTCGATGGACTGATCCAGCTCGCTCTGGGCATAGTAGGCGGCGCCGAGGTTGAGCTGTGCCTGTGCGTAGGTTTCGGGGTCGGCTTCTTCGCGGCGGATGCTTGACAAGGCTCCGATAGCCTTATCAAATCTGCTCTCTCCGAGGTAGGATATTCCGAGGTCAAGCCGCTCTTGGGCGGTCATCTGCTCTAGGGGCTTATTCGGTTCGGTCACGCCTGTTTCTCCTTGACGCAGTGGTTAGAAAAGTTCAAAGCCTTAGGTCTCACCTAAAACTTCATATTAAAAGGTAGCAGTATTACCCTTGGCCGCGTAGGAACAACGCTGTGGGCAGCTAGTGTTTATTCACCAGAGCAAGGTTACGTTGAGCTTCGGCGTAGGACTGCGGGTCGTCCTCTTTGAGGACATTGTTCCACGCGGTCACGGCCTCATCAAGAGACCCGTTGTTATAGTGGGCGATGCCCATGTTGAGCTGTGCCACAGCATATATGTAAGGGCTGTCGCTGCGCAGAACCCTGCTCCGGGCGGCAAAAGAATCTTCAAATAGTTCTTTGTCTTCGTACGCGCTGCCCAGGTTGTTTTGTGCTGCGGCGTACGCTTCTGGGTTGTCCTCCCGGCGCACGTTACGCCACACGGCGATCGCCTCATCAAGCTGCCCTAGCGGGGCATAGGTGAGGCCCAGGCTAAGCTGTGCCCGAGCGTAAACTGAAGGGTTATCCTCCCGGCGCACCCTTCCCCACGCGGCGATTGCCTCATCTATCCGCCCTTGATTCTTGCACGTAGAACCAATGTTGAACTGTGCCTGGGCGTAGGTTTCTGCGTCTACCTCGCGAAGCACGCCTCCCCAGCTTTGAAGGGCATCATCTGTCTTGCCCATAAGCTTATAGGTGTTGCCAAGGTTGAACTGTGCGTTAGTGTACGCTTCGGGGCTGTCGCTAAGCTGCACATTCCCGAACGCGGCGGCGGCATCATCAAGCCGCCCCATCGTCTGAAAGACGGTGCCAAGGTTATTCTGCGCCCACGCATAGGATTCCGGGTTGTCTTCACGAACAACACGGCTAAACGCGGCAACAGCATCATCAAGCCGCCCCATGTTCTTATAGAGAATACCTGCGCTGTTCTGCGCCGAAGCGTAGGCTACAGGGTTATCACGGCGATGGACATTGTTGTAGGCGGTCATCGCTTCACGAAGATTCCCCGCATCCTCGTAGACGTCACCTAGAAAGTACTGCGCCCAAGAGTACGCCCCAGGATTTTCACCCGCTGAAACCGTAGCCAGGATATGAACGGCGTCATTCAGCCTGCCCGCGTCGAGGCAATCTACACCAAGGTCAAGCCGCTCTTGCGCGGTCATCTGCTCCCGGGGCTTATTCGGCTCGGTCATGCCTGCCTATCCTTAATGCTGCGGTAGAAAAAATCCAGGTTTCACCTAAAACTTCACATTAAAGGTAGCAGTGTTGCCTCAACTTGCACAGAGGCAACACTGCTACCTGCCACACCGAAAGAAAAATAGCAGCAACCCAACTAAAAAAGGCTAGAACAACTTTTCTCCGTCAGACGCCATTTTTGCCTGCTCAGTGATAGCCGCATAGTTAGGACCTACCGCGCCGATCGCCTGGGTAAGGGGCACACCCGAGCCGTCACGTGAACCGTGCTCGGTCGGCAAGGAGCGTGCTACACCGCCCGGCGTGCCAGCCTTTGCGGGGCCAACGCCAACCCACGCCAGTGCCAGCTTCGACTCTCCCGTCAAGAAACGATGCGCCCGCACACCGCCGGTCGCGCGACCCTTCTGCGGGTACTCCGCCAGGGGAGTGACCTTCGCACTCGCCATACCATCCTGCCCATTCGTGACGGTCACAACCTCTGCGGCAGAACCCGGGGCGATCACGCCGAGCGCAATTACCGCATCCTGTGCGCCCAGCTTAATACCAGCGATACCGCCGCCCGCGCGACCCTGCGGACGAACCTTAGCCGCATCGAAGGTCAGAAGTTTCGCTTCCTGGGTGACTAACGTTAGGGCGTTATCGTCGGAAGAGCACACGGTTGCGGCAATGACCGTATCCTTTGGTTTGAGCTTGATAACGTCCCACTCCGTCTGGTTCAGCGGATACTCCGGGTTCACGCGCTTAATCACGCCGTTCGCCGTTGCCAGTGCAAGAACCTCATTCAACGGTACAATCCCCACCAGCTTCTCGCCCTTTGCTAGGGCAACAACCTCGGTAGCTTTGACGCCCGTAGTCAATACGGGAGTTCCCGAAGAATCATCGAACACCACCAAATCCATAACCGACAGGCGCACCATGCGCCCCATAGAGGTCACCGCGCCAATCTCGCCCCGCGCCGTCGTAGGAACAATAGACGTGAAGACGTCATGTTTAATACGTTTGCCCGGATCAACCAAAGCCTCACGCATTGGTTTACCCACCGTGCGCCCCAGTATGCCGGATGCCGTCAGCAGCACCCAACAGGGCTCATCGGCAATTTCAAGCGCCAACCCGAGGCTCTTCTTCGCCTTTGAGGCACCGTTTGAGACAGCCTCAATCGCAGACTGCATATCGTCTTTCGTCTTCAAAACGGTACGGCGATCGTTGCCGTACTTCTCGGCAACCTCGGCAAGCTCGTCAGATACCAGCTCACGCAGCGCAGAATCGGAACCCAAAATTCGCTCCAGTTCAGCGATCTCCTGGCGTAACTTATCACGCTCAGCCTCAAGCTCAATACGGGAATACTTTGTAAGCTGGCGCAGACGCAGCTCAAGAATATAGTTCGCCTGAACCTCCGTCAGATCGAAGACCGCCATCAGCTTCTCACGAGCTTGCGCGGTTTCATCCGAAGACCGAATAATCTCAATAACTTCGTCAATATCGACAATAGCAATCAGCAGACCATCCACCAAGTGCAGACGATCCTTATGCTTACCCAGACGGAATTCGGTGCGGCGGCGCACTACCGACAGACGATGATCGATATACACCCGCAGAAGATCAAGCAGCCCCAAGGTCTGCGGCTGCCCATTCACCAGCGCCACATTATTAATGCCGAAGGAATCCTCCAAAGGCGTGTGCTTATATAGCGAGGCCAGCACAGCCTGCGGATTAAAACCGTTCTTAATCTCAATAACAAGGCGCAACCCGTGTTTGCGGTCGGTCAAATCGACCACATCAGAAATACCGGTCAGTTTCTTGGCGTTAACGCCGTCCTTGATCTTTTCAATAACCTTTTCGGGGCCCACCATATACGGCAGTTCAGTCACCACAATACCCTGTTTACGGGGGGTCACCTGCTCAATAGAGACCTTGGCACGGGTCTTGAATGTGCCGCGCCCGCTTTCGTAGGCATCCTTAATACCGCTCAATCCCACAATCGTGCCGCCGCTGGGCAGATCGGGGCCGGGAATGAACTTCATAACCTCTTTGAGCGTGGCATCAGGATGCGCAATCAAATGCCGCGTACCCGCAATAACCTCGCGCAGGTTATGCGGAGCCATGTTCGTTGCCATACCCACCGCGATGCCGGTCGTACCATTGACCAACAGGTTAGGGAACGCCGCTGGCAGCACGCCCGGCTGCATGAACTGGTTATCGTAGTTCGGCACAAAATCAACAACGTCTTCGTCAAGATCCGCAGTCAGCGCCGTCGCTGCGGGGGCCATACGTGCCTCCGTGTAGCGGGCAGCCGCTGGGCCGTCGTCTAGCGAACCAAAGTTACCGTGCCCATCCACCAATGGCAGGCGCATCGCAAAAGGCTGCGCCAAACGCACCATCGCATCGTAAATAGCGGCATCGCCGTGCGGGTGCAGTTTACCCATGACCTCGCCGGTCACACGGGCACTCTTCACATGCCCCTTATCCGGGCGCAGCCCCATTTGCTGCATCATATAGAGGATGCGCCGCTGCACCGGTTTCAGCCCGTCGCGCGCATCCGGCAGAGCACGCGAATAAATAACCGAGTAGGAGTACTCCAAAAAGCTGGATTCCATCTCGGCAGAGACATCAATATCGACAATATTTTCGACAATATCAACCGGGTAATCTTCAACGGCGGACTTGCTGCGGCGTGCCATTTCTCTCCTTGAGGCGCACAATAATGCGCCCAATGTGGGGTGGGCGTATTCGTAATTCTATTCTACAGGTAGCGCAGAAAAATCCGCCCAAATGCCCTTCAAAGTAGCACAGGCGGCATGTAAAGCACTAAGGTATAAACTACAGTGTCTAACAACGGCACCACACATGCGCACACAAACCTGCCTTATTACCTATGACCCTAAGGAGTCTTCATGACAGCGACCGCATATGATCCGCGGGAAAAACTCACGGCCGATATCGAACGTGCAGGTTTCTACCCAGATTTAGTGCGTGACATTGTTGATGAAGCTCTTGCCGGTTTAGAACCAGAATCCCATTTTGTGCAGGTTGAAACGCATTTCAGCCATAATAATTTGCATCGCCATATCACGGTTTTAGTTGTTAGTGGATCTCTGCTGATTCTAGCGCATTTAGACGACCAGCACCTTGAAGAAGAAGGGCAGCAGACCGTAGCACATGTGGGCGTTGAAGCGGTTAAGCTGAGTTCTCTGCGTGCCGTCACTATTAGTTACGGGTACGATAATCCGCAGGCATATAAGCCCGGAACGGTCCCCACCGAACTTTCAATGCAGATAGCATGGACGGGCTCGCTGCACCTGGAACTGGCACCCGCTACCTGCCCCGATCCGCACTGCACCGCAGATCACGGGTATAGTGGTGACGCCAGCCGAGAAGATTTAGCCCTACGCGTCTCGGCAACAGCGGACGGTCCCGAAGCTATCCTTCAAGCGCAGCAGTTCGCCCGCGCCCTACACCGTGCACATATTCAGGTGAGCGAAAGCCGCTGATATGTCTGAATACCTCGATTACGCTGGAAATCCGGTGCCCCCGCCACCTGCCTATGGAAGCAACAGCGTGGCAGATGTTTTCGAATCGGCCGCATCACTGGTAGCGCAAAGAAGCTTACCGCGTGCTCAGCACCCATTAGATGATGAACCAGATTTCAGCCTGGACGCAGACCCACTCAACCTGGCACAGCGACTAACTGAAGCTGGGGCTGACCCAAACGGATTCCGTAATATCTGCCTGATCATGGTCGATGGTCTGGGAGAACAACTGCTGCAAAGCTACGGATCTTATGCGCCTTATCTAAAGAAAACAGTCTTTTTAGGGGCATTGGATGCGGCATTCCCCACCACGACTGCAGCGTCGTTGGGTTCGCTGGGCACCGCCTCCGCGCCGGGGGCTCATGGGATTGCTGGCTATGAGGTTCGCAACCCCACGACGAATACCGTGATGAACCATCTTTCGGGGTGGGATAAGAATGTTGATCCGCACGCCTGGCAACCCCTGCCCACCGTGTTCGAGCGGTACTGTACCGATAGGCGCGTGGTGACGATTTCACTGGAGAAATACCGGGGGAGCGGACTCACCGAAGCAAACTTGCGCGGCGGCGAATTTGTGGGCGCAGCCGACTATAACGCTCGTATCACTTATGCCTGCGAACTTCTGGCCTCGCGCACACCGACCTTGATATACCTTTACTGGGGAGAGCTTGACCAAGCGGGGCATCGCTACGGTGCGGGAAGTAACGAATGGCTTGAACAACTTGAAGAACTTAACCTGGCACTGCGTCGCCTTGCCGAACGTTCCCCGGCGTGGGCTGGTATTTTCCTCACGGCCGATCACGGCATGGTAAATGTTCCGCAGGAAAACCGCATCGACTATTCGGCGACCAAAGAACTACTGGAAAATGTCGCTATGACGGCAGGGGAACCGCGAGCGGTGCAGCTCTATCTGCACGATACTTCACCGGATGCCCGTCGCCAGAGCGCACAATATTGGGTTCGGCACTGGGGTGAGCATGCTTGGGTGCTAGATTCGCATGACCTGTATGAGCGGGGCTACTACGGCACGATAATTCGTGATGCAGCGCGAGAACGAATTGGCGATCTGATCGTTTGCGCTCGTGATGATTATGCGCTCTACGATATGCGCCGCCAGAAGGAACGCGCACTCGCTATGGTGGGGCAGCACGGTTCGCTGACCGATGCGGAGCGTCTTATTCCTCTGCGGTATCTGCCGACCTCGTAACGTCAAGGACGACAAGGCTAAATTGTCTGTGTCTTCAGGAATCCTAGTAAGAAATTAACTACTATTTACGCCCGCCGAAAAGGATATCATCCCATGCGGGAATGCTTCGGCGCTGCTTCTTCGAAGAACTGGTCTTGTTCCCATCACGATTGTTTTGGTGATGCTCACCTTTAGGCTCCGAAGTGTGATGAGCATGCTCGGGCGTCGAAGGAGCAGAGTCGTCGCTGTCATGTTCATCAACGGGTTCAACTGACTGCGGGGTATCCGGTTCAGGCTCATACACTTCCGGCTCTTCCACCACGGGAGTAACCGGGCGTACCGAGCGGGCGCGTTCGAGAAGCTCATTGAGTTTACGTTCGTCACGGCTTTCGCCCTTCAAAGAAGAGGTAGGCGCATTAACGTGTACCGGAGTCGTATGAGTAGTCACAAGCCGCTGCTGCACCGGGGCGGTTGCCTCCGGATGCTCTTCGTGCTCTTCATCTTCGCCGTCTAAAGAAGTTTTCTTAGCCGCAGCTGCCACCGCAGCCGGGCTTCCCATCAGGAAGTATGCTGCCTCATTTGATGCGTACAACCCTTGATTAGCCGGATTGTAGGTCCAACGAGCGGGGAACCGCACCTTCTCAGACAAGTTCGCGCGTGCCTCGTCGGAGAGCGCAAAGTCGGCTTCAACCCGCCACTGCCCGTTTTCTTTCTGCCGAGTTTCCCAATCCTGGGTGGCATCCTCAAAACCGTGCTGGTGCGCAATCTCGGCAATACGAGCCGCGAGGGTGACAGGAATTTGTCCTATGCCAGAAGCTGAATCACGTCGTCCCACTTTCACGTTTTGAGCGGCGCGAATAATGTGCGAGCGCTCCGCCACGATAGGCCACTCGTACCTGCGCACGCGCTCCGGTTCCCAGCCGGATTCTTCAGCAATTTCTTCTACGCTTGCACCCTGTCGGAAGCGAGTTTGAATATCACGCGGACCGAAAGACCCCTTAGTACCTCGCCCGCGAAGCGGCTGGATGCGTCGTGCCTTAGTGATGCTTGTGCGCAGATTCGCGTCAATTGGAAGGAGAAACCTAGTGCCGTCAGCAGACTCAAGCACCAGATTTTCACCGTCATCATGTACGCCAATCAGACGCAATTCAAGCATAAGAACCTCCAAATTCATGGGTGGGGCAACACCACAACCATGCCGTTATGCCGGTTTAAAAACATAAAGTTACCTACCAAGGGTACCGTGAGAGCCGCAAAAAACGGTAGTAAAACCCCCAAAACATCGTGAAAAAATCCTAAATTGATACCTTCCAAGAGGCCTTTATGACGGCTAAAAGTTCACTAACTGCGTCCCGATTAGACAAAATGGGTATCAATAGTGAACAATACCTGCATGCCGCCGTCGCATAACACGCTGATATGTGATGGGGTACTACCTATTTAGACCACCGTGGGCGGTAGGATTTCAGCCCACCAAAAACGACGGAGCGTGATAGTTTGGCAACTGATTACGATGCACCCCGCAAGCAGGATGACGAACAGAACGAAGAATCCTACGAAGAGCTGAACGCGCACCGTTCGGAGATGCAGTCCGGGGCGGTGGATGAGGATGAGAATACCGCGGCAGAAAGTTTTGAGCTGCCCGGTGCAGATCTCTCCAATGAAGAGCTCAACGTAGTGGTTTTGCCCGCACAGGAAGACGAATTCACCTGCGCATCCTGCTTCCTGGTTCGTCACCGCTCGCAGATTGCGCGTGAAGAAGACGGTCTGCTGTACTGCGTAGAATGCGAAGGATAAGAAGCTAAACCATACGACTCAAGGGCGGTTTCCTCAGGGAGACCGCCCTTTTAGCTGAGAAGAAAACTAGCCGTTTAGAATCTCGGCTATTTTTTCGGGGTTACGGGTTGAGGCAATCCAGTAGGGGGTTGGATCGGCAGGGGCGGTAATATCGAGGCGGATTTTTGGTGTAATCCAGCCGCGAAAACACATATATGCGCGCCCATCAAGGTCGGGACCAGCCGCAATACGGGCCTGTTCGCCACGAAATGCGTGTGTTTCACCCACATAAGCACGCTCAATACTTGCTCGCCCCACACGAACCCAATCCTGCGATATCTCGATAGTGGGCGCGGAGAAATATAAAATCCACCCGAGAAGAAGCGTAACAACGACAGCAGCAATAATACCCACCGGAATACCAATAGGAGCGCCCACCAGGTAAGATGCACCCCCGGCACACAGCGTGAGAAACCACATGCCAGGTCCAGGAGAAAGACGCTCATAATAGAGCGTATGAGGTGACGAAGAAGCCATCGTAATAGTCCTTCTAAGCTTGTTGGGTATCTGTTCAGATGGCGTCTAGAAAATAGAGTGTGTGCACCATCTGGGCAGAAAATCATATTCAACATTCTAACCGAGGTTATTTTCTGCGCACTCCAGCACCGTGCAGTACTTATGTGAAACTCCTGTACGCTAAGGGGGTAGAGATGACGTAGCCCCCGTATGTTCGGTAGAGTGAAAGACATGATTAATCCCATTGATGTCCAGATTAAAATGCTTGATGCAGAGCTCCCAGCACCGTCTTACACCAATCCTGGTGATGCGGGCGCGGACCTGCGTTCACGAGTAGATTTTGCACTGGCGCCTGGAGAGAGAGCACTTGTACCTACCGGTATTGCTATTGCTCTTCCCGAAGGATATGTAGGGTTGGTGCATCCGCGTTCGGGGCTTGCTACTAAACACGGCATCACAATTGTTAACGCACCGGGAACTGTCGATTCTGGGTATCGCGGTGAACTTATGGTGACGTTATTGAATACGGACCGTGCAAAGTCTTTCCAAATCAAGCGTGGTGATCGTATTGCCCAGCTTGTCATTCAGCGTTATGAACACGCTAATTTTGTGGTGGTAGAGAACCTTGACGAAACCGAACGAGGATCTCAGGGATTCGGCTCAAGCGGCTTGAAATAATCTTTTACCGCGTAATACGGCAGATAATAGACTTTAATCGCACAAAGAAATATACAATATCTGCATACAATATGAGACGCACTAACATCTACCAGTAAGGGATATTCAGTGTTTGGTTTTGGCAAGAAAAGCTCTGACGATGAGCGTAAGAAAGCAGAAGAGAAAACTACTAAGGTTACTTCTAAAGACTCCAAGAAAGAAGATGCTGAGCTAACCAAAGCTAAGTCTAAGTCCAGCCTTAACAAGGTCGATCGTGATGATGAAGAGCCCGAGGTAGTTATCTACGACCGTTCTGAAGGCCCCCACGATATTGGTGAGGTTGATGATACCGAAGAATACATCGACCTTGGTGCTCTATATATTAAGATGCTTGACGGCCTAAATCTGCGTCTTGAGATGGACGAAGGTACGGGAGCTGTAATTGCCGCAACCTGTATTCGTGCTGGTGGAACCCTCCAGATTCAGGCGTTCGCAGCGCCTCGTAGTACTGGCATATGGGATGATATTCGGCATGATCTTGCCGAGTCTGTGGCATCGCAGGGTGGAACCGCCGAAATGTATACGGGCGAGTTCGGCGCCGAGATGCTAACCCGCCTTCCCGCCACGACTGAGGACGGGAAACGAGGGGAGCGCATCGCACGATTCGTTGGCGTCGATGGCCCTCGATGGTTCTTACGCGGTGTTATCTCTGGCGAGGCTGTTCTAGGCAATGAAGAAGCTGCTGAAGCGATCGAAGAGGTCTTCCGTACCGCTATTGTCAATCGTGGCGACGACCCCCGCCCGCCACGTGAGCTATTACCCATGACGATGCCGGAACAGATATATACCTTAGACGACTCAGATGATGAAGAGCAGGAACCTGAGGAGCAGGAGAGTAGTCGAGAGACTGAAACGAAGAAAAAGAAGAACGAGGATAAACGCGAACTACGCCCAATGCCTCGTCGTGGACCCGAGATTACAGAGATTGGGTAATGCCGCGCATAGATAACAGCCACTCTGCCCCCGGTTCGGGGACTTCTTCTCAAGTTGAGGCGGAGTACCCCGAACGTTTTCGTGTTCGCCTAGCTGGCCGTATCGATCAGGTGTGGATTCCTGCTGTTCACGATAAACCTCTCTACCAAGCAGAACTTATCGTGGCGAAATCAAAGCCGCTTCAATGGGCCAGTCCTCTAGCTCTGATTGGTATGCCCATTGTTGAGCCTCCTGGCGAAGACTTTGACGATGAGCAGGAAGACTCGCAGAATGCTGAGACCATTATGCCTGATGGAGACCAGCAACAATCAGTTTTGGGGAAGAACCCCATGACGGAGAGCTTAGAAGTGCGGTTCCCCTCACGTCCGCCGTTTTCTGTAGGAGAAAGAGTAACCCTTATTTGGCATGGGCAGCGTATGGTTCCTGGTTTATTGGCAGGGTGCCTGCTGCGGTGCTCTGGGGTTATCTCAACGCACACGTACCCGCCCGTGATGTACAACCCCCGATACGAGATTGTTCCCCAATACTTCTTAGATAAGGATCCGCGACGTGGTTAATACTCCACATGACCCTCAGCATTTGAATAACCAGTATGCCTCTGACGGCGCCCAGAGTGCAGAGACAAACTCGATATCGGGGCAAGAGTCATTAGGTAAGAGCCTAAGTGCTTCTTTGGGGGGCAATATCCGCCGCACAGAGTCAGGTCATGTGGATGTGCTCCATGCAATTGGCGGGTGGCGTGGACTCGTAGAAACTTCTCTGCCTTCACTACTCTTCCTTATCTTCTTCACGGTCACCAAAGATTTAAACTTGGCCTTAGTTATCGCGGTAGCAGCTGCAGGTATTTTTACCGTGCTGCGCCTTATACAGCGCAGTAAACTCATACCTGCGGTGTCGGGTATTGTGGGTGTTGCAATTTGTGCTTTCACTGCTTTTCGCACAGGGAACGCTGCCGACTACTATTTGCCGGGGTTTTGGACAAACGGCATTTACAGTGTTGCGTTCATAGCTTCGATTATCGTGGGTTGGCCTCTGGCGGGACTCATTTTCGGGTATATCAGGGGAGAGCAGCTTACCTGGCGGCAAAAACCCGAACGTTTGAAAGCCTATAAGCTGGCAACGTGGATTATGGCGGCTGTCTTGCTGTTGCGACTTGCGATCCAAATACCGCTTTACTATATGAACGCTACCGAAGTTTTAGGTGCTATGCGCATCGTTATGGGGCTGCCTCTGTACGCGGCGGGTATCTGGCTGGCGTGGCGAGTATCTGATCCGGCTGAAACCTTATAAAACTCTTTACGTCACTAAGCATGCTTAAAGTATGCTTAGTGACGTCTTTGTAGCCTCCTGGTCTATCCAACCACCCAAGGAGTAAGTTATGGTAAGTATTTTAAAATCATTATATGCTAAATCTATTTTAATTTTTGCATTTTTTATTAGCGCGTGTGCAGTAATTCTTATTGCATTACGTGGAGATAATCCAGTAAATGTCGTATCTGGTGCTGTTATTTTTACAGCGTCTGTTATTCTTTCGCGATTTTTGTGGTATGTACTATGGGAGTTGATATTAGGTGCTTATAGGTATGAAGTTACAAAGACAAAATTTTTTGAGATTGTAGCCTGGGGGTATCTTCCCTTAATGTTTATGGGTTTAGCTATTTCATTCGATGATAAAAGTATCTGGGTATTTACAATATATACATTTTTCTCACTTTTAATATTAGATACCATGGTTATCCATACTCTTTATTTCCTTGTTGGTCAAGAATATAGTGCGGAAAATCTGTATACCCAGGTGGTGAAGCCTAGAGATTCTTTTGCTTTTATACGAACATTGGGGGAGGCTAAAAGTGAAAGTCAGAGGTATTTGAACTATAAAAAACCTATTTCACAGGAGTCTATAGAATATTTTAATCTAGAAATTGATGGGCGCAAAACTCGTGTTAGAGAATACGTATTCTGGGCAGGTTATGTCGATTATGTAAATTATATTATGCTGTTGCATAAAGATATTTTGAATCTTTCTGATGAGGACACCGTGGAAACATATAGCAATCATCGGCATTTGGCCCAGGCATACCGTTATTTACATGACGCTGAGAACCACTGGGAGTCTGGACATGAATCTATTAAAGCAGATGATGAAGCGATAAGGCATGCTTATGCCTTTATTCGGAGTAAAGCCCAACGTCTTGAAGATCCTATAAATAAGATTAAAATTCCCGTACTGCGCTCTCACATAAGCAAAGATTTAGAGCTGCGCCGAGAATGTTTTGAAAATGCTAAAACTAAAGTTGCTTCATTAGCTCCGCAGCTAAGTGATGTATTACTGCAGGGACGGCAACAGAAGAGTTCAATAGTTGAACCAATTATTATGTATTCTGCTGCACTTGATAATCTATTAAGCGATATTGATGATAATCTTACTGAAGCGGAAAAACAGCTGTTGTTAGTTTCTCGCAACGTATCGGACGAGCAACGCATCAAAATATTCAAGAGTGCATATATTGCGCAGGATGCAGAAGTTGCTCTTTGGATTCTATTTTTTAAACTTCAAGAATTTCTTAAGGAATGGGAAAAATCTGTTGATGCTCCCGCACATATTGAAGAAAGTTCTTCTCGTCTTGCGCATTATCTTTTTGATTTTGCACAAGATCATGAAAATAGATTCTTCAAAAAATATTTTGATAGTCGCATACAAGAAATAAGTAACTATGCGAAGTCTCTTGAGTCCGAAGAATTTTATGCTGTTGCAGACCATTTTTTGGAGTGGGTTATGAGGATATATCAAGGTTTTCCTATTCCTATGCCACAAGATATAAAAGATATTTTTGAACAGACTCTAATTTCTATAATTCAAAAAATTGCGGAACGTCTTCTCATTGAAACTAGAATGTATGCGCCTCTGGGTTATCTCTCTCTACAGCCAGAAGATATTAAGGAATATGCTCAGCTGCAACGCATCCAAGATCTTTTAGAGACTGAGCATGAGAGCACTACCCGAGTTCTTGAAGACCGCCAAGAAGCGCTCCGTTTGGTGCGGGCATCCCATGAATGGGCACAAGAAACCGGAAAATATTTATACCCAGAACTCTCAGGACGCCTCGACGCGCAAAATTTCGTGCTTGAAGCTCAACGTTATGCCGTTCCCACAACTGTTGGTGTTTTCAGTGTAAATGCTGTTTTGAAGAAGCTGCAGGAACTTGACCAAAAAGAAAGTGAGAAAACCGGGAGTGGCCGAACCTACTGGTTCCCGGTTCAGAACGTTCTTACACACGGAACCTATGCAAACAGTGCTACTCCCGAAACGAGCGGCTGGGATGTCGATCCTTGGCAATACTCGTGGGGATCCTGGTACGGCGACGGCTTTACTCCTGCCGACAACAGCTCCTCAGACTCTGGAATTAGCTTTAGCGGAGGTGACGGCGGAAGTTTTGACGGTGGCGGCGGAGGCTTTGGCGGGGGAGACGGCGGAAGCTTTTAGACCTCACACAATCCTCAGCCATCATTAGAGACGCTAAACGTGCGTCTATATTTCGCGCGTTTCAGCTGAGAAATAGCTCGTTTTCGTTGGTGATCTAGGAGGGGCAGAGAGATAACCTAGGCGAAGAGCGCCCGAATTTGGTCTTCTCCGTCAAGCGTCGTGATGAAGAAAAGTTCGTCGCCACCCTCAATAACAACATCGGCGGAAGGTGCAACCGGAACACCATCGCGCAAGATGGCGGTGAGTACCGTATCGGTTGGCCATTGCACATGGTCTATCCTGTAGCCAATCACAGGATGATCGAGCGGTACCGTATACGCCGCCAACGTCGCCCCGCCGGCCTGAAGTGTAAGCAGACGTACCACATCGCCCACCTCGACGGCTTCCTCCACGAGGGCCGTCATCAAACGCGGAGTGGAAACTGCCACATCCACGCCCCAGGCATCATCGAAAAGCCACTCATTCCGGGGATTATTTACACGCGCTACCGTGCGTTGTACACCAAACTCGCTGCGGCACAGTAGAGATACCATCAGATTAACTTTGTCATCACCGGTTGCGGCAACAATCACATCAGCGGTATTCGGGTGAACCTGGCGCAAAACAGACAGCTCACAGGCGTCACCAATATGCCAGCGCACTCCCGGCAGGTCGGTACGTTTTTTCATCTCAGGTTTGGAATCAATAATAGTGACAGTGTGCCCATTCGCCTTGAGCTCCTTAGCGATAGATGCCCCCACGGAACCGGCCCCAACAATAAGTACCTTCATGTTATAAGCTCCTTATGCTTTCGGGCGACGACGATCGCCGGGGTGCTGCGCCGGGTCTATCGGCTTCGCATGGAACCAATCCAGCCGGGGATCGGTACTGTACTCGACGTCTTCATCAGTACGAGGCGACCGTGAAAGAATCCGAGAGACTTCGTTAATATCGTCCGTGCGCATCATAATGTGTACGGTATCTCCCTGTTGATAGGCGGTATCTGGGCGTGGAAGCATGCCTTCACCGAATCGGGTAATGTAGGCGATGCGCACCCCGGCAGCACGCTCAATATCCACGAGGGCATGACCTGCCCATTGTTCATGCAGTGGAATCTCAGTAAGCATGAGCCTGCCCGATGGCTCCCGAAAATCACCCTTGAGCGCCTGCTCCGGTAACAGACGACGAAGCACCTGATCCGTTGACCACCGCACGGCGGCTACCGTGGGAATACCTAGACGCTGAAAGAATTCGGCACGATTTGGGTCGTAGACTCGGGCAACAACATTTTTTACTTTGAAAGTCTCACGCGCCACGCGGGCGGCAATAATATTTGAATTATCTCCCGAAGATACAGCAGCAAAAGCGTACGCGTCCGAAATACCCGCCTGTTTGAGCGTTTCTTGGTCAAAACCGACGCCGGTCACCAACTGCCCGCTGAACCCTTTACGTAAGGGCTGGAAAGCTCGCTCATCTTGATCGATAACGGCTACCGTATGCCCCGAAGCCTCTAGAGTACGGGCAAGCATAACTCCCACACGACCAGAACCCATAATGACGAAATGGGGCATGTGCTTTCCTCCTCAACAGACGACCGGTTTTCCTGTTAAGTGTACCGAGTAAGACCACTAAACGCCCGATGACCTGCGAAACACGCGGCAAATAAAATTGAGCTTTACCCCGCAGGCGGATAGCCTTAAACCTGTGAAATATCGTTGGGAAAAAATTCGCAGCGCCTTCACCGGTAAGCCGGTAGATTCGCGTCAAGTAGCGGCCATGTCGCTGCCTAAGCGTTTTGCCCTACCCCTTTTCGGCTCTGACGGTATTTCATCTGTCGCATACGCCGCCGACGAGATTATTCTGATGCTCGCCGTTGCGGGTAACGCAGCCATTGTCTATGCCCCTTGGGTTGGGTTAGCGGTCGCCGTCGTAGGTCTTATGATCGTAGGAACCTACCGATACAACGTTAATCAGGTTGCTGCTGAAGGCGACTTTGAACTAGTGCACCGGCGGTTGGGCAGTAAACCCGCCGTTATTTTGGGGGCCTCGGTACTTCTTGATTTCGTGCTTACGGTTGCCGTTTCCATGTCGTCGGCGGCAACATTCCTGGTGGCACTCTACCCAGAATTACAAGATCATCGCAGCGCCATCGCAATACTGCTCATCATTATTTTGACCGTAGTGTCTCTGCGCGGTCTACAACTCATGGGAAAGATAGCACACTGGCCGCTCTATATTTTCCTCGCGATCCTAGGCGTTACGCTGTGCATTGGAATTATCAAATCCTGGATGGGTGTGCTTGCTAAAGCAGAATCGGCAAACTACTCGGTACTCCCCGAAAACGTCGATTCACAGCTGATTGGCATAGCGTTCTTCTTCTTGATCTCACGGTCTTTTTCAGCGGGTGCCGTTGCGCTCTCCGGAGTTTCCACGATCTCGAACTCCGTGCGTTTCTTCCGGCGTCCCAAAAAACATAATGCCGCCCTCACCCTCATGATTATGGGTACCATAACGGGTGTGCTTCTCGTCAGCATACTTTACATAGCCCAAGTTACCGGCGTTACTATGGTGCATGACACCACACAATATTTGTTGATTGAGGGGCGCGCGCCGGGCGAATTCTTCCACCAGAAACCCGCGCTCTATCAGATAGCACTCGCTATCTATGATGGTGCCCCGCTCATACCTCAGCTGCTTGTTTTTGCCACCGTTGCAGTGCTGACCATAGCGTCTTTTACAGCTTTTATCGGTTTTCCGTTGAGTTCATCTGCTCTCGCTGATCGCAGGTATCTGCCAGTTCAGCTACGGAGTATCAACTCTGTGGGCCTCTACCGTAACGGGGTTCTCCTGCTGGCTGTTATGGCAACATGTCTAACGTTGCTTTTTGGCTCGGATATTTTCTCGCTCATTCAGCTCTATCTCGTGGGTATGTTCCTCTCGATGCTGCTCACTCAGGGATCGGTAGTGAGCTACCGCATCCGAAAACTGCGCATTACACTGGCATTTACTTCGCGCCGACACCTGATCCGTGACCTAGCCGTCAGTATCATCGGGGTTATCGTGACTGCCGCTGTACTCATTACTGTTGTTGTCACTAAGTTCATGGCAGGTGCCTGGCTTTCGCTTCTTATAATCGCTACCTTGTTCGGGGGCATGATGATAACCCGTAAACACTACGATGCCGTCATCAAAGCAGCAGAAATACCATATGAAGATCTAGAAACCGCCGATCTATCCTCGCTGCCTTCACGGGTGCACGCCATTGTTTACACGAAGGACCTCAACAAACCCGTGCTTCGTGCCCTAGCCTATGCGCGCGCATCCCATCCTTCAACGCTGGAAGCTCTGACCGTTAATAACGACCAGGCCACTCTTGACGATGTGAAGACTCGCTGGGATCGCATGCGGATTCCTGTACGACTCTCGGTGATTGACTCACCCTACCGCGATACCGTCCAAGCCGTACATAACTATGTGCGCCGTATTCAGAACAATACATCGCGGGATGTTATTGCCGTTTACATTCCAGAGTTTGTTCCAGAACATTGGTGGCAGCGCCTCATTCATCCGCGAACTGTCAAACAGCTTAAGAAAGTTTTAGAGCAAGAACCTAATGTTATTCTTGTGACTGTTCCGTGGAGCATTCATGAGAATGCAACGTCCATCGATACCGAGGATATTGATACCTCCGTTCACTCCCATAAAAACGATACGATGTATCGGGGCTCAACCCACACAGAAGAAACGTGATATTCCATGAGAACCCTTGAGATTTTCTCATGCTTATGGCAGGGTTGAACGGTTATTTAAAAATAAGCGGTGTAGAATGCTTCACATCAGAATTCTGTAAGGAGAAGACGCGTGAACACCCCTGAAATCAGCACAGTACGTGACTCCGGTGCGGATAACGTTACCTCGGAGCAGGGGTACACTATAGGCGATCTAATCCAGGTAACCTGTGAGACACCCGCCCACGGAGGTGCACTCGTTGCACGTACGCACGCCGGGGTCGTTTTCGTACGGCACGGTGTAGTGGGTGAAGAAGCCCAAGTTCGGATTACCGCAATAGGCCCCAAAAACCGTTTCTACTTTGCAGATGTTGTAGCCGTCAAAGTGCCTGCACCAGTGCGCCGTAAGCATCCCTGGGCACAGGCAGATGCCCTCAAAACCCCCGAAGAACGTCAGAAACTCACCGGCATAGCAGAGCTTCTTGGTGGGATGGAATATGGACACCTAGAACCCTCTGAACAACGGCGTTACAAAGCCGAGATCGTACGAAATCAGCTTCATCGCCTAGGCGGCATCCCTCTAGAATCACCACTCTTAACAAACCTTATCGTTGAGTCTATGCCTAATCGAGACCTCGTCGAAGGCGACCTCTCCTGGCGATCTCGTATACGGTACACTACCGCTAAAAGCATTGAAGACGGTACCACGTATTGGCGCATCGGCATGTACCCCTACCACAGCTCGCAGCCGGTACCCGTCGTTGATTTTCCCCTCGTGGCACGCGAATTACGTGATCTAGAACTTCACAAGCTCAACCTGCGGGGCGTTCGAGAACTGGAAGCAACACTGTCTTCACGCGGACGTATTCTGCTCCAGTTCATGGTTGACCCCCGGTTTGAGACAACCCACGTTGCCAAAGAGATTGAAAGGCAGTGCATCCAGCTTTGGGGCGAGCTTGCTAAGCGTAAAATCTCGCTTTTCTTCACTCCCTATAGCGGATCGAAAGCAAAACCGAGCAAGCGTTCGGGGCAGCCCAGCGTGCATAGCCCTTATCGGCGTGTGCGTCAGGGAGATATACTCCTTGGCGGTGGGTTACGTTCCGTAACCGAAGAAGTAAGTTTTGGTCCGCGAAGGTTCAGCTATCAGGTCTCCGCAGGTGGCTTCTGGCAGATTCACCGCTGTGCCCCCTCAACTCTTATGGGCACCATGTTGACCATGCTCCGCCCAACATTGGGCGAATGCGCCCTCGACCTATACGCCGGTGCTGGGCTCTTTACAGCAGCGCTCGCGGATGCTGTCGGCTCAGAAGGAACGGTTATCAGCGTTGAAGGTTCCCCGGTAACACACCGTGATGCGCGTTCCAACTTCGCGCCGGATGGTCCTTCCCGAAGCGATAACTCCAAGGAAACCCGTGTTGAGGTTATTCGCGGAGACGTTGCACAAAGCCTTCAAGATCTTAAAGCAGCACATAGCCTTGGCCAGATACCTACCCCGGATGCCGTGGTACTTGACCCATCTCGTGAAGGGGCGAACCGCAAAGTTTTGGAACGCCTCAACGAACTCAAACCCGGGCGCATTCTATATGTGGCATGTGATCCTGCAGCCTTGGGACGCGATACAGCTATTTTGCGTGAACTAGGCTGGGATCTCGTACAGGTACGGGCATTTGATATGTACCCTAATACGCATCATGTTGAGACGCTCGCTCTTTTTCACCGTGCGCCTGCGCGTATTCGTCCGGCGCGTCTGTCAAAACGTCATAAGTAAATTCCCGTAGATACAGCAAAACTGTATGTACCTAAGATGGCGAACACGGTAACCATGACTTTTTTCGGCAACCTTCAAATGGGTATATATAACCCAACCCGTTAGAATTTAACTGTTAGACCTAGAGGTACATTGTTGACCTCAACTGTGCAGAAGGAGAGTGTATGTCTGCTGAGAACGAGGCGAACAAGGAATCCTCAGGGCTCTTGTCCGATATTCGTGAACCTCGGGATTTGCGCCCCCTCAGCTACGAGCAGCTGCGTGAACTCGCTGAAGAGATCCGTCAGTTTATAGTAACGAATGTTTCTGCAACGGGTGGTCATTTAGGTCCCAATCTTGGCGTTGTTGAGCTGACTCTTGGTATCCACCGTATTTTTGATTCGCCCCACGATTCTATTCTCTTTGATACAGGGCATCAGTCCTATGTGCACAAGCTGGTGACCGGTCGTCACGCCTTTGACACCCTGCGCCAAAAAGGCGGGTTGTCGGGGTACCCGGATCGTGGTGAGTCTGAACACGATATTATTCAGTCCTCGCACGCTTCATCATCAATTTCCTGGGCTGATGGTATTTCACGCGCCTACGCTCTCAACGGAGAAAATGACCGCTATACGGTGGTTTTAATCGGTGATGGTGCGTTGACCGGAGGCATGGCCTGGGAAGCCGTGAATAATATCGCTGCCGACCGTAGTCGTAAAGTTGTTATTGTAGTCAATGACAATGGTCGATCGTATGCGCCTACTATTGGCGGTTTTGCTAACCAGCTGACGGCACTTAAGCACGAGGTGCAGCAGCAGGTTGACCGTATGCGTCTTGACCATCGATATGATCGGGCGCTTGATGCTATGCGCCGTGGTCTGCAGCGTGGCGGCCCGCTGGGGCAGATGATTTACCGGGGGCTGCACGGCATGAAGGTCGGTATTAAGGACGTTGTGGTCCCCAAGGGTATTTTTGAAGATCTCGGCATGAAATATGTTGGTCCAATTGATGGGCACGATCAAGAAGCTGTTGAGACCGCCTTGCGTGCCGCTAAGAACTACGGCGGCCCGGTGATTGTGCACGCTATTACAGAGAAAGGGCACGGCTACGCTCCGGCACGTGCGAATGATGATGATCAATTCCATGCGGTAGGAAGGATTGATCCTCTTACCGGTAAGCCCGTATCAACCAGCACCGAAGAGTCATGGACGAGTGTTTTCGGTCGTGAGATCAAACAGATCGCGGATGAACGCGAAGACATTGTGGGCATTACCGGTGCCATGCTCATTCCTGTTGGCCTACGTGAATTCGCGCAAGCGCATCCGAACAGAGTCATTGATGTTGGTATCGCAGAACAGCACGCCGTTGCTATGAGTGCGGGCTTGGCATACGGCGGTATGCACCCTGTGGTGGCACTCTATGCAACATTCTTAAACCGTGGCTTCGACCAGCTCTTGATGGATGTTGCTCTTCACAAGGCGGGCGTGACTCTGGTTCTTGACCGCTCCGGCATCACTGGACCTGACGGCGCAAGTCACCACGGCATGTGGGACTTATCGCTTTTGCAGTTTATTCCTGGGTTAAACTTGGCCGCCCCACGCGATGCTGCGACGCTTCGTGAAGCGCTTCGTGAAGCCGTCGCTATTGATGATGCACCGACCGTTGTCAGGTACCCAAAGGGGTCGGTGGGTGAAGATATCGCTGCCCTGGAACGCCGCTCTGACGGGGTGGATGTGCTGACCCGCACCGGGCGACCGCATCCTGAAACTGGGCAGCGCGATGTGCTGTTTGTTGCCGTTGGCGCTATGGCACGGGTAGCGCTCGAAGTGTCTGAGCGCCTTGCCGAGCAGGGCATCCATTCGACGGTGATTGATCCGCGATGGGTTATGCCGGTTCCGCATTCGGTGGTGGATTTTGCACGAGACCACCGCATCGTTGTGACTCTCGAAGATGGTGTGCGCGCGGGCGGTGTGGGTTCACGCATTCGCCAAGAGATGCGTGCGGCTGGCGTGGATACGGCGTTGAGTGAGCTCGGTTTACCGGCAGAATTTATACCGCATGCGTCACGTGAGGAAATCCTGGAAGATGTTGGTTTGTGCGCGGAAACCATTACTGCCGATATTCTCGCGCAGCTTGCGGGCGATAAGGTTCCCTTCGCACGCGAGGAAGGACAAAAACCGCGGCATACCCAGTAATTTTCTTGTGGTGATTGACCGAGTGCAAAAAATAAAACGTTGGGGTGTGTAGATTTTCACACACCCCCTAACGTTTTTATTGACACGAAATCTAGACGTTGAAAACTAATATACCGTCAATGCCCATATGTGAAAGGTATTATCCTCCAACAATGATCCTGCCGTCTTTCACCTCTGCTTTATAGGATTTCAACGGCGACTCGGCAGGACCACCTTTGACTGAGCCATCGGCGAGCGCAAACTGAGAACCATGGCATGGGCACACAATTTGGCTGTTGTTTTGTACGTTGAGTTGGCATCCTTGGTGGGTGCAGGTGGAACTAAAAGCCTTGAAGACACCGTTTTCAGGCTGAGATACGATAACGGTAACGCCGCCTTTGGTAAGTTTCGCCGCTTTGCCGACGGGTACCTCCGAAACTGCCGCAATATCGGTGGGGGACTCTGGCCCGGCAGCACCGTTACCGCCGCCTCCACCACCACCACCACCGCTGGAACCTTCGGCACAGGCGCTTAAAGCAAGAGCCCCTGCGGTAGCTGTAGCCCCCGCTACGAGTGCATTTCGGCGCGAAAGTTTATGCTCCAGCTCCTGAATGCTCTGAGAGTTTGGCTCGTGCGCAGAAATTTCTGATTGTGCGCACGAACAGGTGCACGATGGTACTTCGTTCATCGTTCCTCCTTGAATTCCCCGGTGTGTGAAGCCGGGCTTGTGTGATGCTGAGGCGACCGTACCTGTGGGATAGCTGCGTGTCGCTCTCTTATAAATCTAGAGGATAAATCGTATGCACGCGAATAAGCCGTTTTGTTGTGTGGCGCGTGCCTCCATATTTTTCTTGGGTTGAGAGATCCATGTGTTAAGGCATTAGCCAAGGTGTCGCTGGAAAACTTCATGAAGATCCGGGGCGAGGATTTCAACCTGCCACGGGCGCACATCATGCGAGCGAAGAGCCTCAAGAAGGGCCTCTTGAGAGTAAGGCTCGGGCGGATCCCAGCACAGACGCCGTATACAATCAGCGCTGATAATATTCTGTGCTGGAATATTGAGCCGCTCTGACTCCCGTTGTACTATCTTCCGCACTTCGCTAAGAATCTCTAGTGAAATAGGGCGTTTCGTTTCCCAAGCTTTAAGCGGGGGAGGCGCGGTTGCCGGAATGGTGTAGGGCGCCGGGTCCTCACCCCGAGAAGCTGATACTATCGCACGCACCCAGCGGGGGCCTTCACGTTTCAACAGTCGAGTACGGAACCCCGGAATCGCCATGATAGCTGGTACATTACGAGGCATTTTCTGCGCAGCCTCAACAAGTGCGGCATCTGAGAGTAAAGCCTTAGAATCTATATCTTTCTTCTGCGCTAATTTATCGCGCTCGAACCAAAGATTCCGCAGGGCTGTTAGTTGCGGTACGGATCGGAGCGTGTTCCGTCCCTTCGTTTTCCTCCACCGTTCGGCTTTCTTCGCAGCAGGGTCAGCGGGCGGCAGTGAACAGAGATAGGCAAATTCCTGGCGGGCATACTCAAGTTTTCCCTGGTCTTCTAAAATCTCTTCCAAGGCATCGCGTAAATCTGCCAGTACATCAACATCAAGGCATGCGTAGTTCAGCCAAGACTCTGGCAAAGGACGTTGTGACCAGTCTTCTTGGGAATGCTTTTTCTCAAGTTTGTACCCCAGAAGCTCTTCGACAACTGCCCCCAGGTTCACCCGTTCCAGGCCCGCTAAACGAGCACCGAGCTCGGTATCAAAGAGAAGACGCGGTCGCATTCCAAGAAGATCCAGACTCGGAAAATCCTGGGTTGCCGCGTGAATAATCCATTCGGCATCTGCTAGAGCATCGTTGATGATCCTAAGGTCAGAGAAAGCTTCGGGATCGATCAGGTAGAGCTTATCTTCGCGTTTCAGCTGCACCAAGAAAGCCCTGATCCCGTACCGTATACCCTGTGCGCGTTCCGTATCGACTGCAACCGGGCCGGATGCAGCACGCAAAGATTCAGCAGCACGTTCAAGCGCCCTCTCCGTGTTGATAATGGAGGGGACCGGAACTGACGGGGTATTTAGCGGAATAACATCGGGAACCGTGAAATCAGCAGGTAATCCGAGCATAGGGGGGAGTTTGATAGGCTCGGTACTCGGGCTGAGACTCATCGAAAGTGGTTCCTTGAATATCCGTTTCTGGTAGCTCCCTCGACGGGGCTGAAAACAATGACTCCACCATTCTACCCGTTGCCGCTGTGCGTTACATGTTTCTTCAAATATACCGAAAACCCAAGGACCGGCACCGGGCTAACAGCAGTATTGTCTCGTAAATAGCTCTAGCTTACGACTTTTGCGGTTCCAATGTGAGACAGACAGAATTGATGCAATACCGCAGATCAGTCGGAGTATCGTATCCTTCGCCTTCAAACACGTGACCCAGATGCGAATCGCAGGCGGCGCAACGTACCTCTACTCGGCGCATCCCTAACGTGGTGTCTTCCAGATACCGCACACGATCTTCGGCGAGTGGAGCGAAGAAAGAGGGCCAGCCGCAGTGCGACTCGAACTTCTCAGCAGAGCGGAAAAGCTCGGTCCCACAGGCTCGGCACGAATACACGCCCTCGGTTTTCGTATCCCAGTATTCGCCGGTGAAAGCACGTTCGGTGCCTCCTTCACGCAGTACCGCGTATTCTTCGGGTTTGAGAACTTCACGCCAATTCTTCGCAATTTTACCGACACCCGGTAGTGAGTTTCCCACTGTTGCTCCTTCAAATCTTCTCTTATGAGCTGTCGTCGTTATAACGGTGCTGGCTCGGGTTTTGTTCCCGGTGGTACAGGGTACGCACCACCATATCCTCATAGTGGGCGAGTGAATCTGCGGGTCGCCCCAAATACTCCATGACGCGCGTATCCCTGAACAGCGCATACCATTCGGCGGCGTCCTTCGCTGCAGGGATCCGCAACTCAAGACACGGCTGCTCAGGCGCGAAGAGGCGCATAGTTGCCGCCGGTGAGTTTAAGCAAGTCGGCGGGGGAGAGCTCAATATCAAGCCCGCGTTTACCGCCAGAGACCATGATGGTTTGATACTGCTCAGCGCTGGCATCCAAAAGTGTGGGGGAAGGAGTTTTCTGCCCTAACGGCGAAATACCACCCACCACATATCCAGTGCGGCGCTCGGCAACCTTCGGATCGCACATGGAGGCGCTCTTCCAACCAAGGGCGTGTGCCGCTGCTTTCAGGTTTAGCTGCCCACTCACCGGCACTACCGCCACCGCAAAATCTTTGTCATGAACAATAAGAAGCGTTTTAAATACCTGCTCAGGATTGGCGCCAAGTTTCTGCGCGGCCTCCAGCCCAAAGGAGGTTTCTCCCTCCACATGCTCATACTCACGAATCTCAAAAGGAGTCTTAGTTTCCTTCAAGAGCGCGACCGCAGCGGTGGAGGCACCTTTCTTGCCGCTTTTATTCTTTTTAGCCATGAAGACTATTCTACGAAAACGTGAGGTGAACCCCTAAGGTATGTATCACCTTTACCTGCGTATGGATGGGGCGCCTGCAAGCGTTAGGCTACACAACGTTTTCCAACATAGCGGGTTTCTGACTAGGAGAATTAGCCGATTCATCTTCAATTGAGATACCAAAGTCGGTGACTGTACTCAGATCGTGCTCTGTCATGGTTGTGATCCCTGCACCGCGACCAGCAGAATTGAGGATTCCAGATCCCACAATATTGCCCTGAGCATCGTAAAACCAGAGTTTATAGACCTTTCCTTCGGGTAGCGCAGGCAGATTTGTCGTTGAAACACCCGCCATGTTGTGGGAAGGGGAGTACATGACCGATACTGGCATACCGTTGACTTTACCTTGGGCCATTGAAAGGTCAGGAGCCATGCTGATTTGCTCGACGATCGACTGGTCGCCAGGTCGTGCAGCTGCCGGATGTGCTGGAGCCGAAGAGGACACCCTCGCGGCTTGAAGCTCCTGGGAGGTACGTTCTAGTTGCTGATGCTGCGTGAAACCCCATATGCCCAGACCAGCAGCGATAACAATACTTGCCGCAGCCGTCATGCGAGATGGTGAGAATTTACCCTGAGCCCCGAACCAACGCCGTTTAGCTCGTGCATAAGCGGAATCCTCTGAGCCTGCGATAGCTTGAGCGTTGTCTGCATTATCTGATACAAAGTAACCTTCGGAATCGGCATGATCACTCTTATGCTCGGCATTCACGTCATCTGTATCTAGCTCATTAGCTGGCTGGATTTGCTCGGTATGCGCAACCTGCGCCATCACACGAGCTTTAAGCTCAGCGGACGGCTCTTGCGGAGTGAGCGAAGTACCAAAAACCTCAGAGAGAACCGCAGCATCGGCCTTAGCATCTTCGCGTTCGTGTTTGGGGGCCCACGATTCAAACGCTATACGTTGCGTTGGTGAAAGCGTGTGGAGGGCGTAGTCGAGTTTATCGGGGAAATCTTCGGGATAGTCTTTAGTGCTCACGGGTGCCCTCCAATCGTTCACGTAGTTTCTGCATGCCAGCGCGCATGCGGGTTTTGACAGTTCCTAGAGGAATGCCCGTTTCATCGGAGATCTCGCGCTGTGATTTACCTCCGAAATATGCCATGGTGAGCAGCTGCGCTTGTTCGCGTGGAATACCAGATAGAGCATGATGAACCTCCTCCGTATCCATAAAAGCAGCTATTGCGTCATCAACATGATGATAAGATTCGCGATACTCCTCAAGACCGCGTGTGAAATCACGTTCTGTGGAGGCTGCAACGGAGCGCACCCTATCAACCGCACGGCGGTGAGCAATAGTTGCAGCCCACGACAACACGGTACCCCGTTCTGCACGGTATAAAGGCGCTTTTTGCCATATTTCTAGAAAAACTTCTTGAGTAACTTCTTCCGCATGCGTTCGGTTATGAAGAATGCGGTTAATAAGCGCGTACAGACGCGGAACAAGGGCATCGTATAGAGCTTCAAAACAATGTTCGTTTCCGGCGGCAGCACACTCCATCAACGCAGTTAAGCGCTGATATTCCTGAGGAATTTGGGTGGCTTTTTGAGCTTCTTGATACGCCGAAGTCACCTGACGATCCAAAAAAGTCATGGTCATATCATCTCACGCCCTATGATGACATTTGATTATTGTGTCGGTGATAAGCGAAGTTTAGGTATGTTTTACACCCTAGAAAATATTCCAGGGTGTAAAGCAGCATACCGGCAAAATATTACTTCGACATGGCGGAAGCCGAAGGAGACATCATGGCGTCTTTGTTTTCCATCTTGCCCCCTTTGTCACCGTCCATCTTATTGTCATCATGCTTCATGCTGTCATGATCTCCCTGCATTTTATCGCCGTCCATCTTGCCGTGGTCGCCATCCATCTTGTCCCCAGACATGGCAGACTGGCTCGGCATAGCTGAAGGCGACATCATAGCGTCTGAACTCATCATGGCAGAAGAAGAGGGGGTGGATGATGCAGAAGAGCTCGACGATGCGCTCGGCGATGAGTTCTGATCAGAAGCGTTAGAAGAACATGCAGAAACACCAGCAACGAGGGCTAGAGAAACAGCTGCAAAAGACGCAGTGCGAAGAATAACGGACATACGTAACTCCAATCTTATATCGGCACAGGTAACGCGGAGGAGCGCCCGTACCATTGCAAAATATTCAGAATCCTAAACTGGACTCATTAGGTATTCGGAACATTCAGCCCGCTCGGATTGCAAAACCTCAGAAAAATTTTTAAATGATGTATCCGACTACCTCTCGCAACACCTTGAGAAAAACTTCCATGAACTTGAATATTGCGGAGTAAAAGGCCTCATTAAGATGCTGTCAATTGTGCAGGCATCGCTATAAAAATAATTTCAACCAAACCGAAACCGCAGTTCGTTCCGAATATAACCATGACAACACGTGAGGCAGCATCGCCTCGCATTACCAATCCATGAGGAAGAATAACTATGCTGTTATCGCTCATCATCCTTGGCATACTCGGTGGTCTTATCACTGGGATCTCGCCCTGTATCCTGCCTATCTTGCCCGTTATTCTCGTCACTGGCGGTGCAGATTCAGCGCGCACTGCATCTACCGAATTTGGACAAATAGGCACAGAAAAAGATTCTGCGGACAATGTGCAAGCCTTATTCTCGCGTAGAAGCGCAGTTCTCGGAAACGCAGCTCCAGCACCCATGCAGCGTACTGCATCACGCTGGCGTCCCTATCAAGTTGTAGGCGGGCTCGTTCTGAGCTTCAGCCTCTTTACCCTGCTCGGTTCGGTTATTCTTGCTGCCCTGCACTTGCCGCAAGATACGCTGAGGATTTTAGGTATCACCTTCCTCATTATTGTTGGGCTGAGCATGCTTATACCCCCGTTGGAGCGCCTGCTTGAAAAACCTTTCGCGAAATTCTCAAAACTCGGAGCGAAACGTAGCACCACACGTGGCGGCTTCCTCATGGGGCTTGCTCTCGGTCTCGTCTATGTGCCCTGCGCAGGTCCGGTTCTTGCAGCTATTACCCTTGCTGGCGCAACTGGAAACATCGGCATCGAAACCGTAGCACTCACCCTATCCTTTGCTTTCGGAACAGCTATCCCGCTGTTGATCTTTGCTCTTGCGGGGCGAAGCATTGCAGAACGAGTTAAGACGTTCCGCACCCACCAGCGTGGAGTGCGCACAGCATCGGGTGTACTCTTGATTGCTCTTTCAATCGGACTAGTATTCAACGTTCCCGCCCAGCTACAGCGCGCAATTCCGAATTATACGGAAGGGATTGAGCAGACTATCAGTCAAGATACGCAGAATAATATTATTTCTTCCTCCACCGGTGGGTCGATAAGCTCGTGCCGGCCCGATGAAGAAAAATTGCAGGACTGCGGCTCTGCCCCGGAATTAGCAGGTGGCACGGGTAACTTTAACACTGAGAATCAGCCAAGTCTCGCTCATATGCGTGGAAAGGTTACACTCGTTGATTTTTGGGCATACTCGTGCATTAACTGTCAGAGGACGGCACCGCACCTGAATGAACTCTACGCCAAATATCATGATTATGGTCTAGAAATAGTGGGAGTACACACGCCGGAATATGCGTTCGAACACGAAGGTAAGAACGTCCAGGCAGGCATTGAGAACCTAGGTATTAAATACCCGGTAGTTCAAGACAACGACTATGCTATTTGGCGTGCTTACAGCAACCGCTATTGGCCTGCACACTATCTCATTGATAGTGAAGGTAAACTTCGTGCTGTTCACTATGGTGAAGGTGGGCATAAGGTGACTGAGGCACAGGTACGCGAACTTCTCAAAGCTGCAAACCCACAAGTGCAGCTTCCAGACCCTATTCACAAGGATGATGTACAAGAGGAAACACAAAACGCGCATGATGCGCGAACCCCTGAAACGTATCTAGGCTCTAAGCGCGCAATGTACTTTGCGGGGCAAGAAAGCTACGCTAACGGAACCCGAACATTCAAACCAGCAGATCGTCTAGCTGTTGACCAATACGACCTCAACGGTACGTGGTCTATAACCCCCGAACGTATTGAGCCTCAAGGAAACGACGGCACTTTGCGGATAAACTATCGTGCCCACGGAGCGCAGGTTGTTGCCGGCGGCAGCGGTACCATCGAAGTGCGGCGCAATGGTACAACGGAAAAGATTCACGTAGACGGCGCTCCCAACGCCCACCACATTGTGCGCGGCGATGAGCAAAGTAGCGGAGTTATTGAGCTCAAGGTCTCGCCCGGAGTGCAGCTGTACTCGCTCACCTTCTCATAAGTCTCTGCCGAATCTCACACAGAATTCACCCCTGACGACTAAACCCGGGACTGTGTTTTCATGGCTTTAGATCACACATGACTAAAACCACGTAAAACGCATAGTCCCGGGTTTTACTGCGGTTTTACCGTATCTGTCCCCGAGGGAGAGAGCACTCCGAGTACCGGGCTGCGGCAAGCTCAGCACATCCGTACTAAACTTAAGACAAGTAACATAGACGTCACTCAGAAAGTTATATCGTGCCCGTCACCTACGAACACCTCACCGAACGTATCCCAAACGTCTCAGCAGAAGAGCTTCTCGCTGGATTTCGTCCCTCAGAACGATTCGGTGAAGTGTCATTCGACAGCTATATTCCCGATCCAAACCAGCCCTCCCAAGCTGAAGCAGTACAAAAACTCAAAACCTTCGGCGATAAAATCAACAAAGGAGGAAGTTCTGGCGGGTTCTTCGGCAAACTTTTTAGCGGTAAAAAGAAAGACTCCGCAAAATCCGGGCTCTATTTAGACGGCGGCTTCGGTGTTGGGAAAACCCACCTTCTAGCCTCCCTATGGCACTATGTTGACGGACCCAAAGCCTTCGGTACCTTCGTCGAATACACCAACCTGGTTGGTGCCCTCACCTTCCGCAAAACCGTAGAAGCGCTCAGTGGATACAAGCTCGTCTGCATTGACGAATTCGAGCTTGACGACCCCGGCGATACTGTCCTCATGTCCCGCTTGATGCGCGAACTCGCAGATGCGGGCGTCAAACTCGTAGCAACCTCCAACACTCTACCCGGTGCCCTTGGCGAAGGACGCTTTGCCGCCGAAGACTTCAAACGTGAAATCCAAGTACTTGCCGAACAATTCGAAGTACACCGTGTGGATGGTGAAGACTTCCGTCATCGCGGTCTTCCAGCTGCACCGGAACCCGTAACTCCCGACGCGTTCGACGCTAAGGTTGAGGAAGTATTCGATGGAAAAACCGTGGGTATCGATACCTTTTCAGAGCTTGTCGAACACCTAGCGAAAGTGCACCCTTCCCGTTACCGCCAGTTTATCGACGGTCTGCAGGGTATCGTTTGGCGCGATGTACACCCGATTACCGAGCAAGCGGTAGCGCTGCGCTTTGTTGTGCTCGCTGACCGTCTTTACGACAAAGACCTGCCGATCGTCTCATCCGGTGTACCCTTCGACCAGGTCTTCACACCCGAAATGCTTGCTGGCGGTTACCAGAAGAAGTACTTCCGTGCCGTCTCGCGTCTGACGGCGCTCGCTCGTGAAGGCTTGCTAGGGGAATCAGAGGCTTAGACCTCATGGCATTGCGGTATAGCGTAGAAGGCTGTGCTTGATATTTGCGACCTTAATTGTGTAGAAGGTTGTAAGGTTTTTGGTACTGACGCTCGGCTTAAAAAGTGCGGCAAAAGATTTGGCAAACGACGAAAAAACCCGTATAGTATTTATCTGTCAGTGTGACGGGTAAAGCCTGTTGTTGATGCTTGAAAAGCACCTGATAAGCGGTTGTAGCTCAGTTGGTAGAGCACCACCTTGCCAAGGTGGATGTCGCGAGTTCAAGTCTCGTCAACCGCTCGTAGGACTCCTAGAGTTCGAACTCATCTCGCGAGAGATGTATGCGGTGAGGTGGTCGAGTGGTTAGGCAGCGGCCTGCAAAGCCGTGTACGCGGGTTCGAATCCCGTCCTCACCTCGCAACAACACATTGATGTTGTAGGCGCGATTGGCGCAGCGGTAGCGCGCTTCCCTGACACGGAAGAGGTCACTGGTTCGAACCCAGTATCGCGCACAATTAGAAAGCCCCAGATCTCTAAGAGCTGGGGCTTTTATGCTGCTTATAAACCTTCTTTAGTAATCAGAAATTTGAATAGCCTCAAGGCCTAATTCAGGAGAGTAACGAAGAAGATAATCGACGAGCTTCACCTCGTAGAAACCGGAATCCTGTAGCTCAAAAGGCAAAATTAGCTCACCGGCAAGCATAAAGCTTTTCTGCCACGAATCAATGCGCTCGTCTTCTAACTCCTCAATGGCAGCATCAAAGCGGAGTTGTCCATTAACCCTGTTCTTTGGAGAATCCGAGTATTGGTAGGGCAGACGTATAGCTGATGCTAACAGCTCGAAGGCTAGGGGCTTTGTGGGCTCCTCTGGATCTTTTGCATTGTGCCAGTCAATATCCTGGTTTTTCCGTGTAGCGCTGGGAATCGTACGGTAGCGGTCAATGTAGCCGTCTCCATCGCGTTCAACCACTATCGCAATCACCTCAAGAGAAGCGTCACTATCGCGTACACGTGCCTCACCGATTTGGTCTTCTGAGAGTGTTCCGTTTTTGGTGCTGATGTAATTATTCATCACATCAGCCATCACCGTTTGGGTTTGCGCACCTGGATGTTTCAGTAAGTAGGATTGCGCCCTACGCTCAGCGGTTTCCCAGTTCTTATTGAATTCTTCGCGTGCTTCCTGGTATGCATCGTTCCAAGCATCAGGGTACTTTGGAGTATCTTCGTATGCTTTCTGAACAAGCTCGCTCATATCCGCCGGAATGCGCAGAGCTTTGCCGTCAAAATAGGGGAGTAACTGCGCATAACTGCTGAGCAGGATAGCGGGCTCGTAGACCGAACGTGAGCCTTTGGGGAACTCGGGGACTTGGGTTTCAGAACCAAAAATTTCAACACCACGAACGTAGCAGATGGGTGAACGATACTCGGAAGGTCGTTCTGAGTCATCACGCTCATGACGGTGCAGGCGGCCTAGCCTTTGAAGTACTAAATCTACCGGGGCGAAGTCGGTCACCATGACATCAAAGTCGAGGTCGAGAGACTGCTCGATAACCTGTGTTCCCACCACGATTAAACGTTCTGGGCGGCCATCACCTCGGTGAGCGCCTTTACCGAGCTGCGAAACTAAATCAGCTTCTTTCTCCGCACGATGTTTAGAGGTAAAACGGGAATGGGTCAACATTACGTTAGCGCCAAATTTTGCTCGAAGATGCTCGTAAGCGTTTTGAGCCCGACCCACCGTATTACAGATAACCGCGGCACAGCCGTGCCCGATTTCTAGGGGTTCCAGCACTTTATCAAGGTCGGTGAACTCGTCACCTATCTGACGAATGGAGATTGTTACCTGCTCTTCGGGGGCTGTTACCTGCCATTTACGTGGCGTGTAACCATCCTCGGCAGTGAGCGTATGAATAACTGGATAATCTAGGTCGAGAGAAGGCTCGGTAACATCCTCTGAGTCGAAATCATCATCAAAATCCCATTCAGTAGAATCCTGAATTTCAAGACCTTCCGCGTAACTTTCCATCAAAGAGGTGCGAACATGTGCAGGTAGAGTAGCCGACATGAGAATAACGGGTGCGTTCATCTGACCCAACCAGTAGAGTGCCTCCTTGAGATAAACACCCATATAGGCATCATAAGCGTGCACCTCGTCAATGATGACGACTTTAGAACCTAGCCCAAGGTGGCGAAGCATCACATGGCGTGACTGTAGAGCCATCATAAGAATCTGATCGATGGTACACACTACGAAGGTTGAAAGAATGCCGCGTTTGCGGCCCCCCATCCAGCTGTGGCGTGCAATCGAAGCATTGGGACGTATACTTTGTTTTCCTTCAACTTCGACCTCTGAATCGAAAATATCAGCTCGTTGGAGGTAGCGGAAAGAATCCTGCTGCTGACTTTTTGCATGACCTAAAAACATAGTGTGTGGTTTGGGACCACCTGCCGATCCTTGAGCCCACGCTTTAACTCGGTCAAATAATGCGTTGGAGGTAGCCTGCGTGGGTGCGGCAAAAGCAAGCCCGCTGCGCCCTGTTTCTTGGGCTAGAATTTCGGCAGCGATGAGTCCAGCCTCAGTTTTGCCTTGTCCCATGGGAGCCTCAATGCACATCATGCCGCCGCCCTTCATCGAGCGCGCGGCTTCGACGACAACTTCTTGCATGGGACGTAGTGTGGGGTTCACCCAACTAAAACGTGAGCTGTATAAAATGGAAGCCTCGGTTTCTTCAACGTGTGCATTCCAAGAATCTTCAAAACCTAGTTCTTCCCAACCATGGTTTAATCGATTGCGCTGAGCCTCAACATCAAAAGTTCCCATAGGAAAAAACTCTGGGTTAGAAGCGATCCAATCCGCCATAATTACCAGGCCCGTAAGATAAAGCTGCACGGAAACAGGGATTTTGGTCCCTGACATGAGTTTCTTAAGAACCTGATCTGCACTGGTTTGCTCCAGCGTCATCTCGAAAAGTTCATGCCACGCTTGATGCCACCTGTCGTTAAGCCCCTCAAAAATTGCACAAGCACGTCCAGTGTCTGAGACATATTTTGCAGGCACGCCATGGTGAGCACCTGCAATACTTGCAATCGTTTTGGCAGTTTCTACATCGTCTGTGTAACGTTCAGTAAGCAGTTTGATGAGGATGCTCTGGCTATAGGTTGAGTGAGGGCATCGGGTGCCTGCAGGTGGTGTTGTGAGGTGAAGAGGAAAATTAAACTTGTGTTCTTCAATCCTGTCTCGAAATACGCGGAGTTCTTCTTTGCCACGTGAATCTAACTGCCCCGCAAACTCTGGTGTCGCTTTGCCCATATCGTGGGTGGCGGCAACCCAACAGGCGAAAGACTTGGCCTCATTCTGTGTGAGGTCGAGTAACTCCATGATGCGCTGTTTAGCGCCAGGGGAGAGCCACTTATCCCAAAGTTCAGCAGCTACAGATCCTGCATCTGTCATGTGTTGAGGTAGGGAGAGGCCTATAGAGGGTGTTTCCTCAGACCCAGTTTTGGCCCATAGTGATGATGTCTCTATTGAGGCAAGTTGGCTGGGGTACATAGTATTTTCGGCTGTCATTTTAACTCCTTATCGGTTAGACTTATAAGCCATTGTTCCCGCGAGGCGAGAAGCGCGGGATGAGCCTTTTGTACGGTTCCTTCTTAAAATGTTCCCCAGATTTCTGGGGATCTTCTCGTTTTAAGTTTATTTTATAAGTTTGTACGTTTTCTTCTTGACTTAATACTTTCATCGGGTCTACACTGAGACTGTGCTCAGTCGAACCTAGTGGCACGACGGAGTATCTAATGAGCTTCATAATCATTTATTTTGAAGTATGCAACAAGAACATGCTTAAGAATTCGTCATCGTACGATGGTTCTTGATGTGTGACTTTAATCAATAATGAAAGGATGGATCATGTCTAGTAATCAGTCGGTGCAAGATAATGTGAGCTCCGGCTTCAATCTATACTATGAACCATGGATTCCTGTTCTCTACACTTCAGGGGAAATCCAAACAGTTTCCCTGAAACAGCTGTTTGAGGATGGATATTCAATCCGCAAAATCCATTCGGGTGATGCAACGACCGATGTTGCGATCCTTGGGATAGTTGTTGTTGTGCTGTTTCGCGCAGTTCTGAAAGATCCAAGTGAACATAAGGATCTAGAGGGCGATCCGAAAAGCTGGATTCGAGATGTTCGTTCAGGTAATTCTGATCGGTTAAGGTTCGTTTTTGATTACTTTGAGAGGCATCAAGACCGTTTCAACCTTTTTGACCCTGAACGTCCCTTTATGCAGGTCGCGGATCTGCATACGAGTAAAGGGGAGATAAAACCAGTCTCGCGTCTTGTGCTTGATTCTGAGAGCGAATACTTCTCGATGCGCGCCGAAAAGACGTTGATATCGTTGAGTTATGCTGAAGCAGCGCGGTACCTAGTAACCGTGCAGGCATACGATTATTCGGGCATTAAATCTGGTGCTGTCGGGGATCCTCGTGTTAAAGGTGGTAAGGGATACCCTTTGGGAGTGGGGTGGTACGGAACTACCGGAAAGATTATTGTTCATGGCGAGAACCTGATCGAAACGCTGTTGTATTGCATTGATTATGAACAGCTTCTTAACGTCGAAAAGGTAAAGGGTAAGAAACGTCCGCTTGCTCTGAAAGACAAGCCTGTGTGGGAACATGAAGACCCTGATACCGCTGCTCCTCGTGCATATAAAAACGGTGATCCCACCAAATATAAAGACGAACCTGCTCTGGCAACTGGTATGTGTGAGATCTTGACCTGGCAATCACGCCGTGTTCGTCTTTTCCCTGAAAATGGGCGAGTTACTGGAGTACTCGTCTCGAATGGTGATAAGTGGTTTGACCGTAACACATATACCGATCCGTTAACTGCTTACCGCTACAGTAAAAACCAATCTACTCAAACTCGCCCTGTATGGATGCCAAAAGTACACAGTGCTGAGCGTACGCTGTGGCGTGGGGTTGATGCGTTATTGACGCGGTTGAACTCGTCAGAAGCGAAACAGGATAAGCCAGCACCTGTTATACAGCAGATTGCCAGTGGAAAATATTTTCCTACAGGTGCCAAGGCTCATGTGCAGCTTATTGGTGTGGTTTATGGAAACCAAAGTGCTGTGATTGAGGGAACCATTGATGAATCATTGACTCTGGAACTTGCTCTTTTGACAGAGCAGGGCACCCAAATTTCTACAATGGTACGTGACAATATCCAGACAACCATGAATGCAGCTATTGCTCTTGGACAATATGCGGGAGACCTTCTTCGCGCAGCAGGTAAGGAATACGAGTTTCGTCCTGCCGTGACAGAAAGCGCTTTGCACCGTATGGAAGATGAATTCCGTACCTGGCTTGAAAAGTTGCATGCTTCTGACGATGTTTCTTCGCAAGAGGATGAGTGGCAATTACAAGTACGCCGCATTCTTGAGGATGAAGCTGACCAGCTCGCTGTGAACGCTGGACCTAAAGCTGCAATAGGAACTATCTATGATGAGCAGCTTTACAATACGGCAAAAGTACGGCGTCTGTTTGGCGGGCGGCTGCGTAAGCTGCTTCCTCGCGCATATTCTTCAACACCTACTAAGACAAAGGAGGAAGGCAATGAGTGACGTCGAGTCTCAAGTCACCTTGAGCAACTATGTTAATCGCAAGGTGATGTCCCTCTATCACCAGAAAGATGCTGGTAGTTCAGCTGCTATCGCAAAACTGGCACAGTTGCGTCGTGGGGCAGGAACAGACCCTGTAAGCCATCCGGAACTATGGGGAATTATTTTCGGAGAAGATGAAGATACCTCTGGTTTTCCCGAATGTCATAGAGGCAAATATGACACTCCTACTTGTGGGGAATATGCAACCTTTAATGCAGTAACCCTCTTTGCCTTGCACCAGCAAGCACGTTCTCAGCCTATGCATGTGCCAGGTTTCAGGTTCGGTACAGCAGCGGGGCAACTTACCCTGAAAACTAGTGAGTCTATGAAGAAAAGGTTTGATTCGCTGTTAAAAGCACGAAGCGAACCGGCACGCAGGCATTATTTGCGTAGCCTCATAACACTTCTACGGTCAGAAGAAATTGCTTTTGACTACGGGCAGTTTGCTCAAGATTACATGCAGTTACTAAATCCTGAAAAACGCGATGCGGTTATTCTGCGCTGGAGCCGTGACTTTTTGTATGGCTACGAACCCAAGAAATCTAAAACCTCAGAGGAAACCTCTAATAACTAATTGAAAGGATAAGAACTATGTCGTTCTTTGTTGATATTCACGCTCTGCAAACTCTTCCCCCGTCAAACATTAACCGTGACGATACTGGAAGCCCGAAATCTGCTATTTTTGGCGGTGTGAGCCGCCAGCGTGTCTCTAGCCAGGCATGGAAATCAGTCATCCGCCGTAACTTTGAAGAACACTTAGACCGCTCTGAAATCGGTGTTCGTACCCGCCAAGTTGCTGACATGATTGTAGACCGCATCACCAATATCAGCCCCGATTTTGACCCAGATAAAGCCGAATCAGCTGTTGTGGATGCTTTCAAAGCGGCCAAAATCAAACTTGAGAAGCCCAAGGCCAAGAAGGGAGAAGAAAATACTGGCCGCGCTGTATCGGGTTACCTTCTCTTCCTGAGTAACCAGCAGATTAACCGTCTTGCCAACGCCATCATAGAGGCTAAGGGCGAGAAAATCCCCGCTAAGGAAATCAAAGACATTCTGGATACCGAGCATAGTGTTGATATTGCACTCTTTGGCCGTATGCTGGCCGACGCCCCAGATTTCAATGTGGATGCCGCTTGCCAGGTGGCTCACGCCCTTGGGGTACATGGTTCGGAACCTGATTTTGACTACTATACTGCCGTTGATGATGTAATTCGTGAATCAGAAGATGAAACCGGTGCTGGAATGATCGGCACCATCGAGATGGCCTCCAGCACCCTTTACCGTTACGCCAACATCAATGTTGACGCTCTGAAAACTAACTTGGGCGGTTCTTCGGTTGCTACTGTTGAAGCTACCCTCGCTTTTATCCGCGCCTTCATTGATTCGATGCCCACTGGTAAACAGAATACGTTTGCTGCACGTACTCTGCCTGAGGCCGTGGTTGTGACGGTGCGTGAGCATCGCCCGATTTCTTACATTAATGCATTCGAAAAGCCTGTTACAGAGAAAGCTTCCGAAGGACGCCGTCTCGCGGCCGCCCATGCGTTAGCAACGGAAGCAGCAAATATCCTTGATACCTACGGATATGAGCCTAAGGTTTCATACGTGGTAGCGCTTGGCGAGCTACGTAAGGCATTGTCGAATATAGGAGAGGCTGTCACTTTAAGGGAGCTTCTGACTTCCCTTGAAACTCAGCTGAATGAGCTAATCGGTCAGGAGTCTTAATTATGCCTAGTCTGCTCCTTAAACTGAGCGGGCCAATGCAGTCCTGGGGCACACAGAGCCGATACCGCCGTCGAGATTCCGGACATGAACCCAGCAAATCTGGTGTTATTGGTTTGATAGCCGCAGCCTTAGGACGTGCACGGACGGAGCCCATAGATGACCTTGCTCGGCTTAAATTTGCGGTGCGTGTAGATGCACCTGGTACTTTACTGCGCGACTACCAAACCGCAAAAGACTGGGCGACAGATCCACATGGCATGGCGTCGCTCTCTATTCGCTATTATCTTTCAGACGCAGTTTTCGTGGCTGCTGTAGAAGGAGAGCAAGAGGAACTAAAGAATATCGAGTCGGCACTCAAAAAACCGGTGTACCCGTTGTATCTAGGGCGGCGTTCCTGCCCCGCAGGGTATGATCTTGTGCTCGGTATTCGTGAAGAATCTGCTGAAGAAGCCCTACGGAATGAAGAATGGCATGTGCCTGAGTATCGCCGCACCGAGTTCCCCGATCCTATGCGGCTGCGTATTTTACGGGACGCAAAACCTGGCGAGCAGGGAGACCTAGTACAAGATGTTCCGGTGAGCTTTAGCCAGGAACATCGTCAATATGCAGTACGGGCGGTAGTTTCTGTCGAACCTAAGATAGTTGAGAACCCCAAAGGCAAACGTCACAACGACATTGATTTTATGAGGACGGTGACTGAAGCATGACCTACTTCTCAAAGTTCCTCATTAACCCGCAGCGTCGTGGCGCCCGTAAGCTATTGACCAGCCCGCAGGCTTTGCATGCGGCCGTCATGGCAACCAACCCTCCAGACATAAAAAATGAAGATGGGCGCATACTATGGCGTCTAGATATTACCGGACACCAGTATGTGCTGTACGTGCTAAGCCCCGAAAAGCCTGACTTTTCGGCTTTGGTCGAACAAGCCGGATGGAATACTCGACCGGGGGAGAGCGCCCACTATGGACGCTTGCTCTCAAAACTTGAGGACGGGCAGGAATGGGGGTTCAGGCTTGCTGCCAATCCGGTAAAACGCCAGGGTAAAAGCGGTAAGACATGGCCACACGTAACACCAATTCAGCAAAGCGCTTGGTTGCGCGAGCGCGCTCAGCAGTGGGGATTTGAAGTCATACCGGTTGAAAACCAGGGGATTGAAGATGCTCCTCTCGTAACGGCTCGTAAGAATCTTTCCTTTAGCCGCCGTGATTCTGGTGGGCATTTAGGACGAGTTACCTTACGTAAGGTGCAATTCGATGGTGTCCTACGCATTACCGATGTCGAACTGTTCCGTAAAGCATTGGTGAACGGTATGGGTCGGGGTAAGGCTTACGGAATGGGCCTGATGACTTTAGCGCCGCTTGCTCGGTAAAACTTTGCCCCGTTTTATCGCATAGATTATTTGGGCGGGGTGTTATACAGCACCCCGCCCGTTGTATAAATGCCTTATTATTGAGTGTTTATTCTTCAAGGAGGAACGATGATTGGGGCAACTCCACCCAATATTAGTGAGCTAACAAGGAGTTCAGAACGGCTCTCTTACATTTATGTGGAACACGCAACAATTCACCGTGCAGACAATGCAATCACTGTGGCAGAAGAGCGGGGAGTCATCCATATCCCAGCAGCATCTTTAAGTGTTTTACTGCTGGGACCCGGCACGCGGGTAACCCATCAGGCCATGACATTATTAGGAGAGTGCGGTACTTCGGCAATATGGGTGGGAGAGCAAGGGGTGCGTTACTATGCGCACGGACGGTCTCTAGCACGTTCCTCTCGATTACTCATTGCTCAGGCAGAGAAAGTATCAAACACGCGTTCTCGCCTAGAAGTTGCACGTACTATGTATGCGTGGCGTTTTCCTGACGATGACACTAGCGGGCTCACGATGCAACAGCTTCGGGGACGTGAAGGTGCCCGGGTGAGGCGTGTGTATAGGTATTGGTCAGAGAAAACGGGAGTTCCATGGACGCGACGTAGCTATAACCCAAATGATTTTGGGGATGGAGACCCTATAAATCAATCTCTTTCGGCGGCGCATGCTTGTCTTTACGGGATTGTTCATGCCGCGATTGTTGCTTTGGGATGCGCCCCAGGATTGGGGTTTGTGCATACCGGTAATTCCTGGTCATTTGTATACGATATAGCGGATTTGTATAAGGCGGAGATTACTATTCCGGTGGCTTTTCAGGTGACTGCTAAGTATGAGGAAGGCCAAGATATTGGAGCTATTACTCGTCGTGCTGTTCGCGACCGTATTCGCGGCGAAAAGATTATGCAGCGGGTGGCTCGGGATATTCAACGTTTACTTGTTCCCAATGAGATTCCAGAAGAAATTCTAGAAAGCACCGATATGATGCTTTGGGATGAGAAAACTGGTGGCACATCTGCTCGACACAATTTTGAGATGGATGGGGACGCATGATTGTAGTGGTTTTATCTGCATGCCCAGTTGGATTACGAGGCGATCTTACGAGGTGGTTATTAGAAATTAGTGCTGGCGTTTTCGTAGGAAAAGTGAGTGCGCGCGTGCGTGAACATTTATGGAATCGCATTACGGTTACTTGTAGTGATGGTCGTGCTCTTATGGTGTATTCGGCAGATAATGAACAGCGTCTTGATTTTAAGATTCATAATTATCCATGGGAGCCTGTAGATTTTGAGGGAGTCAAACTTATGATGCGTCCATCTACTCCCAAAGAAAAATTGGGACTTCGAAAAGGGTGGAGTAAAGCGAGTCGATATAGGCGTGCTTCCCGGCGACGCTACAGTTAAAAATCATGTAGGGTTAATAGAGGCTTTGGGCTCCAAACTAATTCTAAAACTTGCTTTGTGGGGATAAAGCCCCATATCAGCAAGTATTTTCCCCGCACCTGCGGGGATGAGCCGTTTGGGGTGAACTTCCAAATCGGGGATACAGTATTTTCCCCGCACCTGCGGGGATGAGCCGGCGTGCCAGAGCAGAAAGTACAGCCGAAAGAAATTTTCCCCGCACCTGCGGGGATGAGCCGAACGTACTCACCGCGTCCTTTATGCCAATACTATTTTCCCCGCACCTGCGGGGATGAGCCGTACGAACAACGCTCTTACCTGACACTTGAAGAATTTTCCCCGCACCTGCGGGGATGAGCCGAATAGCCTAGCGCGTAGCGGTGACACATGGGTATTTTCCCCGCACCTGCGGGGATGAGCCGCTCTATGTCCCTGTCAGAGAAGATAGTTTCGTATTTTCCCCGCACCTGCGGGGATGAGCCGCACTATACGGCATCATCGGCGCGCTACTAGGCATTTTCCCCGCACCTGCGGGGATGAGCCTGCGCATCATCAAACTAGGCGGCTCCCTAGACGATTTTCCCCGCACCTGCGGGGATGAGCCGACATCGTTCATCGTGTATGGTGCACCGGATCAATTTTCCCCGCACCTGCGGGGATGAGCCGCTGCCTTGGTCTCGCACAGCGTCGTCTTCGTGATTTTCCCCGCACCTGCGGGGATGAGCCGATCGTAGTGCCCTTCCCGCTGATAAATGTGGCATTTTCCCCGCACCTGCGGGGATGAGCCGCAGACTATGAGCAGGACAGCGAATGCAGTTCCATTTTCCCCGCACCTGCGGGGATGAGCCGCCGCCGCCCCTATATGCAACGGTAGGAGCGGCATTTTCCCCGCACCCGCGGGGATGAGCCCATATTTCAGCTCGGTACCGCTCTGCGCGAATGATGTTCCCCGCACCCGCGGGGATGAGCCCAAATGAGCGAATTTCTTAACTACGAAAAGCTAATGTTCCCCGCACCCGCGGGGATGAGCCCGTTACCCACCCGTCCGTTGAAAAAGACCAATCATGTTCCCCGCACCCGCGGGGATGAGCCCAACCACCGACTCACCACGCACAGACCCCACCAATGTTCCCCGCACCCGCGGGGATGAGCCCCTTGCCCGTTACCTTGACCTTCTGAAGGAAAAATGTTCCCCGCACCCGCGGGGATGAGCCCAGAGCGACGCTACGCAGGTGATCAATTCACCAATGTTCCCCGCACCCGCGGGGATGAGCCCCGTCGTCGCCTTTCGCCTCTTCGAGTATATCCATGTTCCCCGCACCCGCGGGGATGAGCCCAGACGTTGAAGGGTGGTATGGCGGCGTAGGGGATGTTCCCCCGCACCCGCGGGGATGAGCCCCAACTAGACTTACCCGAAACAGGCGGGGGTAAATGTTCCCCGCACCCGCGGGGATGAGCCCTCTGGTGATTTTGTGCGCGGCTTCTCTGCTGGATGTTCCCCGCACCCGCGGGGATGAGCCCGGGGCACACAAAAGCACCTGCCTATTCTCATTATGTTCCCCGCACCCGCGGGGATGAGCCCGTACACGCCGCGGGGTATTAGAAAGGGTCACAATGTTCCCCGCACCCGCGGGGATGAGCCCGACTGGGACCCGCGCAACGAATTCTAAGGAGCATGTTCCCCGCACCCGCGGGGATGAGCCCAGTGGGAGAGATGACGGAAATCACCATCGAATATGTTCCCCGCACCCGCGGGGATGAGCCGAACCCTGAAGAAGCAGCTGCCACACTCTCGCTGTTTTCCCCGCACCTGCGGGGATAATTTTTCAACCCTATGAGGAATACTCCCTTAAATCTAGTGATGCATATCATGCTTATTGGAGTTGGTGGGGTATTTCCTTAACTGTATAGTTATATATGTTGTTCGGGCGGGTCCCGAAAAACAGTCCGGCCCCATCGTATAGCGGCCTAGTACTCCGCCCT
>NZ_KV793057.1:42450-142003 GCF_001808385.1 Rothia sp. HMSC08A08
ACCGGTTCAAATCCGGTTGGGGTCACACTAGGAAAAGAGAATTCCCCGGTTCAGGCGAACCGGGGAATTCTCTTTATCTTTATAAATGCCAAGGGGGTCAGGATTTTCTAAAAGGCACTTATATAACCTTTTCAGCAAAACCTAACCTGCTCGCGTCATAATGTGAATAACCAGAAACGGGGAGCAGCCTACTTATTCTCCCCGCCCGCACTCGCAGACCCTTGCGCACTGGCAGAAGCACCCGCTGCGGCAGGAGCACGGTGCACCATACGCCACGTTCCCTCAAGATAATGAGCCGTCACCTGGCCCGAGACAGCCCCGCTCGGCACCTTAAAAACCTCAGGAAGCGGCTGCGAACGGTTCGTCGTCTTCGTATACACCGCAGACTCCCGATTAACCTTCATCGTTGTCTTCCAGGTATAAAATCCGTTCTTCTCATCCTTCGTTGGGTGATCTGTATCCAAAGACATCGTCAACGGGTTCTGCACGCCAGTCACCCAGCCAGTCTCTGAAGCGTACATATCCTGCATGAAATCGGCAATAGTTGTGTAATCGCCCGTATGATCAATATTCGTGAAATAGTTACCGTCACCCGTCAAAAGCATATAATTCAAAGTCGCGAGCCAGTAGGTTACAAAGGCATGTAGGCCCTCAACCGAATCTTCACGCAGTTTCGCGGGTTCCACAGGAACAGGAACATGCTGCGCCGGATGCTCCTGCGTGCCGGGCTCAAATTCACCAGACGATCTGTAGTTCTCCAACTTCAACTCGCCCTTAAAACTAGGGCCAGAAGGGGTAGCAGATGCAGAAGCAGCCGAATGTGATGGCGATGTAGCCTTGGCAGATGCGCTAGCACTTGGCGCCGCATCCTTGTTCTGCGACGAGCACGCGGTAAAAGTAGCTATAAAACCGGCACCTACAACAGTGAAAGCGCCACGACGCGACATTGAGCTCATGAGAAACCTTCCCATCAAAAAACGTTTCCGCCTGCGCGAAAAACTTCACAAGAATAGAACGTAAAATATATACGTTCTCTATAAAATCTACCGGTAAAACCCTAGCACACCTAAAATGTGTAGAGATCTCTAAGGAGCCTTAGTGCCACCGGGCGAAGCCTGCGAGCCGTCGTCCTTGAGCATACGCCATGCGCCGTTCTCATATTGAGTGATCACCGAGACCCTAGACCCAGACTGCATAAGGTCATTAAGGGGGTAAGTCTCCTGAGTCTGCGAATTATAGATTTCAGTACCTTCACCAAACTCAACGGTAGCAATCCACATATACGATGTTTCACTCCGCGGATTCTTCACCGGTTTTGCAGAGTTGAGTGAAATTTTCATAGTATGCTGTTCCCCAAGAACCCACACTACACCGCTGTCGTATAAGGCTTTATAAAGATCAATACTTTCGGTGTAATCGTCAGCCGGATCAGCTTTACGCGACAGAGCACCGTCACCCGTTAAGTAAAGATAATTTTGTGCCTCAACCCAGAAGGCAATGAACGAATACATGCCGTCCACAGACTCTTCATGCATATTTTCTGGTTCCACAGGAGCCGGTACGTTCTCTGCCTTATGCTCGCGGGTGCCCGGTTTGAACTCACCTTTAGAATCGTATTTCTCTAGTTTTACAGGTCCTTGATAGTTCTTCCCAGAACTTTGCAGGCCCTCCGATGCTGATGGGGAAGCCCCCGCAGCCGAGGCTGCGCTCTCAGCAGATGCGGTACCGCCGGGCGATGGAGAAGCATCATTACCTGCCGGCTGAACCTTTGGCGCACAGGCAGTAACCGTTGCCGCTGTGAGACCTGTACCGGTCAAGCACACAGCTTGGCGACGTGAAACTAGAGTCATGATGCCCTTTCAAATCTGTACTAATTCCATCATAACGTCATCCTGCACGTGAAACATGGAAAATTTCTATTTCTCAAGGACAGATTTACGGGAGTTCAAACTCTCCGTGGGAATAATAATGGTCTGATCTGTATTTAGTCTTTCAAAAGATGAGCATATTGTTTGCGTACTTTCACTACCTTAGGCCCAACTACTATGGAACAGTACCCCTGGTAAGGGTTCTTTGCGTAGTAATCCTGGTGGTATCCTTCTGCTTCCCAAAACTCAGTCAACGGCTTAATCTCGGTGACAACTGGGGCGTCGAAGAATGACTGGGCTCGCTCTTTCGCAGCCTCAAATGCAGCCTTTTGTTCGTCAGAGGAATACAGCAGCACGGAACGGTACTGCGAACCACGGTCGGCACCTTGCTGATCCCAGCTTGTGGCATCATGCGCGGCGAAGAAAATATCCAAAATCGCGTCTTCACCTATAACCGATTCATCAAAATCAACCCGAACAACCTCGTGATGCCCCGTCGTTCCCGAGCATACAGACCGATAATCGGGGTTTTGGGTGTGCCCGCCCGCATACCCGCATACGCTTGCTTTCACACCCTGGAACTGCCGAAAAACAGCGTCAATACACCAAAAACAACCGCCGCCAACAACAAAGCTTTTCATAAGGCCTCTCCCACAAATAGATGTACATTCCTTTACAGCATAGCTGTATCAACTATTATTCCCCGTCCTACCCGATGTCTGCTACGGGACGTGTAATAGCTCGTCTTTCTGCTGCTAGATGCCACAATAGAATCATGACAACACCTACGCTATCCCACATTGTTGATACTTTTCATGGCCTGTATCCGCCGCACCTTGCCGCTAGCTGGGATTCTTCCGGGCTAGTTTGTGGGCGTTTACAGGCACCCGTCGAACATGTGCATTTTGCGGTTGATGCCATATCAGCAACCGCCCAAGAAGCTGTAAATCTTGGGGCCGGTCTTCTTATTACTCACCACCCGCTTCTTTTGCGTGGTACCAGCTTCATACCCGACTCCGATTACAAAGGCAACGTGCTCCATACTCTCATTGAAGGTGGATGTGGCCTGCTCGGTGCGCACACCAATGCTGATGCCGCCGTCGCCGGTGTCAACGAGGCTCTCTGTGAAGCGCTTAATCTGCAAGGATACGAACCGCTGACTGATCAGCAGCAACAGGAACTTGTGGGCGAGGAATATAGCGTTGGAACAGGCCGTGTAGGTGTTCTTGCCCGCCCTCTTACATTGCAGGAACTCTCTAAAGAACTAGCTGCTGCTCTTCCCGCAACAGCGGGTGGGCTGCGCGTTGCGGGATCCCCACAAAAACTTATTCGTCGTGTTGCTCTCTGCGGAGGTGCCGGTGACTCTTTGTTTGAAGCCGTGCGGGCGTCTGAAGCAGATGTCTATATCACCGCAGATTTACGGCATCACCCCGCCAGCGAGTTCCGTGAACAAGAACTTGTGCGAGGTACTGATACTGCGCTTATTGACTGCTCGCATGCTGCAAGTGAATCTTTATGGTTGAACCGTGCCGCAGAACGTCTGCAAGAAACCCTAGCGGACCAAGGATACAGTATTGAAATTTCGGTATCCTCACTAAATACCGACCCCTGGGATTTTCATGTAGATACCGGACCAATTGCTGGTTCAGCAAGCACACCTCGCTAAAAATATTCAGAGCAGCTCGACGGGACTTCTAAAATAAATGTGAGAAAAATTTATATTTTGTAGCATTACTATTTTTCCTGAATAGTATTTTGGTGATAATGCAACGGTATAAGTATGGCGTGCCCCTTATTGTATTAGGAGCACGCCATACTTTTCTAAAATCCGATTGTTAATGTTTCATATGTGCATAACGATAAATAAACGCCGCCATTGCTTCACGTGAAATAGGCTCATAGGGATGGAAAGAACCATCTGACCACCCGGTCGTAATATCTGTGCTGCGAAGCCAGGTAATCTCTTTATAGAAAGGCTCGTCTGGGCTCAAATCCCAGAAAGGAGAGACAGCAGGTGCCTCGAACTGAGGGCTGCCCGCAAAGCGGTAGAAGAACGCCGCCATAGCATTACGATCTACCAGGTCATGCGGGCGGAAAGTTCCATCAGACCAGCCAGTGGTAAGACCCTGCTGATGGAACCAGACCATTTCCTTGTACCACATATCGTTAGGAGAAACGTCTGTGAAAGGCGACTTTTCGGGAAGATCAACTTGCGGGGAGCCTGCCAGACGATAGAAATAAACAGCTATACCCGAACGCTCAATATAATCTTTCGGGTGGTATGTGCTATCGGGGTAACCAATCGTGATTTTACGGTTAAAAAGCCAAGTAATCTCATTATAAAAAGCAGAAGATTCAGGAACGTCAATAAAACGTTTCTGGGGCGAAACGGTCTGCGGAGTTGCGTTACCTTCCACCTGATTTAGGGTCGAGAGATCTTCCTGTGCAATAACGGCAGGCTGCCCCTGAGAATCGGTGGTTTGGGGTTGCTGAGTCTCTGCAAAGACGGGGGTGCTAGGCGCAAGAGTAGCGCCAACTAGGGTAAGCGAGCATATAGTTGTGGGAGCTTTACGAAGTTTAAAAGTGAAAGACATACAATAATCCATCATGGCTAGTGCGATATGACTCCCTACAATGTACCAGGGATGTCATATATGGTAAAGGAGCTTCGAAGATATTTATAAAACTGTTATAAACCTTGTGGGAAAATTTTCTGGACACATTCTTAGAAAATGTGCCGGGTATGCAGAATCTATTTCCTCCACACTTCGAAATTAAGAACAACAGTTCTTTCCCAGGGTGTTGATAGCGGGAGAATTCTCGTAGATACCAGAAGAGTACACACTATATTCACACCTGAAAAATCTATTCACGGATAAGAAGGGTCAGTGTTCCTGCTTTCTTAGGTGTCGGTAAGGTACATTCAAGGTCCCAATCGCGGTCAAGCGCCTCTAAGAATTCTGAAATGCCCGCTGTGCCTTCAAAAGGTCGCTCAGCAAGGGTATGAGTGATCACGTAACGCGCTAACTTTCCGCGATAATGCTTTGCCATATGTGAGACAACCTTGCGTGAACCATCTTCTGCAACGCGTTCAACACGAACCGCTAATGTCTGGGCTGACGGCGATACCCACGATTTTGCGTAAGCGCTGGAGCGGCAGTCAAGAATGAGCTGCCCCTGCGCGTATGCGGTCAAAGCATTCCCCAAAACTCCGCGCCAATATGTAGCCAGAGCACCTATAGCGCCAAGCTTGGTTCCCATAGACAGCCGATACGCAGGAATATGATCCTCAAGTTGCACCACACCCCATAAAGCAGATGAAATAAGAACGGACTTCTGAGCCAACTTCCGTTCATCGGGGGAGAAACTGGCGTAATCCAGCGCCTCAAAGAGCACACCCGTATAGACTTTAGCTGCCGAATGCGCCGGTTCCTCCACTAACCGCGTGTTTCGTTCAATCTCCGCCGTGAGTGATGCACCCACCCCGAGGACATCTAGAGCGTCTTCCTGAGCGGAAACTCGCATGAGTTCTTCCAGCACATCTTCACGTTCGGTTGTGAGCTCTGGAAACGATAACTCGGCAAGATTAACTGGTGCGTGTGTGCGAGGCGCAGGGGTCTTACCCTCAGAAGGAGGCAGAAGAATCAGCATGCTTCTTATTCTACCGGGCAGAAATAGAGCAGCGATAATAACTCCGCTAGAATAGAAGGCTGAAGCAGGGTGCCTGGGCAATCGCGAGATACCTCTTCTGAGGGGTATGTCGAGGAAAGTCCGGGCTCCACAGCACAGCATGGTGGATAACATCCACTCGGGGTAACTCGCAGGCTAGTGCCACAGAAAGTAAACCGCCTCATCGAGGTAAGGGTGAAAGGGTGGTGTAAGAGACCACCAGTGGGCGCGGTGACGTGCTCAGCTAGGTAAACCCCATGCGGAGCAAGGCCAAACAGAACACGCCATGATAGGGTAGTGCGCCCGAGCCTGCGGCGCGTGTTCGGGTAGGCCGCTTGACGCTTATGGCAACATAAGCCCTAGATAGATGATTGCCTCAGGTACAGAGCTTTCATCGGTACCGATGACAGAACCCGGCTTATAGGGCACCCTGCTTCTCATGACGCTCGTATACAACACCGGTGCGCCTAATTCTGTGTATCAAGAATCAGGCGCACCGGTAGTGTGGATGATTTTATGTTTTTAATGTCCGAACGGGTCAGGATCTACACCGGGCATCCAACTATTACCCTCAACAGTCCAGCCTTCGCGTTTAACAACTTTCTTCATGCGAGAGGTCCATTTTTTATTAAGACGATTCACATATAGTTTTCCATCAAGGTGGTCGGTCTCATGCTGCATACAGCGGGCAAACCAGCCGGTTGCCTCAAACCTGAGCGGATTGCCTTCGACATCAAATCCATTGACAGTAACCCACTCAGCACGTTTGAGGGGAAAACCGTAGCCTGGGAACGAAAGACACCCTTCTTCTTCGTCATGGGGGTCGGGCTCTGCCGCGGACACCTTGCCGAGAGTTAGCCTGGGATTAACGATGCACCCGCGGGGAGTAACACCATCTTCATTTTCCATCTGATAGGTAAAAACTCGTAAACCTACCCCGATTTGAGGAGCCGCGAGACCCACTCCGTGGGCTGCATCCATAGTTTCATACATATCGGTAACAAGAGCTTTGAACTCATCGTCAAAGGCCGTGACTGGAGCAGCCGGTCGGTGTAAAACGGGATTGCCATAAATAACAACAGGGCGAATAGCCACAGGTAAATCCTTCGTTCTCGAAATCACAAAGTAAAGAGCTGTTGATAGAGTATATTGGCGTCTACTCAGCGAGTAGGTCAAATCCTATGTTATCGCGCAGAAGCTCGTTTGTACCCCCAAAAATAGGCAGTAGCCGTGCCGCGAGGAACGCTTGGGCTACAGGATGCTCATTAATATAGCCGTAGCCGCCGAAAAGCTGCAGACACCGATCGGTAATTGTGCAGGCCTGTTCAGAGGCAAAGACCTTGGCTTTAGCGGCGTCCTCAGCGGTAAGCTCCCCAGCGTTAAAAGCCGCTATAGCGCGTGCCACGTAGAGTTCGGAAAGTTCGGTATTCATGAGAGCATTAGCTAGTTCAAAACGGGTATTCTGAAAATCTGCCACACGAGACCCAAAAACCTTACGTTCTTTTACATACTCTAGTGTGGCGTTGAGAGTAGTCCTGCTGATGACAGCGGACGCAGCGGCAATCGCTAAACGCGCTTGGGGCAGATGCTGTTTGATATAGGTCAAGCCTTGACCGGGCTCACCGATAAGGTTCTCAGCGGGAACACGTACATTCTCGAAGAATAGTTCGGCAGTGTCTGAGGCTCGAATACCTATCTTGTCGAGCTGTCGCCCCGGGGTGTAACCATCAGATTTTTCGACGAAAAAGAGGGAAAATGAATCCTCAGAAGCACGTTCAGAGGAACCATCAGTGCGGGCCAACACGAGGGCTGCATCCCCCGAAATACCGGATCCGATAAAAGTCTTCTGCCCGGTGAGAAGGTAAGAGTTCTCATCACGTACTGCGGATGTGCGGCATGCACGCAGATCAGATCCTGCACCTGGTTCTGTAAAAGCGCATGAAGTCACGAGGTCACCGCTTACCATTTGAGGCAGCCAACGTTCCTTTTGCTCATGTGTACCGCATGCGAGTAAATAGGGGAGCACCAGATCTTGTTGAAGATGCACCGCGAGCGCAAACCCATATCCTCCAACGGCTGCGAGTTCTTGGGTTAGAACTAATTGATACTCGTAATCGGGCAGATGGGCTCCGCCAAATTCTTCGGGGACCGCAAGTCCTAATACTCCTGCTTCTCCGGCGGCTTGCCATACTGAGCGAGGCATAATATGTGCTTGTTCCCATTCGGGGTAGTGAGGGGTTATTTCGTGTGCCACGAATTCACGGACTGCTTCTCGGAACAGCTCATGGTCTTCAGAAAATGTCAGAGTTGATTGCACAGAAAATCCTCTTTCCTCAGGGGAATAAAACATATAAAGTCTAGTAGGTAAAGCTATAGGGCCGCTATGGGGATTACCATAACGACCCTAGTGACGGGGTGATCGACGGGGGTTGAACCCGCGACCTCCTGGACCACAACCAGGCGCTCTGCCAACTGAGCTACGACCACCATGTACATCATGCGGTTTCCCGCGCGATTGCAACGGATACTACTCTACATGAGTTCGATAACTTGTGACAAATCAATTCAAGGTGATACGCGGCACGCTATATGCGGTTTTTAGAAGTTGTGATGTTGAATTCTAGAAGGGTGCCATTTCAGATATTTGATCGCTTTGTTTCTCATACTCAAAACTATTTGTAGGTTCTGAAGATTGTTGAACAGTCTGGTGCGTATCTGTAGATGCTGAAACAGTGTTTTTGGGTTGTGAAAATTCCCGTTGAGGTGAAGATGCTGTTCCTCGTGGTCCAGTTTCTTGAAGGGCGCGGTTTAGGTATTGCTGTGTACTCGATGGTTGTTGGGGAGCGGCATGGCCGTCCTGCGATACATCCTTCTGAATCGGGTTTGTTGTGTCATCCTGAGTGTGGGATTGCGTGCCGCTGTGCTCTACAGCGCGTGAGAATGTGCTGGTGCCGAAGGTAAGGTCAAGACCGATGCTGCTGGCATCAACTTCGACGGATGCACCTTGAGAACCGTCTTCGCGCTGCCACTGTTGTGTGCGAACGCGCCCGGTGAGGAGTACGGGACTTCCCACTGTGAGGGAGGCGGCAATATTTTGTGCCAGCTTGCGGTAGGCGCAGACAGTGTACCAGCTTGTTTGTCCCTCGCGCCAGGAGTTTGTTGCTGAGTCAAACCAGCGTGGCGTGCTTGCCAACCTAAAATTGACGACTGGAATTCCGGTCGGAAGTGTGCGTAGCTGTGGGGCGGTTGCGGTAAACCCGCGTAGGATAACGGTATCAGCCATGATAGAGCTCCCTGAAATGTTAGGTGGTGTGTTATTTAGATAATGTGCGTCCCCTGTCAGAGTGGGGCGCGGTTTTTCTAGTGTGCCTCAATGTAGTGTGATAAAGAGAGCGTTGTATGTGCACATGTGGATAGCCTATCTGAACGGGACAAGAATTCTGATCCTGTGGATAGACAGGAGAGGCGGGGAACTTCTGATACGTGTCACAATATTGGTAAAGAAAACCCTTTACCTCTGGATTTCTTTCTAGCTCTATAAACCCCTATCCTTGTAGTGCAATACCGGTGAATTCGGTTTTAGCATGAGATTTTTTATCATTCGTAAGCTTTATGAGCGCACTAAATCTAACAGCATATCTATGCCGTAGACGTACTGGAGAACATCGTGACAAAGTCTAAAAGGCCTCCTACGCCGAATCTTCGCGATTTTAAGAAGATTGCCGATGTAGACCCGCGCAAGATTTTGCCTCCAGATATGGATCCTAAGAACAAGCGTTTTCTCTATACTGCTTTGGCTATTCTTGTGATCATCGTGCTGATTATTGCCGTTATCTATATTGGGCGGCATAGCCAAGGCGGGCTGTTGGGTAACCCTAGTGCCTCATCTTCTGCTACAGGGGACGGCGAAGAGCAGAACGTCAAAACTGAGTCTCTGGAAGAGGTCAAGAACCCGCATGATGCGGTTGATCCAGCCACAGCATATGCACCTAACTTATCGACGGCGAAGAAGGAGCTTGCTGCCCTGCCTGTGAAAGAGCGGGCATCAAAAGCCGGGTATACGCGTGAGCAATTTGGTGCTGCCTGGGACGATGTCGATCATAATGGATGTAATACTCGTGATGATATTTTGCGTCGTGATTTAACAAATATTCGTTTCAAAGCGGGAACTCGTGCTTGCACCGTACAAACCGGAACTCTTGACGATCCTTATACCGGCAGGACAATCGAATTTAAACGAGGTAAGAAGTCTTCAAGTGCCGTTCAGATCGACCATGTGGTGGCGCTTTCGAATGCGTGGCAGACCGGGGCTCAAGATATTGGCGAGGAAAAACGTCGTGAGCTCGCGAACGACCCCGAGAACCTGGTAGCAGCAGACGGGCCCGCAAATATGCAGAAATCTGATGCCGATGCTTCTGATTGGCTTCCTGGCAATACGGCCTACCGATGCACATATGTGGCGCGGCAGGTGCATGTAAAAGCAAAGTATCAGCTATGGGTCACTGCCGATGAAAAACGCGTTATGGAGAACGTGCTGAACTCGTGTAAAGACACGAACCCTGTGAAGAAATAACGGTACACACCTGTTTGCAAGAATGCGCAGGTGGTTACGGGGTTATCGGTACAAGCACAAGCGCCGCTCCCTCAATTTGAGGGAACGGCGCTTGTGCGTACAGGTACCCCAGGAGGGAATCGAACCCCCGACCAAGAGATTAGAAGGCTCCTGCTCTATCCTCTGAGCTACTGAGGCATGCATTTCACTGTCTTCGATATCGGTGTGAAATACATTTATAGAGTACACCGAAAAGTCACATTATGGTAAACGAACTCGAAAAATGACACAAATTTATGGAAAAAATCCTGAATCGCCATAGCCTGGTTCCGCGCCATGACAGGGGTTTACCCCCAAGTGTTCGTCGAGCTTAATGTTTTTGTAATATTTGACGGGTGCGCCGCGCACGGAGCCTTTCACGTGTCTGAGGGAAGAGCTGCCACCACATCCGTGTGATAGTTCGCTTTACCTGATGCGGATGGAAGCTCAAGTACACCATACGTCGCGTTGCCGGGTCTAACGCCATCAGATAGACGATATAGGCCAGACAGATCAAAATGGCGATAAGACGCGCCATTCCCTGGTTGAAATCGTTCAGATATGGTGAGATATACAGCTGATCACATACCGCATACGCCATAAAGAACAGGGTTGTCACGAAGTACCACATCAGCTGGAAGTGAGAGCGCAGACCTGTCGCGGCGATCATAGGAACAGCCCAGAGAATGTACCATGACTGAATCATAGGGCTGAAAAAGAGCATGGCGAGAATCGCGAGACCTGCGTATCGCACCACGTTACGGTATCGACCGACAAATGCGAAGCTTAACGCGCTCAGGATGCCTAGAAGTTTGCCAATATTCTCAAGAATTTTCTTGACAGCATCGAAGGAATCACCGTGTGCGAAAAGCCCAATGAAACCGATCACTAAGCCGATGGGAGTGTACCAAATGTACTGACCGCCCGTAGTAGATAGCGCGCTGACCCAACCGAAACCAAGGTCGCTTATGTAACCTAAAATAGCGAGCTCGGCAAGAAGAATAATTCCTGAGATAAACCAGATAGTGAATTTGCGTACCCAGCTGGCGTTATTACCCGCCCACAGCAAGCCAACAAAGGGGAGCACCACAAGTGCTAGAGGCTTCACCCCGACGCCGAAAGTCACCATCGTAACGCCAAGAACGCCACCATAGACATTGGGGTATCGCTTCGCAAAGTAGAGACCTGCAAGCATAAACATGGTCATCAAGGAATCGTTGTGACCACTCGCTATGAAAGAAGCTATGAACAGGGGATTAGCGCCTACCTGCCAGAGCGCTCGCGTTTGATTATATTTGTAAAGCTGTGCGAGTTTTACGACAAAGAACAAAATGCCGATAACGGCGAGGACACTGACAAGACGAAACAAGAAAATGGCGAGATCGATATTTCCATCGACGATGCGAGCGATGAATTCTTCGATTTTGAGTGAGATAGGCCCGTAGGGCGGAGGAGACTCAGCCCATTGCGGGTCCGCACCATTTTGCATGAAGTTCGCTATCTCAGAAACCCCCTGTTTATAGGGGTTCAGTCCGTGAGCCATAACCATGCCCTGCCCATAGTAGGAAAACATGTCGCGGCTGTAAATAGTAAGAGCAAAAACCTGGGGCAGTGACCAGCAGGTAACAATTGCGATCATCCACCTGAGCGAAGAATTATTCCAGGTACCCATCTTCTGGTAGATACGCAGCCACTCACGGCACATAATCATGGCACCTAGTGAAAGCGCGATAATACAAACGATTACCCACGAAACTTCATAACGTATAGTGCGTATCAGATTGTTGCGCCAAAAACCTGAGCTATCTGCAATCCAACCAACGCCGTATGAGCTGAGAGTGATAAGAATAGAGCCAAAGGCACCCAGCAGTAGCGTGCGAAGACGGTTACTGTCAATGTACTTTTGCAGACGCGGCGACGTTGCGGTGGGCTTTGTAAAAAATCTTGACCGCCACTGCATATACCGCGTTTTCATGCGTTAGGAATCCCTTCACTAGGGGTTTTAGCTCTACATCCAATACGCTCTCCATAATACCCGAGCACCTTCATTGTCTCCTGTGTGAAACCCACAAGACTACCGTTCTTCGCACGTGTTTTAGGTCGCGTGTGGAGAAGGTTTAATTCTCATATAGGTCACAATCAAACTTTTTAGGGCGGTAGATACAGAAAATAAGAAAGCTATGAACTGCTGTAGCTGGGAGAGTACGTAGAAAATCTGTAGAGTTAAAGCGTGAGTATTTCAAGTGAACGTATTGTATGGATTGACTGCGAAATGACCGGGCTCGATCTTACACAGGATGCACTGATTGAAATAGGTGTTCTTGTGACGGATTCTGACCTCAATATTTTGGGTGAAGGCGTGGAGCTCGTGATCAAACCCGGTTCTGAGGCACCCGCTGGCGCTCTCGAGAACATGAATAGCTATGTGCGAAATATGCATGAGTCTTCGGGGTTATTAGAGGACCTTGAACACGGCGTATCTATGCATGAAGCGCAGGAAGCAGTTCTTAAATACGTCAAGAAGTATGTTCCTGTAGCGGGCAAAGCGCAGTTGGGCGGAAATTCAGTCGGCATGGATAAACGCTTTTTGGAGCGCGATATGCCAGATCTTATGAAGCATTTGCACTACCGCGTAATTGATGTATCGACGATCAAAGAACTCGCTGCTCGCTGGTACCCGGCTGCTCGTCATAATGCGCCAGTTAAGACCGGAAACCACCGTGCTCTTGGAGATATCAAAGACTCGATTGATGAACTCAAATACTACCGTCGCGCAATTTTTGTTCCAGATGCGCCGGATGCGATTACCGCAGCTCGTATAGCTCGCGACGTAGAAGTGGAACGTCAGACTCTTGAAAAGGCGTAAGAGATACGCCCTCTTAGGCTCTGAAAACGTGCTTCGATAGAAGCTCGTAGTTGCCCACCGCTGCAGCATCTGCCATAATAAAAAACTGTGTTTGCGCTGGGCACGCCCCTGCCGTAGGGGGAAGAGCGACCATAACAGTGCGAACCTTAGAACATCAATCATGTTCTAAGTTATTAGAACTTCTATCCACCACCTTGGACGATAGATTTAATCGAGTCTATTTGACCTGCGGCAGATGACTCAGGAGAACAACACATGCAAACTCTTGACTTCCTCGACAAGAAGTCCCTTCGTGACGATATTCCCGAATTTGCACCCGGTGACACTCTGAACGTTCATGTGAACATTGTTGAGGGTAAGAACCGCCGTGTTCAGGTTTTCAAAGGTTTTGTTGTTGGACGCCAGGGCGCTGGTATTCGCGAAACCTTCACCGTGCGTAAGATTTCTTTCGGTGTTGGTGTTGAGCGTACTTTTCCGGTGCACTCCCCGGTAATTGAGAAGATTGAGCTTGTTAGCCGCGGCGATGTTCGCCGTGCCAAGCTGTACTATATGCGTGATCGCCACGGTAAGGCAGCTCGTATCCGCGAGAAGCGCGAGTTCTAAGACATATCAAGGTCTTATACATATGGAGTTAGCCGATTCTTCGGCAGAACCTCAGATAAGGCGTCATTCCGTTAGGGGATGGCGCCTTGTTCTTGTGGCTTGCGCTCTTGCACTATGCATTATGCTGGGCATCCGTACCTTTATAGCGGATGTTTACTACATTCCATCTAACTCTATGGAACCTACCTATATGCCCGGGGATCGTGTTTTAGTCTCGAAGCTGTCTGATAGCTCCCACATACATCGAGGCGATATTGTCGTTTTCGATGGTGCCGGTTCACTGTCGCCTTATAAATCAGGGGATGGGTTCTGGAACGACCCAGTAAAACACACAGGTCAGTGGTTGGGTTTAGCCCCTACAGAAACCGTTTACATTAAACGAGTGATTGCACTTGAGGGCGATACCGTATCCTGCTGCACCGACCAAGGAAAGATAACTCTCAACGGAGAGCCTCTAGACGAGCCTTATATCTACCCACAAGACTCACCTTCAACCACAAAATTTGACGTTGTAGTACCGCACGGACGCATGTGGGTCATGGGTGATCATCGCTCGGTATCAGTTGACTCTAGGTCTTTGCTAGGAGCACCTGGTGGAGGGCTAATCCGAACCGATAAGATTATTGGAACCGTGGATTTTCGTCTCCATTTTTGACATCTGTGTATGTCTACAGGCGTAAAACCCCCAAATAAACTGCATTTGAAGGGCAGACACCTATACAATAGCTAAGAACCATTCGCCCCTAGAAAGGTCTTCGATATGGCTAACCAGTACGGCTCGTCACGTTCATCACGCGATGAGAACTCCGTCCCAGCTAACTATCAGCCGCGGAGCCGCCGTGAGCGCCGGGAGCTTGAAGAGCGCCTGGTCTATGAAGAGCAAGAACAGTCGTACATTGAGTCGCAAGACGATCCAGAGGGCGAGTACACGGATTATGCTTATGAAGACGAGCAGGATGTGTATGAACCGGAAGAATATGATGCCTCAGAGTATGTGGAATATCCGGAATATGAGGAAGAACCAGTAGATTTTGAGGAAGCCTCGGCTGAATATGACGATTATCTTTCCGAATATGATGGTAATGATGAGGCAGAATATACGGAAGACATAGAAGCTGATGAGGAAGAACCAGAGACAGAACAACCCGCTCCAGCTCTCAGCGCTAAAGAAGAAAAGAAGCGAAGGAAAAAAGAGAAACAGGCTTTGACCCTCAAACAGGCGCAAGCTGAGGGTCGAGTAAGCGAATGGGCTTGGACTCAAGTTCGTGAAACAGGCACGATCATCCTTTATGCTCTGATTATTGCTTTCGTTATTAAAACATTCCTGATTCGCGGCTTTTACATTCCCTCAGGGTCTATGGAAAATACTCTGCAGGTTAACGATCGGGTCTTCATTAACGTTGCTGGATCGTATTTCAATGACCCCAAACGTGGTGATGTTGTTGTCTTTAAAGACTCACAGGGCTGGATTCCCTCAGGACAGAAGAACTCCAACCCCATTTCCGACGGACTTACCTTTGTTGGCATTCTGCCCGACACATCCTCAAACTACTTGGTGAAACGAGTTATTGGTCTGCCCGGTGATACGGTAGAAAGTGATGGCAGCGGAAAGATCAAGGTTAACGGTGTCGAGATCACGGAACCCTATCTACATCCCGGGTCAAACCCCTCAGACATTCCCTTTAAGGTGACGGTACCCGAAGGAAAGTACTTTATGATGGGCGACCACCGCGATAACTCTGCCGATTCCCGGTTTCACATTGCCGACGGGCACGCCTTCATCCCACGAGATGACATAGCGGGAACAGTTTTCGTCATCGCCTGGCCGCTGAACCACTTCGGAATGTTGGATGACGAAAAGAAGGTCTTCGACTCGGTCCCTAACCCGTAATTGACCAGCGCGAACATATTGCCCATTCACGAGGTGGAATAGGAAGAAAATCCTATTCCACCTCGTACCTATAAAACTGTATATCTCATATACACGATATTTATATAGGCGATACCAAGCCCCTCGTCCGTTTGCATTTTCACGTGGAAAGATAAGACTACACATGCATAGCGCGAATCTTGAGCATGAACAAAAACTTTTTACCGCAGGGTATCGCTTGATCGCTGGTCTCGACGAAGTCGGACGTGGAGCATTAGCAGGCCCCGTAAGCGTAGGTGTTGCCGTGTTAGACCAACAAAATCAGCGGATACTTGAAGGACTCACGGATTCAAAAGCTCTAACCCCAAAACGCCGTGAAGCTCTCATACCGCGCATCCAAAAATGGTGTTCCTACGCTATTGGGCACACTACACCCGCCGAAATAGACGTTTTAGGAATGACCTACGCACTGCGACTGGCGGCGCAGCGAGCACTCGCCGATCTGGCGTATCGCGGTTTATACCCGGAGGCTGCGCTTTTGGACGGAAAACACGATTGGCTTAGCCCGCCGCCTGAGAATCTATTCGACTCTATGGACCCTGTACATCGCCGGTATGAGGAATTGCTTCACCGTGTATGGAACGGTGCTAACTCGGCCGTAGAAAAAGGTTGGAGTGGCCCAGTCACCACGATTATTAAGGGCGATTATCAGTGCGCTTCTATAGCTGCCGCATCGGTGGTTGCCAAAGTCGATCGTGACGCCTTTATGGAATCCTTATCGGCAGAGAACCCACACTACGACTGGGTGAAGAACAAGGGGTATGGGTCTGTTGCGCATCGTCAGGCTATTAGTGAGTATGGACCTAGCATTTACCATCGTCTTTCATGGTCATTACCGGCTACGGAAGAACAGCTGACGAATACACGTATCGGTCGCAGCGAAGTATTGAAAATTTTGGGGGAAGACGGGGAAAGTTAATGAGTGCAGAAGAACTGGAAAATTATGAGACCGATGCTCAACTGGCATTGTACCGAGAGTACCAAGATGTTATGTCGCTATTCAGCTATGCCATTGAAACGGACCGCCGGTTTTATCTCGCAAATAAGGTCGATGTAACGCCTCAGATCCGGGAGGGAACCATATACTTTGAGGTCGTGATGAATGATGTGTGGGTGTGGGATGTTTTTCGCACTAATCGGTTCGTCAAGAATGTTCGAGCTTTTTCGACTCGTGACGTAAATGTTGAAGAACGGCTACCAAATCAGGACTTTACGGTGCCAGAAATTGCTGATCTCCCCGATGATTTAGGATAAAAGCGACCGTAGCGCGGCAAAAAGACTGAGCTTAATATAGCGGTTTATAGCCGGCTCTCAGATTCAAATTTTTGGGGGTTAATAGGAAGTTTTCGCATAAATCGCTGTGGATAACAAAGAAAAGTGTCCCACTCCCTTAGGTTTTCCACAAATCTCAGAGTAGAGCCCGCGTACTATGGATACAGCGGTCATAGTAGAGGCAAGAACATCTGCTATGCGCCAAGAATCTGGGGAGCTAGTGAGCTTCGCATGAGTTTTGGTGTTCTCATGAGGAGCCACTATGACAGCTATAACGTCGCGCACGCCATCGAGCCGCACACTGGGAAAGCCAAGCTGGATTCGTAGACCTGCGAAGGCACATCGGGTGGGGCGCTGGGGCGAAGACCTAGTTGCCCAGATTCTTAGTGTTAATGGGTACCGGATTCTGGAACGTAATTGGCGTCCGCCCGCAGGGCTAGATATTCCGCTGCGGGGAGAGCTAGATCTTATTGCTATTACTCCCCAGGACGAGCTGGCTTTTGTCGAAGTTAAAACTCGATCCTCAGAAGAGTACGGGCATCCTTTTGAAGCTATCAATGGTGATAAGGCTAAACGCACACGTGAACTCGCTATACTATGGTGTCGTCTACGCGAGAACCTTGATTTTGGGCATTTTCGTGTTGATGCTATTGCGGTGACAGGAACTCCTGAAAAGTTCACCTTCGAACACTTGATGGGGGTGGCGTAGTGGGGTTTGCACGTACGTACTCTGTAGCATTGGTTGGGCTTCACGGCCATATCGTTGATGTTGAGGCGGATGTCTCTCAAGGGCTTCCCGGATTTGTGCTCTTGGGCCTTCCTGATACAGCTCTTAACGAATCTAAAGAGCGTGTTCGCTCTGCCGCTAAGAACTCGGGTATTTCGTTAACACAGCACAGACTCACCATTAACCTGACACCCGCAACACTGCCTAAGCGTGGCTCTGGGTTTGATCTTGCGATGGTAATCGCGGCTCTGCAAGCTGAACGAAATTTACATCCTAGCGGCGATTGCGTTTTTCTTGGGGAGCTAGGGCTCGACGGTTCTTTGCGGTCTGTTCCTGGCATACTGCCAGCTGTAAAAGCTGCCGCTGATGCGGGGCACTCGCGCGTAGTGGTGCCCCATGCCAACGTTGCAGAGGCATCGTTAATTCCGGGAATTCAGGTTGCCGGATTTCGGTGTTTGGCAGAAGTATTTTCTGCTTTCGGAGCGAGCACAGAGAACCTGAAATATCCACCAGCGCCGGTTGAGTCGATGACTCCGAATCCTTCTGCGCATACTGCGGTATTAGCTGATATGTCTGATGTTGCGGGGCAACAACAGGGAAGATTTGCCCTCGAAATTGCTGCCGCCGGGGGACATCATATTTTGTTGCAGGGTCCTCCCGGATCTGGGAAAACAATGCTGGCAGAGCGGCTTCCTACTATTCTGCCTCTTCTTGATGATGAAGCAGCTATGGAGGTAACAGCGATTCAATCGCTCTGCTCATCGGACGCATCTTTGAGCGAACTAGTGCGTATACCGCCTTTTGAAGCTCCGCACCATAGCGCATCTGCACCCGCTATTTTGGGAGGAGGCAGCGGAATCCCGCGACCGGGTTGCGTTTCAAAAGCCCATCGCGGAGTACTTTTTCTGGACGAAGCTCCAGAGTTTAAACGTACAGTGCTCGATTCGTTGCGCCAGCCTTTGGAGAGCGGAGAAATAGTTCTTGATCGAGCTGCGGCCTCAGCAATTTACCCGGCCCGGTTTCAATTAGTTCTTGCTGCCAACCCTTGCCCTTGTGGAATGAACGTAGGTACCGGTGCTGATTGCACCTGTACCCCTCGTGAGCGACGCTCATATTTCAACCGTTTATCGGGACCACTTCTTGACCGTATAGACCTCAATCTGATGGTTCCTAAAGTATCCTCCGCCGAGCTTGCTAGCCAAGAACGCGGGGAAAGTTCTCGTAGCATTCGAGAAAGGATTATCACAGCTCGTGCTGCTCAGGTGGAAAGATTATCTCCCTATGGGTTACGGGTTAACGCTGAGACGAATGGAAAAATTCTACGCGGACCGCTTCGGCTGAACTCAACCTTGGTACAAGGTCTTAACCGAGCCGTAGACCGGGGCACTTTAACAGCGCGCGGATACGATCGCGTGTTACGCACCGCATGGACCCTGAGCGACCTAGACGGCACGACCTCACCCCAACAGGAACATCTTGATGTGGCTTTATTCCTGCGGCAGCAAGGTGGGCATCAAGGGCTATAAAAATCATCCACGTTGATGGAATAAACGAGCATAGTGAAGAGAGAAATATCATGTCAGACGTACTTTTAGACGTAGAAAACCATACATATTTTCAACAGCTAATGATGTATCGCCGGAAAGAGCTTGAAAGCCTAGACCAAGCGTACATCCCGGAACCTTTTGAAAGTTCAACACCGTTTCAGTGGCGAATAAATGCGAAGTTGCAGGATGAAGAAGCCGAGCTGCTATTTGAGGAAAACCTGGAACCGGAAGAACGGATACGCCAGGTGCGAGCCTATATTCGGTTATGTACCGCCCTTATTATGCGCTTTGCTGATCCTGCGGACCCTCTGATCGTTGAGGGACTAAAAACTTTGGGGGCTCCGCTTACTTTGTATTGCGTGACTAATCCGGAAGGAATGACGGAAACGTGGTGGAATGGGGGAGAACCCAGCGAAGAAATTGCCGATGTACTTCGTGCCGCAGGGGTCAGTTATACACCCGGTCAGCATTCCATGAGCTATGAGGACTTTACTCGTGGTATCGCGAAGAAGCGTAGGAGATGGCAGGGGCGTCAGCGATTTGAACCTCGACGTGAATGCGCTATGGCGGTATCTTGCGGCATATGGCTTGTAACCCCTGTTGATGATTTTTGGCCTAACTACCTGCAAGATTTAGGGGATGAAACTCCGTATGGCCTGTGGGGCAAGGGTGATCCCGTAAAATTACGGATACTAACAGAGTATTTTCAGAAATGTGTTGCGGTCGTGGGTTCGCGCGATGCAAGTGTGTACGGTGCTGATGCAACATCATATTTAGTACATGAATTAGCACAGAAGGGGCACATTATTATCTCCGGTGGTGCTTATGGCATTGATGTAGCTGCCCATCGTGCTGCGCTTGCCGCAGGAAGTTCTTCGGTTCCTACGATTGCGCTCATGGCTGGGGGTCTAGATCATTTCTATCCCGTACAGAACAGTGAGGTCCTGCACCGTATTGTGGAGGAGGGTCTTATTCTGAGCGAAGTATCTATTGGAAATACCCCCACACGGTGGAGATTCCTAGAGCGTAACCGTCTTATTGCCGCCCTTTCACACGACATTGTGGTGGTGGAAGCACGTTGGAGGTCGGGCGCCCTCAACACCGCCCGGCACGGACTTGAAATCGGACGGGAACTTTGGGCTGTTCCAGGGAATATTAACTCTCCGAACTCTGTAGGTTGTCACAGGCTTATTCGGGATGGCTATGCTCGTATCCTGAGCGAGATACAAGATATCCTGGAAGCTCGTGAAGGGTTCGATGCTCTGCAGGAAGAAAAGCAAAGTCATGATCACGAGCAAAGCACAGTTCTCGATACCATGTCGGAGGTGCAGGGACGGCTTTGGGACATGATGTCCCCGCGGACCTATCGATCGGCGGAGGAGCTTGCGGGCCACATCGGCTTGCCTTTGCGCGGTACTATGGTAGAACTGAGCCAATTGGCGCAACAAGGTCTGGCAGAAAGCGATGGGTTCGGGTGGCGTAAAATACGGCAGGCAGCTCGCTCAGCATCATAGCTTAGTACATGGACTTGCTAACCTCGCAGAAGAGATAGGGGCAGAAGGGGGGGAAAGAGAAATGACAGCAGCATTTTGGGATGATAATAAAGAGCTTTCAAAGACTTTACCTATGCCCGATGCAGTTTTACCGGAAAGTTCATTAGCCCCTACCCTCCCCATATCAGCAAGCCAGCAGGATTCCACCCCAGACCTTGCTCCCGCCTTATCTGGAGAAGTATTTTTACCTATTGTCGAGAATTTCGAACGTTATCTCAGGTACGAGAAGTATCGTTCCGAAGAGACTATCCGATCGTACATATCTGATCTCTGCGGGTTTTTCGGCTTTATCGGACGACGGGGAATTAGCCGTGTTGAAGATGTAAACCTGCAGCTTATCCGTGAATGGCTGGGGTCTATGCACCTAAAACAAAATGCCAAGACAACTGTAGCTCGACGTGGTTCAACCCTGCGCACTTTTTTCAGCTGGGCTCATGAGGAAGAACTCATCGTAGAAAATCCTACCCGGGGAATGAGTACGCCTAAGCGTGACCGACATCTTCCTGCTGTCCTGAGTCAGGAACAGATGAGCTCCGTTTTGGACACCGTAGCACTGCGATGCCGCGAAAATCCGCAGGATATCCGGATGCTGAGGCTTTGGGCTGTTCTAGAGGTTCTGTACTCATCGGGTATGCGTATCTCAGAACTTACAGGCTTGAATCTATCGAGTATAGACCGAGCTAATAAGACGGTTCGCGTTATCGGTAAAGGTAATAAAGAACGTGTTGTACCATTGGGAACCCCCGCGATGAAAGTTCTTTCACAGTGGGTCAAAATAGGGCGCCCGTATTGGATAGCCAAAGGTTCACGCGATGTAACTGCCCTGTTTATAGGGCCACGCGGCAAACGTGCAAACCCTCGACAAATTCGTGAAGATATTAGCCGAATCCTACGTACACTTGAGAATACCGAGGTTTCAGGGGCACATGTCCTTCGTCATTCTGCTGCAACTCATCTTGTTGACGGAGGGGCAGACATTCGTACCGTTCAAGAGCTGTTAGGGCACGCATCGCTCTCAACGACACAGATCTATACCCATGTCTCCATGAAACGTTTAGCAGATACCTATATTCGTGCTCATCCGCGAGCTTGATTGTACGGAAGCGGAAAAGGCTATTGAAGTTTTTCGTGTGCTTGCCCTGCGCGGTAAGCGAAAAATGATGACGTTACAAGAAGCAACTGGTGCTTAGAAGGCATAAGATGTCAAGACCAATATCCAGCGGAGCCTGTGGTGGGCGCTTATGGAATATACCGGCTAGGACAAAAGATGAGTAGAATATCTCTGGAGCGTTTATCATAATATGTGGCATTTTGAGCTACTCCGTACGATGATAAAGCGATAGAATACTATACGCGAGAGCGTCATGAGCTATTTGAAAGGTCAAGAATGTACGCTATTGTCTGCCCCGGTCAAGGATCTCAAAAAAAGGGCTTTCTCACTCCTTGGCTTGAGATTGTCGGAGTTCGTGAACACCTTGAGCGTCTCTCACAAGCAGCAGAGCTTGACCTTATCCATTACGGCACCGAAGCCGAGGAAGAGGCTATTAAAGACACCGCTATTGCCCAGCCTTTGATTGTTGCTGCAGGTATTGTCACCGGGCGTCTAACGCTTGCTCGTCTAGGAACAGAGAATTTACTTTTCGCAGGGCACTCCGTAGGAGAAATTACAGCAGCTGCGCTTTCTGGAATTCTTAGCGATGAAGATGCTATGCGTTTTATTCGCGTTCGTGCCACCGGCATGGCCCAAGCCGCCACTGCATCCCCAACCGGTATGGCAGCAGTCCTGGGCGGCGATGAAGAAGAGGTTCGTGAAGCAATTAAAGCGGCGCAGCTGGTTGCAGCCAACTCCAATGGCGGTGGACAAATCGTTGCAGCAGGCGCACTTGACGCTCTTGAAAAATTCACTGAGAATCCACCGGCTCGTACTCGTGTTATTCCGCTTAAAGTTGCTGGTGCCTTTCACACAGAAGCTATGGCCCCGGCCGTGGAACCACTCAAGAAATTTGCAGACACGATCACGGTTGAAGATCCAAAGCACAAAATTTTGAGTAATCGCGATGGCTCTGTGGTCGCTACCGGACAGGAATTTCTCGATTCTCTCGTCAAGCAGGTTACAAACCCTGTGCGGTGGGATCTGTGTATGGCTCAGATGTTGCAAGACGAAGTCACCGATATTATTGAGGTAACACCTGCAGGAACCCTCGTCGGATTGGCAAAACGCGCAATGCGTGGTGTACCTTTCACCGCCGTTAACGCTCCTGAAGACCTCGAAAAATTTGGTGTATAGGTTTAAGGCGTATCAGATCAGACCCACGAAGAAACAGCTCAAGGAACAGTAAACACGTGACTACCCTCAAACAATATGAGAACAATCGTTACTCCCGCATTTTAGGCTATGGGGCTTCCCGTGGTGAGGTGATTGTTCATAATAACGATATCGTTGAAGCTATCAACTCGTCTGATGAGTGGATTAAGCAGCGTACCGGGATTTCAACCCGACATCGAGCTAGCGAAAACCAAACCGTTAATGACCTTGCAATCGCAGCAGCTCATGATGCGCTCGCCAACTCACACGTGATGGGTGAACAGATTGATGCCGTTATTATCTCAACAATTTCCCATCCGTATGCTACTCCGTCACTAGCTGTTCTGGTTGCGGATGCCATTGGGTCTCGGTGTCCTGCTTACGATATTTCTGCGGCCTGCGCTGGCTTCTGCTATGGTATAGCTCAGGCAGATGCTATGGTTCGTTCTGGTATGGCGCAGAATGTTCTCGTGATAGGCGTTGAAAAACTCTCAGATTTTATAGATAATACGGAACGTTCTATCTCATTCTTGTTGGGAGATGGAGCGGGTGCGGCTGTTGTTGGCGTATCAGATGAGCCTGGTATCGCCCCGACTATTTGGGGATCAGACGGCTCTCGTTGGGGAACTGTTGGAATGACCCATTCCCTCCTCGATATCCGTAACCGTGATTTTGTCGCTAACCCCGTGCAGGAAGACGAAAAGATTTGGCCTACCCTGCGTCAAGATGGACCTTCAGTCTTCCGCTGGGCCGTGTGGGAAATGGCAAAAGTTGCACAGCAGGCTTTAGAATCGGCAGGTATTACTCCGGATGAGCTGGGTGCATTAATTCCGCATCAGGCTAATGCTCGCATTATCGATCAGATGGCAAAAACCCTGAAATTGCCTGAAAATGTCGCTATTGCGCGAGATATTGCTGATGCTGGTAACACGTCTGCCGCCTCCGTTCCTTTGGCAGCGCATCGTCTTTTGCAGGAACAGCCTGAACTTTCTGGAAGATTTGCATTACAGATTGGTTTTGGGGCCGGTCTTGCATATGCGGCACAGGTTGTTGTTCTTCCGTAAGTTATCGAGATCATTCTTAAGGTATCTGAATATAACTTTTATGAGATAGCTCAAATTCGTACCTGCAAACACTAGATTTACAGTACGAATTTGAAAAACTCGGGGTTATTGTGTGAGATACTTACACAGACACGATAAACTCGATTATGCACATGCTCTTAACCAGGAGCGTGCTACCACTTCTATGACAAAGGAGCCCTTCATGGCTAACAAAGAAGAGATCCTCGCAGGTCTTGCTGAGATTGTAAACGAAGAGACCGGTGTTGAAGTTGAAGATGTTCAGCTGGATAAGTCCTTCACCGAAGACCTCGATATTGACTCTATCTCGATGATGACTATCGTAGTGAACGCTGAGGAAAAGTTCGAAGTTACTATTCCAGACGAAGAGGTCAAGAACCTCAAGACTGTTGGTGACGCAGTAGACTTTATCGCAAAAACAGCCTAAATTAGGCTGCCGACGGTGGGCGCGGGCAAGTAACCGCGCCCACCTGTCTAGTTTCACCCTCCACCGATATAACCAAGAAAGTGTGAAGATGTCTCGAAAAGTGTTGGTGACCGGTCTCGGCGCAACCACTCCTATTGGCGGCGACGTCCCCACCACCTGGGCAAATGCGCTTACAGGCGTCTCGGGTATCACTAAAATTGATGAGCCCTGGGTAGAAGAATACAGCTTGCCTGTTTACATCGCTGGGCGCCTCGCAGAGCCTGCTCACGAGTCAGAACGACTCACCAAAGTTGAAGCAAAGCGCTTAGATCCTTCAGGACAGCTAGCACTTATCGCTGCTCGTGAAGCCTGGGAAGATGCTGGTTTTTCGGGTTCCGACGCTGAATCCGCAGAAGAAGTTGATCCCTTACGCACCGGTGTAGCATTTGGTACTGGTATCGGTGGTGTGTGGACCCTGCTTGATGCGTGGGATACATTGCGTGAGAAAGGACCTCGAAGGGTTCTTCCCATGACAGTTCCCATGTTAATGCCTAACGGCAACGCAGCCGCTGTGTCGATGAACCTGAAAGCGCGCGCCGCTGCTCAAACCGTCGTATCTGCCTGTGCTTCTTCAACGGAAGCTATGGAGTTGGGGGTCGATATGATTCGCACAGGTAAAGCAGATGTGGTTGTTGTCGGCGGTTCCGAAGCAGCAATTCATCCTCTTCCGTTAGCGGCCTTTGCGCGTATGCAGGCACTATCGTCGCGTAACGATGACCCCGAAAAAGCCTCACGCCCTTATGATGTGGATCGTGACGGATTTGTGATGGGCGAAGGTGCCGCGGCTATGATTCTTGAGTCAGAGGAGCATGCCCGAGCCCGTGGAGCGCGAGTCTATGCCGAGCTAGCAGGTACCGGTGTCTCTGCTGATGCCTTCCATATAACCGCTCCCGATCCTGATGCTCTAGGAGCCACACGAGCTCTACGCGAAGCACTCAAAGATGGGGATATTGACCCTACTACAGTTGTGCATATTAACGCACACGCAACCTCAACTCCTGCGGGGGATCTACCGGAAGCAACTGCTATGCATGCTACTTTCGGTGAGCATACAAAGAATATTGCTGTTTCTGCAACCAAGTCTATGACGGGGCATCTTTTGGGTGGTGCAGGAGCCCTTGAAGCAGTGCTTACCGTATTGGCGATTTACAACCGCAAAGCTCCGACTACTATTAATCTGGAAAACCAAGATCCGCAGATTGATCTTGACGTTGTGACGCAGGCACGGGAGCTTCCTGAAGGAGAGATTGTTGGTATCTCGAATTCCTTCGGCTTTGGTGGACATAATGCAGTCGTCGCGTTCCGTTCTGTTGAGTAACTCTGCATAATACTGCATTGGGGTCTTCTCAGGAATTACCTGAGAAGGCCCTTTTCGTATCTGTGTACAGCTGAAGCCATGAAAAACAGTTAGGTATGCATACCTAACGCAGCTGTCATATCTGAAAGTACAGCGGGTAATAATATCAGGGAGGATTCCCACAGTTTTGTGGGGAATCCTCCCTGATTATTAATGAGAAGCGACTGTTTTACTTGTGCTTATAGCGGTAGATAAACGCTGCCATCGCACCCCGTTCAACAGGTTGCCAAGGACGGAAGGTGCCATCAGCCCAACCGGTAGCGATACCAGTACCTTTGAGCCACATAATTTCTCGATAAAATTGATTGTTCGCTCCAACATCTGAGAAATTACGGCCTGCGGGCACCGCTGGCTTCCCCGCAAAACGGTAGAAGAAAGCTGCCATCGCATCGCGGTTAACACTATCGTGCGGACGGAAGGTGCCATCAGCCCAACCGGTAGCGATACCTTGCTGATGCATCCAGACAATTTCGCGATAGAACTGGTCTTGAGGCGCTACATCGCGGAAAGGTGAACGTGCTGGAAGATTAACCGGGGGAGAGCCAGCCATACGGTAGAAATAAGCTGCCATCGCAGCGCGTTCTACACCTGCGTCCGGTCGGAAAGTGCCATCCGGCCAACCGGTAGTAATTTTCTCGTTGGCTAACCATTCAATTTCTTTATAGAAAGGCGAGCTCTGCGGAACATCTCGGAACCGGGTCTTAGGAGCCGTTTCTACTCGGGGCGCGGGTTGAGGATGCCATGAACGGTTCTTTGCCCCCGCGTTGGTGGCTAGTGCACGTAAATCGTGAACCGTACCTGGGAAGAAATTCGAGTCTCCAACGAAAGGTCCTTCAGAAGAGAACTGCCAGATATCGTAATTACCCCACCCGGCTGGCATAGGACCGGGATAGTAGTTGTAATTTGCCAGATGCAGGAGGTGGTTACCGAACTCTGTTGCGCCTACGCATTGTCTCCACCAGTAATTAGCGGTATAAATCATAGGATATCGACCGGTGAGGCTGCGGTAGGTCTCCATGAAATCACGAATCCACCAAGTGAGATCGGCACTGCTCATGTTGTAGCAGGTGTTGCCAAGACTCGGATATGGGTTGTATTCAATATCGAGTAGGCCGGGCATTGTAATTCCGTCGTTACTCCATCCACCGCCATGTCTGACGAAATAGCGTGCCTGTTCAGCTCCAGAGGTGGAGCGTGGGTTGGCAAAATGATAGGCACCACGAATCATGCCCGACTGTGCGGAACCGTTGTATTGTTGAGCAAAGTAAGGGTTAGTGTAATAGTTACCCTCTGTTGCTTTTGTGTATGCAAAACGGGAGCCCATATTATATGCACGGTTCCAGTCTACATTTCCTTGGTATGAAGAAACGTCCATACCGAGGGTCCCACCTGTGGGAGTCCACATGGAAGTGGCATTAGGGGAGATTTTGCCAAGAGTTGAGGATTGCGACTCTGCAAGGCGAGCTCGCTCACCTGCACCCATTGGAGTATTCATTTCCTCGTGAGCGGGAATTTGAGCTGTAGCAGAAGCATCAGAAGTATTTTCATGAGCTACTGCCGGGCTTATAGTCCCTAAAGCCAGCGCCATAGCGCCAACGGCTGCGATGGTCTTTGAGATAGACTTTTGCCGGTTAAAAAGTTTCATGTTTACCTGCAATTTTATTTAGTTGTGTATGTGAGAGTGATATGTGCTGCGCATGATTTAAAAATACGAATGAGTTTTTCGATTCTTAAAAATGCACTGCAGTTCGTGCTCTTCAGGGGAAGCATGAACGAAATGTATTCTAGAGATAATTTCCTATAAATTTCAAATATTCTGCTGCTTTGTAGCATGGTTTTTCGGGGTTGTGAGTATTTTTTGAGCATCAGGTATTAATATTCCTTATATTCCAGATTTAATATCATTAAATTATATGTTAAACCTCATATATGGCGAAAATGGTTTTATGTTTTTTAATATAAACAGGTGGGAGTGAACAATACATTCTATATGAGAGTGTATAATATATAAATCACAGACTTAGATGTACATAAATTAGTTATATCTTTACCTACACATGTGCAAGTACTGGTGCCTTCTCCAAGACCTGCTTTTGGCGATCTTGCGTGGTATGCCATAATTGACCCGTAATCGTGCTCCGGGGTCGGTGAAATTCCGAACCGGCGGTGACAGTCCGCGAACCGTGCGTATCAGTTATTGTGATGCTTACGGCCGAACCGGTGCAACTCCGGTACCGACAGTACAGTCTGGATGGTAGGCAGCACGAGCAGAAAGCACGGGATGCGGTCACGGTATATATTCGAAACCGTTATCTAATGTTCCAGCAATTGCCGGAATCAATGCATTTTGTTCTCCCCGGAGTCGCCGCAATGACGATGAAAGGGAGGAACAGTGAACGTTCTGCGGTGGCTCTTCGACGCACAAATACAGTTTGGAGACCAGATTCTTCTTGTGCGCGAAGTTTTAGGTAACCTTTTCGGTTTAGCCTCAGCTTTGGGCGGAATGCGCCGTAAAGTCTGGGCATGGCCGATCGGTATAGCCGGAAATCTGCTGCTTTTTACCGTTTTTATGGGTGCCTTCTTCGGCAGCCCCAACCCCATTAATATGCTTGGTCAGGCTGGGCGCCAGGTTATGTTCATAACTGTTTCTGTATGGGGCTGGTATCGTTGGCGGCAGTCCTGCAGAGCTCAAGGAACGCGTGCCGAGGGGGCAGCTGTAATTCCACGATGGGCATCCAGGCTGGAACGTTTTAGCATTATCTCTGTACTTATTCTTGGCACGATAGCGTTAACTCCAATATTTCGTTCTCTAGGGTCATACGAGCCCGTATGGTCAGATGCTTGGATATTTACCGGTTCGCTTATAGCGACCTATGGTATGGCACGAGGATGGGTAGAGTTCTGGCTAATTTGGGTTGCTGTTGATATTGTTGGTGTTCCGCTGCTTTGGAGCGCAGGCTACTATGCCACCTCTCTGATGTATGTTTTCTACGGATGCTTTACTCTTGTAGGCTTCTTCGTATGGTGGAGTACTCGGAATCGTGAAGAAAAAACCCGAGTCCAAACGCAATTTCCGGATATTACTGTTGACGTGGAATCGAGCAAATCATGACAACGTATCTAGGTCCTGAGATGTATACGCCCGTAAATGATCTTGACTATTCTGCTGCGGAGTACGGTCATCTTCAAGGAATACCCGCTTCGGTAACTGTGAAGGTCCCTGAAGGGGCATTGACCGATGATCGTGCTATGAGTTTGGCTATAGAAGCCGCTCGTCAGGGTATACGGGGGGCTAACCCACTTGTTGGAGCGGTTATTACAAACTCTGCCGGTCAAGTACTGCATATTGGATGGCATCGCGGGGCAGGAACACCTCATGCTGAAGCTGATGCCCTAGCTCAAGCCCGCGCGGCTGGCACGGATATGAGCGATGCAAAAATGTATGTGTCGCTAGAACCCTGCAATCATACAGGCAAAACTGGTCCATGCTCGCATGCTATCAAAGAAGCTGGAATTTCTCAGGTCTTTTATGCATATCCAGATAGGAGCGCTCAGGCTTCTGGCGGAGCAGAATATTTACGCTCTCACGGAGTCGTAACAACGTATATGCGAGAATTTGCTGAGGACTCGTACTCGCTAAATGAACGATGGTTTATTTCGGTCGCAGAAAAACGACCGTTTATTACCGTTAAATCTGCTTCAACTCTTGACGGTTTTATCGCGGCAGCAGACGGCACCAGTAAATGGATAACTGGTTCACAAGCACGTGCTGATGGGCATCTCATCCGAAAACGCGCAGACGCCGTGATGATCGGAACCCGCACTACACTCCTTGATAATCCCTCACTAGATGCCCGTGATATCTCAGGGCAACGCTACAAGAAACAGCCTTTACGGGTTGTCATGGGAGAAACAGATATACCAAGCACCTATAAAGTGTGTGGTCTAGGTACAAGAGACCCAGAAAATTACATGCAGGTTTACACTCACGAGCCCAGAGTCCTTCTTGACGAACTTTACAGTCGTGGGGTGCGACACCTCATGATTGAGGGAGGACCGGGAATGGTTGGTCTATTTACCGGGGAAGATCTTCTTGACGAACTTGTTTGGTACCGCGCTCCTATACTCATGGGGCACGGTAAAAGTGCAATGTACCGACTTATTACCAACACGTTGGAAAATGCCCCTCGTCTGCAGCTTGATGATCTCGGGATGCTTCCCGCAGTTCGGGTCTTAGGCGAAGACACCGCAACGCACCTGATACCAAGCCCACGCAGTACCGCAAAAAATACGCCGGGTATTCGTCGTGTACTCCCACGTTTCACTCACAAATATTTTCCAGAACCACGAGAATAAAAATTACAAAAGTTACGCATAATTCCTGGAAACAAAGTGTAGGAAAGGGAACATCGTCTTTGAGATCGTTCCGGTATGCACCTGCACGATATTTCGGGGAATAAAGGACTCGTCTTTATAGTTGTAGTGCAAGTATCGTAGCGGCATCTGAATTCCATCTCGGTGCAGCTGCCACAGAGGAGAAGACACACATGTTCACAGGAATTATCGGTGCGCTAGGTACCGTTGAATCCGTTCAACCAGTCTATAATGCTCAAGGGGCTTCGACCGGAGCTGCATATATCACTATTAACGCTGGTGACATTGTCTCTGACTTGGACCATGGAGGATCCCTAGCTGTCAACGGTGTATGCCTAACTGCCGTTGATGAGGATAGCATTGAACCGCAGCAATTTCGCGCTTATGCCATGGGGGAGACGCTCACTCGGACCAATCTAGGCACACTAACTCAAGGATCGGTCGTTAACCTTGAACGGTGCATGCCTGCCAGCGGAAGGTTCGACGGACACGTAGTCCAGGGACACGTAGATGGTATCGCGACGGTTACATCAATAACGGAACATGATGCATGGTGCACTGTTCGTTTTTCCATTCCTCAAGAACTTGCTCCGTATCTGGTTGAGAAAGGTTCTATTGCCGTCTCCGGCGTATCGCTGACAGTAACAGCGGTTTCTGCCTCTGTTGAGAGCGCTCCCTGGTTTGAAGTCGGTTTAATTCCTGAAACTCTTAGCGCAACTAATCTAGGGCAGCTTACCGTAGGAGATACTGTCAATCTTGAAACAGACGCGCTCGCTAAATATGTAGCCCGGTTGATGGAAACGAGAAATATAGATTTCCATGAAACTTCCGTAGTTGCACAAGAGCTGGATTCTATTCAGGAGGCCATTGAGGCTATCTCCGCCGGTCGAGCTGTCGTTGTAGTGGATGATGAAAACCGTGAAAATGAGGGAGATATAATTTTTGCGGCTGAATATGCTACAGAAGAACTCATGGGATTTACTATCCGCTATACTTCCGGAGTGATATGTGCTCCAATGAGTCACGAACGCGCAGACAGCATGAACTTACCGCCGATGACCGCGCACAATGAAGATCCTAAAGGTACTGCATATACGGTTTCTTGCGATGCGCGTGTAGGAAGCACAACAGGTATTAGCGCTGCCGATCGTGCCCGTACAGTCAGAGTTCTTGCAGACGCCTCAGCGGGCCCTGAAGATTTGAGCCGTCCGGGGCATATATTTCCCTTGCGTGCCGTAGCTGGTGGGGTTTTGGAACGTGCTGGGCATACAGAAGCGGCCGTAGAACTTACTCGTGCGGCAGGTCTTTCGGGCGTAGGCGTTATCGCCGAGCTTGTTCATGATGATGGAAGTATGATGCGCTTTGAGGCTTTGCGCTCTTTTGCAGCTGCACACAGCCTCCCCATGATTTCGATCGAAGACCTTATTCAGTATGTGAAGGAACGAGCATGAGTGATACTCCAGAAAAGCAGAGCACTCAGCACAAGCACATACCCTCAGAGCTCGAATTCGAGAAACGCGATCTTGCTGAGAGATTTGCCCACCAATACACAGCTTCGCCTTTAGACTTAGTGCCTCATCCCAGCCCGCAACTGGTGGAATCGACCGTTGAGGTTATTGTTCCTACACCCCATGGAAACTTTGGGGTACGTGCTTGGCGGTTTGCCGATGGTGCTGAGCATATGAGCATTCGTGCTATAGACGCCCAAGGGAACCCTATTGCATTTTCGGGAGAAGCTCAGATTCCCGCAGTGCGAATCCACTCCGAATGTGCTACTGGAGATATTCTGGGCTCCTTCCGATGCGACTGTGGTCAGCAGCTTGAGAATGGGTTAAAAATTCTCTCGCGTTATGGTGGTTGGATTCTCTATATTCGCAATCATGAAGGGCGGGGTATTGGGCTTGTAAATAAGTTGCGAGCCTATGCACTTCAAGATGTTGGCCTTGATACCCTAGACGCAAATTTAGCGCTTGGCTTAGACGAAGATATGCGTGATTACACGCAGGCGGCACTTATTCTGCAAGAACTCGGGGTTCATAATCTGCGACTTATCACAAATAATCCGGCAAAGGTTGACGCGCTGACCGAGCTGGGGCTTGAAGTACATGAGGTAATTCCTGACGAAATTCCGGCGCGTGCTGAGAACGCCAAGTACCTTGAAACAAAACGTCGGCGTATGGGGCATAGGCTCCATGGGCCTAGTATATAGTTCTTCTGGCTGATAACAGCTTGCTGTGTGGTCAGAGGACGACTTTGCGATATAAACCAACGACACCAAGGAGTTAAGAAATATGAGCGGCGCAGGAGCAGCAGATACCACTCTCAATCCCGAGGACTACACTGGATTCAAACTAGCTATTGTTGCGGCAAGCTGGCACACTCAGGTCATGGAAGGGTTACTCAATGGGGCGCAGCGCGCCGCCGCTGATGCGGGGCTGGAGCCGACTATTGTGCGTGTTCCGGGGACTTTTGAACTACCTGTTGCAGCAACCCGTCTTGCCGAAAAATACGATGCGATTGTTGCCCTCGGCGTTGTTATTCGCGGTGGAACTCCTCACTTTGACTTCGTATGTCAGGGCGCTACGAGTGGTCTGACCGATGTTTCCGTGCTGACTGGTCGCCCGGTCGGTTTCGGGGTACTCACCTGCGATAATGAACAACAAGCTCTAGACCGTGCCGGACTTCCTGGTTCCTCTGAAGACAAAGGCTATGAGGCAACGGCGGCAGCTTTGCAAACCGCAGCGACTCTCAAACGACTGAGCTAATTAACAGCGCGAAGTGTCAATTTTGATACTTCGCGCTGTTTGTTCAAACCACTGTTAGATGTGGTGGAACTTGTACACTAATACGAGAGCCCCAGGCAACAGTTTGGGCATCAGCAATCGAGCACGAAGGATTAGTCCTATGCAGGATTTGGGCATTATCTCACCCTCTCTTGAAGAATTCCGGGAACGCGCAGTGACTCACCGAGTTATTCCGGTGTGCATCAAAATTCTTGCAGACTCGCTCACACCCATTGGTATTTATCGTTCGCTGGTTCTACACGATGGTGCCGCTGATCCTGGAACTTTTTTGCTTGAATCGGCTAAGATCGCGACCGAGGGGGAATCGGCAGCTTGGGACCGGTATTCTTTTATCGGCGCTTCTTCTCGTTCAACCCTGACCACACGAGACGGCAAGATGTATTGGCAAGGGCAAACTCCGGCGGGGGCCCCAACAGAAGGCGACCCCGTTGAAGCTATCAAACAAACCCTTCGTATGCTTCATACTGAACCGGTTCCTGGCCTTCCACCGTTAACATCGGGGTTGGTAGGTTACTTGGGCTGGGACGTAGTACGCCGCTGGGAGAACCTGCCGTATCCGCCAGCTGATGACGTGAATCTCCCAGAATTTGCCTTGAACATGGTTTCTGATATGGCAATCCATGATAATACTGACGGTACAGTGCTCTTGATCGCAAATGCCATTAACTTCAACGATACCGATGAAAATGTGGATGATGCATACGTCGATGCGGTCGAACGTCTGCACCGTATGCTGCAGCAGCTAGAACAGGGTGCCTCTGAAACGGCATCGGTCTTAACCGGAGTTTCTGAGGTAAATGCTCGAATTCATCGTGAGGTTACTCAAACTTGGTCGGTGCAAGGTTATCAAGACGCAATTGATCGTTGTAAGAAAAATATTATTGATGGCGACGTCTTTCAGATCGTGATCTCACGTCGTTTTGAAGTTGAAACTGGCGCGGATGCGCTTGACGTCTACCGTGTACTTCGCCAATCTAACCCTTCACCCTACATGTACCTCTTTAACTTTGAGGATGCTGAGGGTATTCCTTTCCAAATTGTCGGTTCTTCCCCAGAAGCCTTGGTGACCCTCAAGGAGGGGCGTGCGACCTCGCATCCTATCGCTGGTTCCCGGCCTCGCGGTGCAACTCGTGAACAGGATATAGCTCTTGCTGAAGAGCTTCTTGCCGATCAAAAAGAGCGCTCTGAGCATTTGATGCTGGTTGATTTGGCGCGTAATGATCTGTCTAGGATTGCAAAGCCTGGAACGGTCTCTGTTGATGAATTCATGGTGATTGAGCGGTTTAGCCATATTATGCATATTTCTTCCTCAGTGAGTGCTGAACTTGACCCTCAATTTAGTGCTTACGATGTACTTCGCGTTGCTTTTCCGGCGGGGACTCTCTCGGGGGCTCCTAAACCGCGGGCCATGCAGCTTATCGACGAGTATGAGCCGACCCGCCGTGGGGTTTATGGGGGTGTCTGCGGATATTTTGATTTTGCTGGAAACATGGATATGGCTATTGCAATTCGTACTGCTGTTCTCAAGGGAACAAAAGCTTATGTACAGGCTGGAGCCGGTATTGTGATGGACTCCAACCCGGAGTCCGAGACTGAAGAGACCGTAAATAAATCAGCCGCTCCGCTCCGTGCTGTATTGACGGCATCGGGCCTGAAACCTTTGCAGACAAAACGCATTACCACAGCAGATTAAGAACCTGCGGGAGGGCATAATCCCATGAATACACAGCGGCATAAATCCTCGTCTTTGAATCAATCAAATAATTACGAGACAACGAGTACTGCTACGGCTTTTAGTGCGGCGGATGAAAACTTACACTCGAAACCTGCGCGACTACAAGCGCCTGGACTGGTGCTTTTAGCAGGGCTTGCTGTGGCTGCCCTTGCCTTTAGCACGACGCTTTTTCCTTGGGTCCAAGCGCATGTGAACGGGGTCTTGGGGGAACAAAACCTTGACATTAACGGGTCTCAAGCGGCGCCCGCAGTAAGCGCACTGGCGATGGTAGCTTTAGCAGCTCCTTTAGCGGCGCGCATAGCCCCTCAGCTTTTGCGGTATGTTATCGCATTGGTAAGTTTAGGATCCGGGGTGGGTATTATTTTTTCTGCGCTGTCGGTGGTGATGAATCCCGCAGATGCGGTTGTAACTGAGACCAGCAAGGTAACGGGAACCGTGGCGTCTACAGGTACGTATGCTGTGACTGTTTGGCCGTGGATTTCATGCATATCAGGTTTTCTTATTATGTGCGTGGGACTTTGGACTCTTGTAGTGGCTCGACACTGGCAAGGTGGGCGTAAATATAACCGCACAGTGCGTAACCCGCAAGAAGCTCCTGGTGAGGTCGACAATATGGATGCATGGGATCTGCTGAGCAGGGGAGAAGACCCTACCGTAGAAAAATAGTTTTAAATAGTGAAAGAGGCTTCAAACACTGCGAGTTGTACAACATTGCTCGTCTAAATATTTGTACGATTCTCACCAGCAAATTCACAGAAGACGAGGTCATGACCTAAAATCGAAGAAAGGACGTCTGTACGCATTATTCGCGTATCTGTGCACACACATGAGGAGTTTTCGTGACGGAAGAGAAAGTTGTTATTGTTCCTGAACGCCCGTATGCAAATCACGGTAGCACCGTAGCATCGTGGGTTATGATCGCCATCATGACGACCGGGGTACTTGTTGGTGCTGTTGCGTATGATCTGGCTCAGCCCGTTATCGTCTTTGTTGGTGCTGGCATTATCGTGCTGGGTCTAGTGGCTGGATTGCTTCTCAAGAGTGCTGGCTACGGTCAAGGTGGTTCTAAAACCAAAAATACTGAGCGTCACTAGTAAATACGCTACGAGCGCCTCGCCCATGACGAGGCGCTCTCTCTTGTGCTATCTCAAACTTTTGGATATTTGATGACTATGAGAAGGAACACTGTTGAGTACCGTACTAGATGAAATTATTGGTGGAGTACGTGAGGATTTAGAGGTTCGTCGTGCAAAACATCCTCTGGAAAAGGTGCAGGAGCTAGCGCTCTCTACGGCACCAGCTCTTGACGCTGTATGTGCTTTACGTGGTGATGGCCAAACTGTGCGTATCATTTCAGAGGTGAAACGTTCGTCTCCATCGAAAGGTATCCTGGGGGAAATAGCGGATCCAGCGGAACTAGCGGTGAAGTATCAGCGTGGAGGAGCAGCAGCTATTTCGGTGCTTACCGAAGAACGCCGTTTTGGCGGAAGCCTGGAGGATCTGGATGCGGTGCGTGCTCACGTCAGTATTCCCATATTGCGTAAAGATTTTATTGTTGATGAGTACCAGATTTGGGAAGCACGTGCACACGGCGCAGATCTGGTGCTTCTTATTGTTGCTGCCTTGGAAGAAGATACCTTGAGCGCTTTCTTAGAGCTTGCCGAATCGCTTGGTATGAATGCTCTCGTAGAAGCACATACTTCAGAAGAAATATCTATCGCTCAGCGTGTCGGAGCCAAAATTATAGGTATTAACGTTCGCAACCTAAAAACTCTTGAAGTCAAGAACGCGCATTATGCAGAGCTTGCGGCCGATCTGCCGGAAAGCGTTATTAAAGTTGCAGAATCTGGTGTATCTGGGCTGAGCGATGTACAGAACTACGCGCAGGCTGGTGCTGATGTCGTGCTTATTGGTGAGACTCTGGTCAAATCTGGAGACCCGGAGAAAACTGTACGTGAATTTTCGGCTGTACATCATCTCTAATGCAGATTAGAGCTATCTTACGTAGATGACAGTTTTTCACATGTGAATAATCATAGGGCTTTTCTTTATATACGCTGACGCTATGTCATTCCGCGTAGAATAGTAAGAATACGAACAAGCCGTACCATGAGTTAAGTGTACAAACCTAACTCATGGATGAAAATAAAAGTACCCGGGAAGGACAACAATGAGCGAAAACCTGGCAGACGCATTTCTTGAGGGGAAATCCCTCAAAAATGCACCCGGTCCCTACTTCGGGCAATACGGTGGGCGATGGATGCCTGAATCGTTAATTGCCGCCATGGATGAGCTTGAGTCTACCTTCCAGAATGCTAAGCAGGATCCAGAGTTTATTGCGGAATTTCAGCGACTCTCTGCTGAATACTCGAATCGTCCTTCATTGCTAACGGAAGTTCCGCGGTTCTCAGAGCACGCTGGGGCTCGGATCTTTCTGAAACGTGAAGATCTTAACCATACCGGTAGCCACAAGATTAACAATGTTTTAGGACAAGCACTTCTCGCAAAGCGCATGGGTAAGACACGTCTGATCGCAGAGACCGGTGCTGGTCAGCACGGTGTAGCAACGGCAACGGCTGCTGCGCTTTTCGGCATGGACTGTGTGATTTACATGGGTGAAGAAGATACCGAGCGGCAGGCTTTGAACGTGGCGCGTATGCAGCTTTTGGGCGCGAAAGTTATTGCCGTTCAGAATGGCTCCCGTACTCTGAAAGACGCTATTAATGAGGCTCTTCGAGACTGGGTCGCTAATGTCGAGAATACCCACTATCTGCTGGGTACAGCGGCGGGAGCACATCCTTTCCCTGCAATGGTGCGTTTCTTTCATGATGCTATTGGTTCTGAAGCACGCGAACAAATTCAACAGATGACTGGGCGTCTTCCCCACGGAGTTTCTGCATGCGTTGGTGGGGGTTCAAACGCCATTGGAATCTTCCATGCATTCCTTGATGACCACGATGTAAAACTTTACGGTTTTGAGGCGGGGGGAGACGGTGTAGAAACCGGACGTCACGCCGCAACTATTAATCTAGGACGCCCAGGAATGCTTCACGGTGCCGTAACCTACCTGATGCAAGACGAAGATGGGCAAACTATAGAGTCGCATTCGATTTCTGCTGGCCTAGACTATCCCGGCGTTGGGCCCGAACACTCGTACCTTTCAGACTTAGGCCGTGTCAGCTACCAGCCGGTGACCGATACTGAAGCTATGGATGCTTTTCAACTGCTTTGCCGTACTGAAGGTATTATTCCTGCCATCGAATCGGCGCATGCACTTGCCGGTGCGTTACGGGTCTGTCAGGAGTGGGCGCATCAAGATTCTGAGTCTGCCCGTGAAAAAATAATGGTGGTGTGCCTATCTGGTCGTGGCGATAAAGACATGGAGACCGCCTTGAAATGGTTCGATCTAGGGAAAGCAACCCCGTCATCTTCTCTCATGACAGGCAATAAAGAGGCAGTTGCTGAGAAGGCAGTGCAGGCAGAAAGCGAGGCGCACGCATGAGCTATCAAGACGCACAGCCGCATGCGGCAAAGTACGAAGTCCTTGACGGTACCTTCCCGCCCCAAAACCCGAACTCGCCTCTCGTGCAGCGGTTACGCGAATGCAAAGAAGATGGGCGTGCAGCACTTATCGGGTACCTCCCCGCAGGTTTTCCCAATTTTGAAGATTCTGTGGCAGCAGCTATCGAACTAGGCAATAACGGTGCCGACATTATTGAGCTGGGTGTACCGTACTCGGATCCGGTCATGGACGGCCCCGTTATCCAGCACGCCACAGGTGCCGCATTAGAAGGCGGCTTCAAACTTTCTCGGGTTTTTGATGCTGTACGGCGCATTACCGAGGCAACCCAAGCTGTCGTTGTCGTGATGACGTATTGGAACCCCGTACTTGCCTACGGTGTTGATAATTTTGCACGTGACCTTGCGGCTGCTGGAGGAGCTGGAATGATCACTCCAGATTTAGTACCCGATGAAGCATCGGCTTGGTTCGAAGCCTCTGAAAAATACGGGTTAGATCGTATTTTCTTGGCGGCCCTATCGTCATCCCATCAACGTTTAGAGACTATCGCTAAGGCTTCGAGCGGGTTCGTTTATGCCGTTTCTGTCATGGGCGTTACAGGGGCTCGCACCTCAGTCTCAGAAGCTGCCCAAGGACTTGTCGAAAACCTTCATGCTGCAGGTGCTGAATACGCGTGTGTTGGTTTAGGCGTTTCAACTCGTGCCCATGTTGAAGAGATCGGAACTTATGCAGATGGTGTGATTGTAGGAACGGCACTTGTAAAAGCTCTAGCTGATGGAGGTCCTACTGCGGTGGGAGCACTAACTCGTGAACTTGCAGGACGTGCATAGTATGAATGTTATATTATCGGAATCCTTTACCTCAGCAGTATCCCTTCCTCTGGCGTCGATTCCGTCGCCGAGTGTATCTTATCTTCAGCTTGGGCCGTTTCGTATCCATTTTTACGCACTTTGCATTTTAGCCGGAATAATCGTGTGTCTATGGCTTAGCGCTCGGCGCTGGGCACAAGTTGGCGGCACCCGTGAGCGCGTATATGACGTGGCAATGTGGGCTATTCCCGCTGGAATTATTGGGGCGCGTGCTTACCATGTGCTCATTACAGACCCTGGCAGCTATTTTGGTCCCAATGTCTCTGATCCTTGGGCTTTCCTGAAGATTTGGGAAGGCGGCATCGGCATTATGGGAGCGGTGTCCGTAGGAGCCCTGGGGGCCTGGATCGCTTGTCGCCGATACCAGATTAACTATGCAGCATTTGCGGATGCAGTTGCACCAGGTATTATTTTGGCGCAGGCTTTTGGTCGTTGGGGCAACTGGTTTAATCAGGAGCTTTTCGGTAAACCTACTACCCTTCCGTGGGGTTTGGAGATTAGTCAATCGAGTGGGAATTTTCCTGCTCAATATCCCGCAGGAACTCTCTTTCACCCCACGTTCCTTTACGAATCATTATGGAACCTTGTGGGCGCATTCCTTCTAATTTTCCTGGGGAATAGGTTCCTGAAGCGCGGACAAACTTTTTGGCTCTATGTGCTGTACTACGGTATTGGACGGTTCTTCATTGAAGTGTTCCTGCGTATTGATACCTCTGAAACACTTCTGGGGCTGCGGGTTCACGTGTGGACATCGGGTGCCCTGATTGTACTAGGGTTGATCGGCTTTGTTGCCGCTGGTATCCGCGCTAGGGCTAAAGCTGCAGCGGGCATTGCTGAAGCTCCAGTGCAGGGATCATCTGTTCAGCAGACCCCCAACTCAGAGAAGACTGAGACTGCCGCCCAAGATTCGGATGAGGTTTCTAACCAGGGTAAAGAGACCTTGGAAGAATCTCGGATATCCGAGAAGAAGGTAACGGAAGAGAAGCAAGCTATAAAAGACAAAGAACCAGGCACCCAGGAAGAGCCTGCAGATAGGGTTCAGACCGGTGATAAGCAGGATAAAACCCCTGAGATCCCGTGGAAAAAATCTAAATCGTAAATTCTTGGACAACTAATCTTGGGTCCTCTTCACTGTTTCAATGGTGGAGAGGACCTGACTTTTTCCTTGATGAAAGATAAAAGGAGGGGGTGGGCCGCACACACAAGACCCACCCCCTGCAACCGAATACGTTATCGGCGCGGCCTCGCACCCGCATCCGGAATCAAAAGACCGGAGGAGGAGAGAAAACCTCCGGCCAAGTCTATTTTGGTAACCTGCTATGCAATATCAGAGGAATTTGGATATTGCTTCAACAAGTGGTTTTAGAGACTCTCGGTTGGTGTAATCCGCATGACCGGTTTTATAGCACTCAAGCATTTGCTGAATACCTTCGTTGGGGTTTGGATTAGCCATCAACCAGGCGCGAACCGGACCTTTAAGAGCGGTCTTATGAGCAAGTGAAAGCTCTGAAAAGTCAATCCCACCACGTAAATGGAAAGTCGGGCGTCCATCGGTGAGTTCTGCAGTATAACTTTTAGCGACAGCCTTGTCGAGCAGTTTCTTGGAGTACTCGCCTGTGAAGGAAACCGTGAAGAATGCAGTACGTTCCTTTTTAGGGAGAATAAAGGGAACAATCTTCTTCTTGAGGCTGGGAGCGCCTGTAAGGAACCCGCCGTAATCGCTACCGCCAATAATAACGGAGTCCGCTGCTTCCACAAGTTCAGGGGTTACTTCTGTAGCCCGTAAAGTATCGACTTCAGGAGCCTGTGGTAATGCTCGCAGATCTTCTGCTATCCAGTTCGCATAACGCTCGGTGTACCCATAGGTTGAACCGAAGATAATCAGCACACGAATGGTCACTGAAGCCTCCCAAAGCAAATTTGCATACAAGATACTAATTATTGATTCCAGTCTATGGCAGGTGGTGATAAATGTGAAATTGCCTAGCCAATACTGGCGTGTCGTTTTTATCACATGGAAGAGGGGAGTGAGTGATGAACATCAAGGTGTGTCATACATGATGTGGGCATATTTGTTTCTCGGACAGGAGCGCTTGGCCATAGTTTCAAATGAGATGTCAGAAAACAACTAAAACCTAATTATTGTTCTGAGGGGCAGGTAGAGAGCACGTGAGTCTTGAGTGGGCAACATGGTTCGAGGTTAAAACTAGGATTTCCTGAAAATACCGAGAATTTTCCTCCCGAAAACGCTTGAGAAGGAATATACTAGAAGGGATGAATGCCGCACATGCCATGTTGTGTATACATGGTGTTGTGTGGGAATAATTGGGACTCCTGATGAGAAGGTTCCATCTATATTATGGGTATCTTTCTTAGAAAGTTCCACCCCAACACACGAAGGTTAGGTACATGAGGCGCGCAAAAATCGTTGCAACCATTGGTCCGGCTATTTCTTCTCCCGAAAAAATTGCGGAAGCGATCAAGGCGGGTATGAACGTTTCCCGTCTGAATATGAGTCACGGTGACCATGACGTTCACACTAACTCTTACACAACTATCCGTGAACAATCCGCGGCGTTGGGGAAAGAAGTAGCTATTCTTGCTGATCTGCAAGGTCCTAAGATCCGTTTGGAGCGCTTTGTAAACGGGGAAGAATATCTAAAGCCTGGCGCTGATTTTACGATTACTTCTGAGGACGTTGAGGGTACCAAAGATATCTGTGGTACGACTTATAAAGGTCTTCCTGGCGATGTGAAGCCTGGCGATAAACTTTTGCTGGATGACGGTAAGATCCAGCTGGAAGCCGTTGAAGTAACTCCAACTCGTGTTCGCACTCGTGTGATTGTAGGCGGACCTATTTCAAACAATAAAGGCATCAACCTTCCTGGGGCGGCCGTTTCTCTTCCCGCACTGACCGAGAAGGATGAGGCTGACCTTCGTTTTGCCCTGAATTTGGGCGTAGATATTATTGCTCTTTCCTTTGTACGTAGCGGGAAAGACGTAAACCGCGTTCATGAGATCATGGACGAAGAGGGTATCCGTATTCCGGTGATTGCCAAGATCGAAAAGCCTCAAGCCGTTGATAATCTGCAAGATATTATCGACAAGTTTGATGGCATCATGGTTGCCCGTGGCGACCTTGGCGTGGAACTGCCGTTCTCTGAGGTGCCACTGGTTCAGAAGAAAGCTATTGAGATGGCTCGCCGCTGGGCTAAGCCCGTTATCGTGGCAACTCAGGTACTTGAGTCCATGATCTCTAGCCCGACTCCTACGCGCGCGGAAGTCTCTGACTGTGCAAACGCAATCTTGGATGGCGCCGATGCGGTGATGCTCTCCGGCGAGACTTCGGTGGGTAATTACCCCATTATTACCATTGCGGCAATGGCCTCCATTATTCGTGATACTGAGGAAAAAGGTCTATACCGCGTACCACAGCTGGACCGTAAGCCCCGTACCCGTGGTGGTGCCATCACGCGTGCAGCTGTAAACATTGCGGAACAATTGGATGTAGATTACATTAGTACTTTTACCCAGACGGGTGACTCAGCACGCCGTTTAGCACGTCTACGCCCTGCGCAGCCGGTACTTGCTTTCACCCCCAACCCAAAGGTGCGTGCTTTTATCTCACTGTTGTGGGGTGTTGAAGCTGCGCATGCGCCGGTGGCGACCAACATTGACGGTACGACCGACATCGTAAATGACTACCTGGTCGAGCATAAGCTCGCAGAACCGGGTGATCTTATTGTGATTGCTGCAGGTTCCCCTCCCGGGGTGGCGGGATCAACCAATATGGTTAAGGTACACCGTATTAAGGAACAGGGTTCCGGCGAACATGAACCGGAAGAGCGTGAGCACCTGCGCCCCTACGGGGAAGACGAACACAAGTAAGGTTCTTCTTTATCGTGTAAACATTTTTCGAACTGAATCTATGAGAAGTCCCGCCTCTTTGATGCAGGAGGCGGGACTTTCTATATGCGGAAAGACCCACCATATGAGTTGCGGGTACACAATCTATTGAACTGGAGCTCCAAGAAAATAAAAACTCGTCTCAAAACCATAACTATGGTCAAGACGAGTTTAGTAAATGTGCCCGAGGTGGGACTCGAACCCACACTCCGAAGAACCTGATTTTGAGTCAGGCGCGTCTGCCAATTCCGCCACTCGGGCTTGCACTCAAAGGTACGCATAAGATTTTACCCTATCGATTGGCATAAAATCGAATTACAAAGAGTGAGAAATGTCCACAGTATTCTTTGAATCCTCGACGATAGTTTTGCATCTAGACGAGAAACATACAAATTTCAACCTTATACAGTAGATGAAGTTTTATTAACTACTGTAGAATAAAGGCGACTGAAAATAGACCAAGGAGAGAGTTATGTCAGAGAAGACCGCTCACGAACACGAGGGAGATCAGGTCTCGGCGCGCACCGTTGTGGTTGCCGAAGACGAAGCATTGATTCGCCTGGACATCGTCGAAATCCTGAAGGACCAAGGGTTCGAGGTCGTGGCAGAGACCGATAATGGTAAAACCGCTATCGAGCTTGCCAAAAAACACCATCCCGATTTGGTGCTCATGGATGTCAAAATGCCGATTATGGACGGTATTACAGCCGCCGAGGAAATCGGAAAGGAAAAAATAGCGCCTGTGGTGCTCCTGACTGCTTTCAGCCAGAAAGAGCTGGTGGATCGTGCTGTTGAAGCTGGGGCCATGGCATATGTGGTCAAGCCCTTTACTCCTAATGACCTTTTCCCCGCTATCGAGGTGGCGCTTTCTCGATATGAACAGCTGCGTACGCTAGAGAAAGAGGTTACAACTATTCGTGATCAGTTTGAGACTCGAAAGCTCGTAGATCGTGCCAAGTCTTTGCTTATCACCAAAATGAACCTCACCGAACCTGAGGCATTCCGGTGGATTCAGAAGACCTCAATGGACCGTCGCCTCTCTATGCGAGAGGTATCCGATACTATTATCAAGCAGCTGTCTGAGTAATCTTCTTGGGACCTTAGTGTCAAGTCCCAAACGATGATTAGCTGCTGCTCTAGAATATAAAATTCAGGAGTGTGGATTTTCAGGACAACAAGACTCTTGTTGTCCTGAAAATCCACACTCCTGCTTTACGCTTTTATTTGCTCACGACAGCCTTGAAATGAATGTATTAGCGTCGCATTATACGGGTTATGTCGTCATCGTCATCACTACCATGAGGACCTTTAATCGGGCGTGCTGTTGGGGACCCAGCCCAGAGTAAAACGCCAGCTGCTATGAAAAGTCCTAACCACCAGAAACTTCCTGGATTTCCCATAGCGGCAACCCAACATACCAGTAGAGCAGCTATGGCTAAGGGCAATGTAATACGTTTTGCACGGACGATTTTTGGATAGCGTTTGGAATACGGTTGGCGCGCCATATCAATCCTCTATATGTCTGCTTTAGGGTCGTGGAATGATCATATTAGTTATACGAGCTGTACAAATAGTTCGATCGGACTCATCCATAATCTCTATAGTGTGTACGCAAACGGTACGTCCCAGCTTAACTGCCGTACAGATTCCCGTAACGTGGCCACTAATAGCGGGGCGCACGTGAGTTGCATTGAGATCTACCCCAACGGCTATGGAGTCAACTCCTCCATGGATACCTGCTGCTAATGAACCAAGAGTTTCTGCAAGAACAGCCGAGGCACCTCCGTGGAGCAAACCGACAGGCTGGGTATTCCCCTGCACAGGCATGGATGCCACAGCTCGCTCAGCAGTTAGCTCACTAAAGATAATTCCCATACGGGGGATTAGCTCTCCCAAACCCTTCGGAAAGAATTTATGAGCCTCTGCGGGTACACCGTACTCGTTGAGCTGCGCTATAAGGTCAGCAGATAGTTTAGGGGTAGATTCAGTCATGCCTTCAAGTGTACTCCCAGTGATAGGGTGGAGTAGAAAAAGAGCTCTTATCAAGTATCTGTTTGTCGGGATTGAGAAGAAACGAGATTCCTGCTTTGGAAGGTGTAAGAATATGGATGATCATGCACGTATCTATGAAGAATGGCATCGGTACGCTAAAAACCGTGATACTGAAGGACTGCTCAGCCTTTATGCTGAGGACGCAGTTTTTGAAAGCCCCCTCGTGCCAGCAATAATTCCCGGAGCTGGCGGCGGAGTTTTGCGGGGACGAGAAGCGATTAAGCATTTTCTGGAAGAGGGCACCCACCGTCGTCCGAATGAACTTGTACGTTGGTACCGCACGGGGGAGTATCTGACTAATGGGAAAACTTTGGTGTGGGAATATCCGCGAGAAACTCCTGAAGGAGAACAAATAGATATCTTAGAGCTCATGGAAATATCTGATGGGCTTATTGTGAACCATCGCATCTATTGGGGTTGGAAAGGATGTCAGCATATTAGCGAAGCCCTCGTACGGAATAAGTAAGGTGTAAGTAAAGCTCCATATGAATAACGGGGTGCGCATCCAAGGTTTCTGGACGCGCACCCCGTCGTTTAGATCAAGGCTATGCCGAAATTGCTTCTGCTTTTTCGATGTCTTCATCGCTAATCCCGGCAGTTGGATCAACTCCCAATATCTTAGAGATACGTTCGGTAAACGTTGCAATGGTGGCATCTCCGGTGACATTAGTTGCGGTACCGAAAGAGTCTTGCGCAAGGTACAGAGCAATCATGAGGGCGATCATGGATTCATTGAAACCAAGCATCGACTCCAGCAGCCCAATGGCGGTCATCACGCCTCCGCCGGGTACACCCGGGGCCGCGACCATCATAATGCCTAGCATAAGCACTACTGGAGTTACCGAGGCAAAATTGGGGTTTTGCCCAGTCATATACAGGACTGCGACTGCACATGAAGTAATCGTGATCATAGAACCCGAAAGGTGGATGGTAGCGCATAGCGGAATAGCGAAATCAACCACGCGAGGAGAAATACCAGCCTTCTTCGCGGATCGAACCGTTACCGGGATGGTAGCTGCTGAGGACTGGGTTCCGATGGCCGTGAAATAGGCGGGCATCATGGTCTTGAGCATCCTAAACGGGTTGCGTTTTGAAACGCTTCCGGCAACTGTGTACTGTAGCGTTAGCGTTACCCAGTGCAAGATAATGACCATAATGAATACCATGCCAAAGACCGAGAGAATCTTAGCAACCTGGCCCGCAAGGGTCATATTCGCAAAGACACCCACGATATGGATGGGTAGAAGCGGAATAATAACGTAGCTGAGAAGCTTCTCAATGATAACTTGAAAATCCTCGAAGAGATTGAGCATGCTACGAGTCTTGAGGGCTGTTATTCCCAGACCTAGGATAAAGGACAGAATAAGTGCGCTCATCACTCCCATAATGGGGTCAAGCTCAAACTTGATGTATCCTGTCGAGAGTGCATTTTCAGGGTTATCAAAAGATTCTAACCGTTGCCCCTTCAACAAAATAGGGTACAGGAATAGTGCCGCCGTTAAAGCTAAAAATCCAGCAACAATACTGGAAAGATATGACAGAGCTACGGTAATGCCCAGCATCTTACCTGCACCTTGGGCTAGCGAACCAATTCCTGGAACGATAAAACCGATAATAATAAGCGGGATAGAGAAGCTCAGGAACGCACTGAAAACAGTAGAGAACGAGACAAAGATCTGAACTACAACATCGGTAGGGATAGAGATACCCAGCCCGCTATTTATGCCACCGATCATCCCAGGAGTTGTAGCACCGATAAGAACACCTGCAAGAATTGCAATCACAATCCAGGCAAGGAGAGGGATCTTTTTGAGTAGTTTCATAATTTCCTATGTGTGTTGGGACCGATAAGATCCATGCCGCTCATCCCCGGTATTCTCAGGGAACACTCAAGTATAGAGTTATATCCTAGCGTGAATGAATATGTTTATCCAGCGACAGGACAGACGTTCATGACATGAAAACGCCTAGCCGGTACTAGGCCTTTTAGAAGTTTTCAGGCGTGTTGCGTTCACTATCACTCCCCCCGTCGAAAACCTCTAGAATGGGATTGTGAGTAACTCAGAAAATACCCTGCTCCTTATTGATGGACATTCACTGGCCCTTCGCTCTTTCTTTGGCATTTATACAATGGCAGAGAAAACGGGAAACCATGTTTTTGTGCGAAGCGACGGGCAGCATACGGAAGCAGTTCATGCCTTCCTGTCTACCTTGCTGAACATTATTAAAGACCATAACCCCAGCCATATTGCGGTGGCATTCGATCTGCCCGGTGGTACTTTTCGCACGGAGGAATACAGCGAATATAAGAGCGGTCGTAACGTTATCCCTGAAGCCTTCGACGGGCAGCTTGATCTCATCAAGAAGATGCTCGGAGCTCTGAAAATCCCGGCGCTCACCCAGGAGAATTATGAGGCAGATGATATCGTCGCGACCCTGACACGGCAGGGATCAGAAGCTCAATACAAAGTGCTCATTCTTTCAGGAGACCGCGATATTTTCCAGCTTGTTACGGACGATGTTACATTGCTGTATCCCGTAACGACTGGTCCCTCCAAAGGTATTCAGCGTATGGATCCTGCAGCGGTTGAGAAAAAAACAAAAGTACCACCTCGGCTGTATCCGGATCTCGCTGCGCTCACCGGTGAGCAAGCCGATAATCTGCCTGGAGTCCCCGGAGTTGGACCAGGCTTTGCTGCTAAATGGCTTCACGAGTACGGTGATCTTGAAGGTGTACTTGCTAATAGCGAGAACATCAAAGGTAAAAAAGGTGAGGCTCTGCGCGAAAACATTGAGAATGTGCGCAGGAACCGTCGCCTCAACCAGCTTGTTGACACGCTCAATTTGGATATTGAGTTCGATCAAATGCGGTTTATTCCGGACCTTCAGGAGCTTGAAACGTTCTTCGATGAAGTGGAATTCCGCACTATTCGTAAGCGGGCCCAGGATATATTAGGGCCTGTCATACGTGCTTTGGGCGCGCAAGCTCGTACCGCAGGTGAAGAACCCATGACAGATAACGGGGTTCCGAGTGGTCCCACCTTTGAGCCGATTCGTACCGATGATTCGATCACCGTGACATCGGCCGCAGATTTTCGTGCATGGTGCGAGCATGCAACCCACGTTGGGTATGGGCGTGACGCATCGGGGAATGCCATAGAGGTCCCCGAAAGGCTTGAAGGCGCGGTTACGCTCTTCCCTGTGATTGATGTGCCTGTAGCTCGTGAAGGTGTGAAAGTTACCAAGACTAAGATTCGTGCTGCTGAAGAGAATCCGGTACTGCGAGGAATTATTCTGACCTCGAAAGAATCGTCGCTGTGGATCAACCTGACGAATATTTCCGAAGATCTCGCCTCAGCATTCGCGGAGTGGGTTTCTGACCCTCAAATGCGTAAGATCGTGATGGATCTCAAAAATCAGCGGAAACTCTTACGTGAGTACGGGTATAAACTCGATGGAGCCATCGAAGATCCGTCGTTATCCTCGTACATGTGCGGATACATAGCAGCTGCGAATCGTAGGCTCTTTGCTGAACGTATTGAGGATTTAGCTGAGAAATATCTTTGGATTCCCCAACAGGAATTCAGTGAACTTGTCTTCCCAGAGGAAGCACCCTCACTTTTTGAGATGCCTGGTGAAGAGAACCTACGTTACTTTACCCAGGTTTCACGGGTTATTCACGAACTGGCGCGTATTCTGCACTTCGAAATGCAAGAACAGGGCCAGCTTAAGATTTATGAAGATATTGAGCTGCCGCTTCTGTACGTTCTGGCTGATATGGAGCAGGCGGGTATCGCTGTCTCAGATGCCTTACTAAACGAGCTTAATGATACGTTTAGCTCACGCGCATCCATGGCCGAGGAACAGGCGAAAGTACTTATTGGCGGTGACGTCAATGGTGAGCCCCTCAACCTGGCATCTGTGAAACAGCTCCAAACTGTACTCTTTGAGAGGCTCGGTCTTCCGAAGACCCGCAAAATTAAGTCCGGGTATTCAACGGATTCAGAATCTGTGGCTGACTTGTTGACCAAAGTATCGCCGGAATCAGATGGTGCTCAATTCTTGATTGCGCTCCAGGCGTACCGAGATAATATCAAGCTCAAGCAGACTGTCGAAGGTTTACAAAAAGCGGCAGTCACAGATGGTCGTGTACACACTACTTTCCAGCAAAATGCTGCATCAACGGGGCGTCTTTCCTCGACGGCACCGAACCTGCAGAATATCCCAATCCGCACTGATGAAGGACGACGTATCCGCGGTGCCTTTATCGTGGCTCCAAAAGTTTTAGACGGTGTAGAGTATGAAGGTTTGCTCACCGCCGACTACTCGCAGATTGAGATGCGTATTATGGTGCATCTTGCCGCCGATGAGAAATTAATCCAGGCTTATGCGGATGGTGAAGACCTGCATCGGTACGTTGGCTCTGAGGTGTTCGGGGTTGCCCCCGAAGAGGTGACACCCCAGATGCGTGCGAAAGTTAAAGCAATGTCTTATGGATTGGCATACGGTCTTTCTCGGTTTGGTCTCGCAAAGCAGCTCAATATTAGTTCCGATGAGGCAGGGGAGTTGCGTACCAACTACTTCAAACGATTTGGTCGTGTGGGGCGTTTCCTGCGCGGGGTCGTCAAACAGGCTCATAACGACGGTTATACCGAAACTATTTATGGGCGCCGACGTTCACTGCCAGATCTTGACTCTCCAAACCGAACTCGACGTGAGGCAGCCGAACGAGCTGCCCTCAACGCTCCAATTCAGGGGACAGCTGCAGACATCATTAAAATCGCAATGATTAACATTCACCGCCGACTTCAAGAAGAGAATCTCAAGACCCGCATGCTCTTGCAGGTTCACGACGAGATTATCCTCGAAGTTGCCGTCGGTGAACGCGAAGCAGCGCAGCGCATCCTAGTAGAGGAGATGAGTGAAGCTATTGAGCTGAAGGTTCCTCTCGACGTGCAAGTTGGCTGGGGCAAGTCCTGGGAAGAAGCCGGACACTAGTCAGAAGCCGCGAAGAGAGATGAACGATGCCGTCGGACTTATTCGGAATATATTGCACACAGAATAGTGCAAGAAATACCCGCATCGATGCGCGTCGTTCATTGACGACACGCCCGAAAAACACGTACACTAGTAATCGCGTGTATCAGCATCCCTATGCACCAGAGGCATGTACCTACGCATCTTCCGGATGATACGCGCGGTAAGTATCCGTCAGACTCGACGTCACCTCTCGTGCTTTGAGTAGGAAACAGTAAGTGAGCGCTCGCAAACTTGCCGGAGACGTCGACCTATTATTAATCCAATTGGAGCCCTAACTACATGAGCACCAACATCCCTCAGGTCGCAATCAACGACATCGGCAACGAGGAAGAATTCCTCAAGGCAGTTGACGAGACCATCAAGTACTTCAACGATGGCGATCTCGTCTCCGGTCAGGTTGTTAAGGTTGATCACGACGAGGTTCTGCTCGACATCGGTTACAAGACCGAAGGCGTCATTCCCTCTCGCGAGCTTTCTATCAAGCACGATGTAGATCCCGGTGAAGTAGTCGCAGTTGGCGATGAAATCGAGGCTCTCGTCCTGACTAAGGAAGACAAGGAAGGTCGCCTGATCCTCTCCAAGAAGCGCGCACAATACGAGCGTGCATGGGGCGACATCGAAAAGATCAAGGAAAACGACGGCGTCGTCACCGGTACCGTTATTGAGGTTGTCAAGGGCGGTCTTATCCTTGACATTGGTCTGCGAGGCTTCCTGCCCGCATCCCTCGTTGAGATGCGTCGTGTTCGCGATCTTGCACCCTACATCGGTCAGCAGCTCGAAGCTAAGATCATCGAGCTTGACAAGAACCGCAACAATGTTGTTCTCTCTCGCCGTGCATGGCTTGAGCAGACTCAGTCCGAGGTTCGCTCCACTTTCCTCAACCAGCTCGAAAAGGGCCAGGTACGCGAAGGTGTTGTATCGTCTATCGTCAACTTCGGTGCCTTCGTCGATTTGGGTGGCGTGGACGGTCTGGTTCACGTTTCCGAACTCTCCTGGAAGCACATCGACCACCCCTCCGAGGTTGTCGAAGTTGGTCAGCCTGTAACCGTTGAAGTTCTTGAGGTTGATCTGGATCGTGAGCGTGTCTCGCTGTCCTTGAAGGCTACCCAGGAAGACCCGTGGCAGGCATTTGCTCGCACTCACGCTCTGGGTCAGATCGTACCCGGTAAGGTTACTAAGCTCGTTCCCTTCGGTGCGTTTGTTCGTGTTGAAGATGGTATTGAGGGTCTGGTTCATATCTCTGAGCTTGCTGTGCGCCATGTTGATTTGGCAGAGCAGGTTGTTTCGGTGGGCGAAGAGCTCTTCGTCAAGATCATTGATATTGATATGGATCGTCGTCGTATCTCCCTGTCCCTCAAGCAGGCTAACGAAGGCGTTGATCCTAACGCTACTGAGTTCGATCCCGCACTCTACGGTATGGCAGCTGAATACGATGAAGCTGGCAACTACAAGTACCCCGAAGGCTTCGATCCCGAAGCTAACGAATGGCTTGAAGGCTTTGACGCACAGCGCGAGGCTTGGGAAGCACAGTATGCAGAAGCACAGGCTCGTTTCGAGGCACACAAGGTTCAGGTTGCTAAAGCACTTGAAGCTGACGCAGAGGCAGCCGCTGCTGCTCCCGTTGCCGCAGCTGAGCCAGCACCCGCATCATCTTACTCTTCCGATGAGAAGTCTTCCGCTGGTACTCTCGCATCTGACGAGGCTCTAGCAGAACTGCGTAAGAAACTGACTGGCAACTAAGGTTTACTCGTTTATGTAGTAGCCTCTAGTTCTAGAGTATAAGTATCACGCATGAGGGTTCCCCAAACCTGGGGAACCCTCATGTAGTATTTGTGCGCTTTTTCTCACGTACAGATCTAGACCTCAGCACGTAGCTCGTCCCAGACCTTTTGAACCTGTGCTTGAGTATCATCACGAGATCCGCTATTGGTAATAACCCACCGAGCAATGGCGGAGCGCTGTTGGTCGGTGGCTTGAGCAGAAATGCGTGCTTGAGCTTCTGCATAAGACATATTCCGATTTTTGCTAAGTCGCTCTAGACGAATGGGGAGATCTGTCTGTACCGCAATGACACCGTCGAACTCTGCAGCGCGTTGAGTCTCAACCAGGAGGGGAATATCGTCAATGATAATGCCCGAAAAGTTGGGGGAGTTTACTGCATCGTCAACAAGCTCAGCGGCGCGAGCACGAACTTTGGGATGCACAATAGCATTGAGTTTCTCTCGCTCTGCGTCATGGGCAAAGATACGTTCCGCTAAACGAGCGCGATTAAGGGTTCCGTCTGCATTGAGGACGGACTCTCCGAAGAGGTTGACTGTGCGAGTGAGGACTTCCTGCCCAGGCTCCATGAGTTCACGCGAGATCGCATCTGCATCAATAATAACGGCGCCTAGATCCCTGAACATCCGCGCGACTGTGCTTTTACCGCTTCCAATGCCGCCTGTCAGAGCGTAGCGACGGTACTGTGTAACGTCCATGAAACCCCTAGAATAGTAGTTGTGAGTACTCAAATGTTCCAAGAATCCCGCACACAACGATACACAGTATTGCATGGAATAGAACCCTATGAGAGTCTTCTTGAGATTAAGCGTAGCGAATTTATTGGTCATGTTAAACGCGTATACACAACAGATGAGGCACGTGCTTACATAGATTCGCTTCGGAAGAGCTATCACGATGCCCGTCATGTGTGTTCAGCATTTGTTCTTGGAGCGGACCGTGAAATTCAACGTTCATCGGACGATGGCGAGCCTGCCGGTACTGCAGGAATTCCAATGCTTCAAGCTCTTTTAGCACGCCAGACACGCATCGATGAGGGCGGTACTGATCTTTCTGATCTTGTGGCCGTTGTTGTGCGTTATTTTGGGGGTATCAAACTGGGCGCTGGCGGATTGGTGCGCGCCTATACCGATGCGGTGGTGCAGACTCTCGATAACGCCCATTTTGATTCTCGGGAACGGATGCGGGTAGGCACCGTTTTAGTTTCTCTGGCTGAGGTTGGGCGAGTGGAGAATGAGATTCGGGCATCAGGAATTGAAGTATTAGGTACGGATTATCTTGTAGACGGCGCCCAGATCTCTCTAGGTGTTTTCGACCGGGAGCAGAAGAAGCGCGAGGCACAGGAACGTGTTATAGCAATAACTTCTGGTCGGAAAAATATCGTATGGGGCGATACCCGGTGGGTAGATATTCCCTGTTTTTAGCCTAGCCATATTAGATTTGGAGCATACCCTAAATTTTAAACTAGGATAGGCATAGTATCTTGGTGTTGATTGTGGTACGTTGAATACGGTGCAGCATTGTCTGCCACATACACCGCAAGTGAAAGCCGAGAATTTTCCCGTGCATTTTAACTCTGAACAGCATAGCTCCATCACACATACGTCTAAACCCGATATTGGACCTGCGACTGTTGAGCAGATTCTCAATGCTTATGCGCAGGGTAACCTAGATACGCTCCTGAATGTGTTGACGCAGCGGCCGCATGATTTTGCGCAACAGCTTAACTGTATTTGCCGTGCTTTTCCTTCTGAAATTGAACGTATTGCAGTCACTCTTCAAGAAGTAGGCGAAAATCTTCCTCAAGGAACCCTAGTTCGCCTCTATAATCAGTATTCCAACGCAGCTCGCGGCGTGGGGGAGAAAATCTCTCAAGATAATTCTCGTATGCTGCATATCATCCAGGCTCCTCTGATAACTCGTGCTCATGCTGCCCGTCTACTCCTAGCCCTAGAGCTCTGTTTGGCACCTAAGATGCGTGGACTAATTGTGACCATGCCGCCTCAAGATTTTTACCAGCCTATGGAAGCCGAACCCCAGCCGGTCTCATGTAATCCAGCGCTCGATGGTGCAGTTAACCCCTTTATACCCAGTCTGTGGGAAACTTTTCCGTTGGGAAACTTCAATGAAGCTGTGGCGCTGAGTGCTACAGGTATACGCGAAATTCCTGACGGGTATGAGCTATCTGTTATGCTCCTCGACGATGACTACCAACGCGTGCATACCATAGAGCGGGGTGCACCAGATACATGTTTCTCATGTTTCTGGGATGAAGAAGTAGAAGATTCAGAGAACGATATTCGATGTGGGCTTGAGCTGGGATACCGTGTTGAAGAATACGCTGAAATTAACGTGCACCGCGTCATGAAAATGGGAGCGCGGTATATTGTGGTGACGGCTCTTGTAGGTGAGTGCTTTCCTCAGAGCACTGATGAGGATGATACCTGTAATGCATCGTCGCAAAATGGCGCTCCACGGTTTGATTCTCGGGTTGCGCCAGATCTGCGATCTTTGATTATTACCCCGGATAAAAATATTCGCCCGGTTGCACATCGCGGTAATTTTCACGTTCTGGATGTTCCAGGGCGCACGGTTTGTGCCGTACTCGATCTTTATAAGCAACGAATTACTATGCCTGCGGTCGGCATTCCAATGAAAGCTGACGAAGACGATACGCTCGTTGCTCTCATGGGAGCGCTAAATGGCTACCTGCCCATGACAGTACGAGATTTCATGCAGCTATCGGGAGCTATAGTTAAATAAGTATCAAGTTTGGATCGTGTGGAATATTAGACCCATCAATTTCTTAGATGGTGGCATGCATCTTCCTAGAGTGAAACCCTCTGATTTCTCGAATACATCAACTAGAATAGATGTATGAGTCTTGCCCCGGAGATTAAACGAGTCGTAGCCCCTTTTGAAGTTGTCAGTCCATATCAGCCAGCTGGTGATCAGCCTAAGGCTATTGCTGAGCTTACTGAGCGCGTGGAGAACGGTGAAAAAGATATCGTTCTGATGGGCGCCACCGGCACCGGTAAATCTGCTACGGCGGCATGGCTGGTCGAATCTGTGCAGCGCCCTACGCTTGTTATGGTGCAGAATAAGACTCTTGCTGCTCAGTTAGCCAATGAACTACGTGAGCTCTTGCCCAATAACGCAGTCGAGTATTTCGTCTCATACTATGACTACTATCAGCCTGAGGCCTATGTTCCGCAGACGGATACTTTTATTGAGAAAGACTCCTCAATCAATGAAGAAGTAGAACGTCTGCGGCACTCTGCTACGAATTCCCTTTTGACTCGCCGCGATGTTGTTGTGGTCTCGACTGTTTCGTGTATTTACGGTTTGGGTACGCCCGAAGAATATGTGGAGCAGATGGTCACTCTTAAGCGCGGGGATGAGATAGATCGTGATGATCTGCTGCGCCAATTCGTGAATATGCAGTACGCCCGCAACGACATGGATTTTCACCGTGGAACCTTTCGGGTGAGGGGCGATACTGTCGAAATCATCCCTATGTACGAAGAGCATGCTATTCGTATTGAATTTTTCGGCGATGAAATTGAGGCTATCTATACTCTGCACCCGCTCACGGGTGAGGTTATTCGAGAAGAAGACGAGATGTATGTCTTCCCGGCGAGCCACTATGTTGCTGGTCATGAGCGTATGGCTCGCGCTATTGCCTCCATCGAAGACGAGCTCCAGGAACGTCTACAAACGCTAGAATCTCAGGGGAAGCTTCTGGAGGCACAGCGGCTACGTATGCGTACCACCTATGACCTTGAGATGATGGAACAGATGGGGTTCACCAGTGGTATTGAGAACTATTCACGCCATATCGACGGTCGTTCAGCAGGTTCGGCTCCGCATTGTCTGTTAGACTATTTCCCCGATGATTTCCTGCTTATTATCGACGAGTCACACGTGACGGTACCTCAAATCGGCGCCATGTACGAGGGCGATATGTCTCGTAAACGTACGCTCGTGGAACATGGGTTCCGTCTGCCTTCTGCCATGGACAACCGCCCTCTAAAATGGGATGAATTCTTAGAGCGCATAGGGCAAACTATTTATCTTTCGGCTACTCCCGGCAAGTATGAGCTTTCGCAGGCTGATGGTTATGTTGAGCAGATTATTCGTCCAACAGGACTGGTGGACCCAGAGATTATTGTAAAGCCTACGAAGGGGCAGATTGACGACCTTCTTGAACAAATTCAAGAGCGTACTGAACGCGACGAGCGTGTTTTGGTGACGACTCTAACCAAACGTATGGCAGAAGACTTGACCGAGTATTTGGTGCAGCATGGAGTACGTGTGCAATATTTGCACTCCGATGTAGATACTCTCAAACGCGTAGAGCTGTTACGTGAGCTTCGCATGGGCACTTTTGATGTTCTGGTAGGTATTAATCTGCTTCGTGAGGGACTGGACCTTCCTGAGGTTTCACTGGTGGCTATTTTGGACGCTGATAAAGAAGGATTCTTACGTTCGACGACCTCGCTCATCCAGACGATTGGTCGTGCAGCGCGTAACGTCTCGGGGCAGGTACATATGTATGCAGATACTGTTACCGATTCAATGCGTACTGCTATTGACGAGACGAACCGTCGTCGAGAGATTCAGCAGGCGTATAACCGGGAGCACGGCATAGATCCGCAGCCTCTGAGGAAGAAAATTGCGGATATTACAGATGTTCTCGCTCGCGAAGAGGAAGACACCCATGAGCTTTTGCAATTACGCAAGAGCGGTAAGAAAGGTTCTCGAACAGTTGAAGCCGGAGCGAAGACAGGGTTAAGTACTTCTTCGAAGATCGCAGCAAGTACCCCAGAGTCGGATGCTCTTCTTGCCAAAGCTCAAGACCGTGTTCGCGCCGATGGTCTCGCAGCTGAGCCTGCTGAGGATCTGTTGGAACTTATCGAACAATTGAGTGAGCAGATGCGTCTGGCTGCAGAAAACCTGCAGTTTGAGTTAGCGGCACGTTTACGTGATGAACTTACCGATCTCAAAAAAGAATTTCGGCAGATGCGAGAAGCTGGGCATGCGTAATGTCTTATTAAGAATGAAAATATAAAGGTTCAACCTTATACTTGTTGAGATATTGTGTTTTGTCCTAAAATTTAGAATATTGCTTCGATGAAGATATGCGTTATTTTCACTTCACAGATGTATAGGAATTTGCGCGTTATAATTACTTGTTAGCAGAGAAGCAATTACACTCACTCACAAGATATGCATAGGCATTCAAGGAGAAGCTTTTGCCCAGAAATAAGTCAATACCTATTAATCGACGTGCTGTGGCTAAGGGCGTCGCATGGGCTACCCCGATAGTGGTCGCTTCTACAGCGGTTCCAGCAGTTGCTGCATCCCGATGTGACCCTAAGAGCGCCCCTGGATTTCGCCAGGCGGGTTCGTGGGCCATTAAGAATCCAGACAGAGGAAAACTCAAGTCCGCTGGATCTAATCGTCCGAGCACGTTTCATGGAAAAGAATATTGGATTTCAAATACAACTGCTTTAGGCGAAGAACCCGCTACTATTAGGATTACTGCGGGGTTTGAATCAGGAGCTGATGACAGCAGTATTTTAAATACTGAATGTGGTATGTATCGTGTACGTATCTATATGACGGCTATAGAAACACGAGCAGCTTCCGGAGAATACCGTGGTAATCCTAAAGTAACTATTACCCTGAGAGATCCTCGAGGAAAACTTATTAACGGGAAAACTCTTCGATATACCACCGACCCCGCTGGACAACCTGGGGGGTTTATTTCAGTTCCCTTAGGTGAAGATATACAGGCACAAGAATGGACTCTCAAAGCAATTCCTGGAGTCTATAGGTTTGAGGCTGTCTTTGACGTTCCTGCCGAGGGCCTGGAGTCTCGTCGAGTCCAGAATCGTGGTCTTGGCTTTACTGTGCCAATTTTTGAGCCAATGTAAAGTAGATTATTTTGCATAACCTTGTACATGCACAGAAAGATAATAATGTCGTAGTGCATATGCATAGATTTACATGTATGCCTACACTCTGGATTTGTTCTTGTTCCATAAGGGTTTAGGTGGTCATCAAAACTTGAAAGAAGGAACAATACCTGTGCGAACCGGTGCGTCGCAGAGCTGCGATTACAGGGCAAGTCGCCGCACTGTTACTAAAGGTATAGCCTGGGCGGTACCTGCAGTGCTGTCAGCAGCGACAGTACCAGCTTTTGCAGCTTCCGGCTGTGAAGATGTACCTGGGCCCAGTTTTGCCCAGCTGGAGCGGTGGTCTATCTCCAATCCTGCATCCGGGGAACTGATATCGCCTGCCTCGAATGGGATAAAAATTATTGGTGGGCAGGAATACTGGATGTCGGAAAGCACCGCAGTAGGCAATGAAAAAGCGAGTATTGTTTTGCGCACTGCATACCGTGCTGGCTACGATTCAGAAGCTCAGCTACGACCAGGATGTCGGTATTCTTTTAAATACTCTGTAGCGGCACATGATGCAGACCATGGTAGGCGTAAAGGCAAAGGTGACGTCAAGTTAGATGTTTACCTCTATGACCCTGATGGGGTCCAGGTGCGTAACAGTGGGCATACCTATACGACAAAGCCGAGGCAGAACACTAACAAATCAACCTCTGTTCCTCTTGGCGGGCAGGTGTCTGCGCATGAGGTTTATGTAACTGCTCAGGAAGGGCTTTACCGCCTCGAAACTGTTATTACTGTTGCCGCGGAAGAAAAACGGCGCGATAAAGTCGTAGCCCGAGCAATCGGAATTACCTCACCCTGCTTTGAATTTGCGGGGTAGATGCTTCCTGCCTAGGGAAAACTATGAGGCAACAACGTTCTGATCGTAACGTTCGCGGGCGGCGAGAACTGCATCCATATTAGTTTCTGCCCACTGGCGTAAAGCATTCATCGGGGCAATAAGTGTATTACCAAGCGGAGTTAATGAATAATCTACACGTGGTGGCATAGAAGCCGTGACCGCGCGGGTGAGCAGGCCATCGCGCTCCATGGAGCGCAAAGTCTGGGTAAGAACTTTGGGGGATAACCCTTCGATATGATCCTTAATCTCCCCAAAACGAGCACTTGGCTGATCGGCAAGAACAGCAACAATCATAGGAGTCCAGCGGTCCGTAAGATGTCGCAATACAGTACGTGAAGGACACGCGCTAGCCAGAATATTGGCGGGGGCTCCATTACGTGATGTTAGAGTTGCAGCCATAACTACTTTCCAGTCCAAAAATTGAGAAAGTTTCTATAGTTACCTTGAGGTATCTGGTTACTAAAGGATACTATTGTCTCGGAAGCCCGGCAAGCTGGGGGAGTACAAGACAAAAATCCGAGCTGGCGTGTTTGGAAACAGGAAAGGATATACAGATGAACATCGCGGTTATTGGGGCAACCGGTATGGTCGGGGAGCGCACTGTGGCAGAGGCAGTTGCGCGCGGGCATCAGGTCGATGCATACAGCCGTTCTGGTAACGCTGTACCCGGTGCAGAAAGCAAAATCGTTGATCTAGCTAACACCGACGAACTTGTCTCAATCGTTAACGGTCACGACGTTACCATTATTGCTGTTTCTGCCGGTCGCGGTACTTCTGCAGATCCGGTTATCAACGCTCATAAGGCGCTAATTGCAGCCAAGCCTGCTGGCCGTCTACTGATTGTAGGTGGTGCCGGTTCCCTCATGGACGAAAATGGCGTGCGTCTCGTTGATACCGCTGGGTTCCCCGAGGCATACAAAAATGAAGCCAAAGCTTTCTGCCAGATCCTTGAAGAATACCGAGCATCCGACGGGCTAGCTTGGACGTTGCTTTCCCCCGCACCTCTTATCCGTCCCGGTGAGCGCACCGGCAAATACAATGTATCGCTTGACACTCCTGCTGGTACTGAGATTAGTGCTGAAGATTTTGCTGTTGCTCTACTTGATGAAGCGGAAACCCCAAAACATCCCGGTGTTCGCTTTACCGTTGCTCACTAAAATATAGGGTTGGAAATACTAAAATCCGGTACAGCTTCTTACGAAGCTGTACCGGATTTTAGTGTTCACGAAGAATTTACTGATTATGAACCTCTGCTAGCATATTCTTCAAATGGCCCAAAATAGTAAGTGGATCGGAACCAAAACCATCATGATGATGAGTTTTCGAGGTCCATACCTGAGTATTACCAACCCAGCGGGCTGTCTCCATTGAGTTCTCAAAATCCACATAAATATCTGGGTTGTAAGCTGCAGCAACTACCGGAACCTCATTCCGATGCAACTGCTCATGATCGTAGAGTCGACCCCAATCTTTCTTCTCCGCAAGAATCTGCGCAACATCTGCCAGAGTGCGCAGGGCAGGATCTTCTTCGTAGTACCACGGGAAAATGTGCTCGCCCGTGAAGAAGAGAGTATCGGCTTCAGGCGAAAACTCGGGGCGCTGTGCCGCTACCCGTGCCGCTGCCCAATTAGTGGGGGCAGGCGAAGGTGAGAGCTCATAACCCGCAATGCCCGGCAAGGTACCGTCAGCGGGACCATCTGCATAGATAGTCTCATGCATAAGGGCATAGAGAGGATTTGCCAGGAAAGAAACTTCGCTGCTCATAGATGAGAGGAACTGATCTGAGAGGCGATCGTCTCCTTCAGCGAAAGCAGTTTCTAAGAAGTAGTGCAGACCGCGCTCGCGCCAGCGCCCACCTAAATAGTGACCAGCCATCTGAAAACGGTGGTCGGTCAGGCGCTCACCCGTGGGAAGGTACTCTTCGTGGGTGCGCAGATGCTCTGCGATGCGAGTAGCGAGAACTGCATCCTCGGGGAACCACTCATAGTATTCCTTGTTGCGCTCCGCCATACGATCGAAGGTATGCTGGTACACGTTGTCTACTGTGGTGCGAATTGGCGCCAAACCCGCAGTAATCCGCGAATCACGCAGTGATTGTGGGGCGAAGGACAGGTAAGACAGGGTCAAGAATCCGCCGAAGGACTGGCCGGTGGTTGACCACCGCTTGTCCTCACGGTCGGCGAGTAAGACCTCGCGTATAGCTTCCGCATCTGCGATGATGGAGTCTGCTCGAAAAAGCTCAACATATTCGGCCTGAATCTGGGGGGCACCCACCGCTGTAATGTTGCGTGCGGATAGGGGAGAAGACATACCGGTGCCACGCTGATCCAGCAGGATAACGCGGTGAGTTTTAGCCAACTCGGCTATCCACCCGCCAATGGAACCGGTCTTAGGAGAACCAAACCCAGGACCGCCCTGTAGATAGACGATATAGGGACGCTTCTCGACGGGAAGAGTCAGAGTCTCGCTTGTATTGATGACTTCACGAGCAAAAATTTTGATGCTTTGATCTGCAAAACGTGAAGATAGCGCGGCATCACGCCCTTTGGAAAAAATCAGGCCGTGAGTGAGCGGAACCTGAAACCAATGGTCGATAATTTCGTATCCATCATGTTTGATGACAGTGCCTTGGCGGTATTCAACTTGAGGAAGTGCAGAAATGGTCAACGGTGAACCTTCTTTCATACCTATAAACTTATCGTGTGTATAGTCTATCGCGCCCCACCTCTTAAGGCAGAGCGCGATAGTTTTATGGTAGTGCAAGAAGTCAGATTCGCTTACATGTGCGTACTTAATGCGTTAGGAAAGCTTGCACAGCGAAGACTCAGCGGTTCCATTAACACGACGACCTGGGGAACCCGGAGTCGTGCCTGAAGAAATATTAGAGTTATAGACTTGCGAGCTATCTACATATGAACCGCCTGCGCCGCCGCCGCCCGAAAAAGCAGAGGCACCCACAGGAGACCATGTACGGGTAGTCCACGGTCCATATGTTTCACGAGTCCAGCTCTGATCGGTGATGTAGCCGCCCGATGTAGTTACCGAACCTGAACCACCGCCTCCATAACCCCCACCACCGGTTGCGCCGTGGAGAATAGAACATTGGTTAACTTCTTCATCGGATGAATTCGTCGTGTTCACCATGCCGATACCGACTATACCGGAACCCCCAGTACCACCGTTGGAACCATTACCCGTTAGACGTGCATCGTCTCCCATGTTACCCGCAAGGTACTGGTTTATTGTGGAATGCTCGGCATTATTCTCATAGGAAACCGAAGTGATGTTCCGTGTATTAACGGTACCGCCAACAGCGCCGCCAGCACCTCCGCGCCCGTCACGGCCACCAAGTCCACCATTCATTTTGAGTCCGAGACCTGGAAAATAGTGGTATATTTCTTCATAACTACCGCCGTTCGTGTCGCCAGAGCCTCCTGTACCACCATTAGCGACGGTACCCGGAGTGAAATAAAGGGATTTAAAGTCTGCTGGGCGAGGTCCAAGGCTATCTTCTCGCCAGTCCGTATAAAGCGTCTGGCGACCGCCTCCTGCACCGCCACCGCCAGCGATAGCGATAACAGTACCGTTGAGAAGAACCGCAGATGCGCCTCCGCCCGTAGGCGCATAGAACTCCATCAATCCGCCTGGATGCTCCTGAAACCTTTGTACCTGACTATTAGTGCCAATATATGCACCAACATGGGAACCACCGTCTGCCCAACCGCGTCCCGGTGTAGAAGCAGTAGAACCATAAGGGCCGCCTCCACCGGCCACAATGAAGGTGATAACGTCACCTTCATTGACATTGACAGCACCAGAGACTGTGGCTCCCGCACCCCCGATGCCACCTTGGGCAGACCCCTGGTACGAGCCTCCAGAGCCACCGGTAATAGAAAATTTGAAGGCTTTAGTTTTCTTATCTACCGTTACAGTATATGTACGCGACGTACCGTCGGCTGAGGTATTTGCAAAGGCCTGTTCGTAGCCGCCATATTCACATTCCACCGATGATGCGTAAGCGGGAATGGTAGCGCTTGCTGTCACGAGGGGGACAGCCCACGCCGACCCCTGTACAAGAGTTCGACGAGATAAGAAGGGGGAGGAATTTGCTTTCATGGGATTAACTCCTTGAGAAGTTGAATAAAGATTTGCAAAGTGCAGTAAGGAGGACGGAACAATCAACGTATAAGGTGTAGATTCCTAGTTACACGTATTATAGGGAAAGAAATACGGTGCGAAATACGTACAAGTATTTCGCACCGTACTTTATTTACTTGGTCTTCTTGTCTGCTGTGAAATTACGGCATACAACAGCGGTTGCCGCGCCATTCACACGCATACCGGGCTTACCAATGTTGCTACCAATAGTTATATTGGAGTCATAGACGCGAGAGGTATCGACGTAGGACCCTCCACCGCCACCTGCGCCGGAGAACGCCGCTGAGCCAACTGGTGACCAGTATCCCCCCTCGATGTAGTTCCCATCAACCCAACCTGTGACAGAGGCGTAGGATTGATCCGCGCCATAACCGGCAGCAGTAGTCACTGACGCGCTACCGCCGCCGCCGTATCCACCGCCGCCGGTTGAGCCGTGGAGAATGGAACACTGGTTCAGATCACTTGTGCGGTACCAGGTAATAGCCATACCGATACCAACCACGCCTGCACCGCCTTGACCTCCATTATTTCCTTGGGAATTTTTTGTGAGGGTAGCATCGGCACCTGCGTTACCGGCAACGTTTTGGCTGAATAAGTAGCGCTCTTGTGAACCCTCAAAGGAAATAGCACTGTTGCTCTTCGGATCAGACAAAGAACCTGCAGGTGCACCTGCTCCGCCCTGCCCATTACCGCCGCCAAGACCACCGTTCATGTTGAGGGCAGGTCCTGGGAAGAACAAGTAGGTTTCTTGGTAGCTGCCGCCGCGTTCACCCACACGTCCGCCAGAACCGCCGTTTGCCATATCGCCTGTATTAAATTTGAGACCTTTAAAGCTTTCGGGCTGCGGACCGTAAAACTCCTTATTCCAAGAAGTACGCGAAATCTGGCGAGCCCCTGCACCGCCGCCGCCGCCAGCAATAGCAATAGGAGTACCATTCAAGAGGATTGCTGATGCACCGCCGCCAGTAGGACCATATAGCTCGTTTATTAGGCTCTTGCTAGAATGCTCCTTGTACCGCTTCGTGTACTCATTTTCATCCATGATCGCTTCACTATGAGAGCCACCGTCAGCCCAGCCTTTACCCGGTGTAGACGGGGTATTATTATATGGGCCTCCGCCGCCAGCAATGATGAAGGTTACCTCATCGGTTGGGTTAAGATCGAGGGTTCCGGTAACAAGAGCACCAGAACCACCGTGGCCATCGCGGGCATTGCCTTGATAAGTACCACCAGCTCCACCCAAAAGGGTGAAGGTCATGACTTCAATATTGCCAGCGGTGAAGGTGTGGGTTACAGAATCACCGTTTGTCGTAGTGTTAGTGGGTACATCCAGGGTAATACCTGGGGTGCATAGTGATGATGCGAAAGCTGGTACAGAAGCGCTTGCTACGACCATAGGAGTAGCCCACGCAGCACCTTTCACAACGTTGCGGCGAGATATGGAATGCTTCATTGTATCCTTCCAGTGTTTGATATGTGAGTGATATGAAAATCTTAGCGCTATTTTTGACGCACTATCGAATGATGGCATTATCACCACTGTCATTAGTAGGCGATAGGTGTCATTATCCTTGGTATCTCTGCAGATTTATCAGCCAGAGCTGTTAAACCTCTGATATGAAACTGCTCTGCGGAGATGAGAAAGTCCTAAGTTATTTTGTGTAGCGGTGTCTTTCGAGGATAGATATAGTACGATCATTTGAAGCGCATGGATTATTTAAGGATTATAGAGTATTTTCTCTGTGAAATGTATTTCCAAAGTTGAGAATATTATAAAATTCACTATTTTACGTCAATATTGATGTGATATTTACAAATCTCTCAACCTCTTACGGAATGATATCGAGTAAAAATATTAAGAATGTGTCATGTAGTGAATGAGGGAGCATGATGAAATGCATGAGAAGAGATTTTGATATAGGGAGCATCTAGAAATGATTTATTAGTAAAGTTATTTTTGATAAAATTTATGGCTTGCGATACACGCATGAAGTCAGATTCGAAATAGTATTGATGTAAAGTTTTACTTATTTGGGGTATATGAGATAAGGCTTTGCATGGTCAAAATTCTACACATGCAAAGCCTTATCTCTAGAGAGCACCGTAACGCGTAAGCATCATCATATGCTATTCGGCGTTGTCTTTACTTACTCACCTTTATTGTCTTTATTATCCGAGTTTTCTTTCTTGGGGTCCTCGTTGTTGGGGAGGCGGCACCAAGAAAGTTCTGCTACTGCGTTAATACGGCTCAAAGCAGTAGCCGGACGGGTGGCCAGATCCGGTAGGATCTGCCCTTCAAGGAGAGCATCGTCATGGGTTAGGTATGAACCGCCCGCACCCGCGCCGCCAGACACAGCGGCAGCACCAACAGGAGCCCAGCCGCCTCGGTCGTATTTAACCCAGCGCTGATCAGAAGCATAAGCACCTGCGGTTGTTACGGAGCCAGAGCCGCCCCCGCCGTAACCCCCGCCACCGGTTGAGGAGTGCACAAGCGCGCCCTGGTGCAGATATTTGTGGGTAAACTGACGGTTATCGACAAAGGCGCGACCAACTACGCTGCCACCACCTGTGCCGCCGTTATTGCCGAGGCTATTTCTGTCAAGGGTAGCGTCTTCACCCGATTTGCCAGCTACATCCTCGTAAAATACGTCGTTTTCATCGTTAGTTGCAAAAACAATGGAAGCATTGGAATCCATATTGCGCAGACCACCTGTTGCTGCGCCAGCACCACCCTTACCATTCTCTCCCGCAAAACCACCGTTTGCTCTTATGCTGGGACCAGGGAAGAACTTGTAGATCTCAGAGAATGAGCTGCCATTTGCGCCGTTTCCAGCGCCGCCGCTGCCGCCTTGGGCAGCTTCGGTTGTTTCAAGAACGAGAGGGAGAAACTCTTTGGGCTGGGGGCCGGACTGCATATCGTTCCATACGGTGTAGGAGTAGAACCTAGTTCCCGCTCCGCCACCTCCACCGGCGACGGCAATGAGTTTGTCATTGAGGAATACCGCAGATGCGCCACCGCCCGTAGGGCCGTAGTATTCCTCGGCAGTGTTGGGGCCTTCAAAGAATTTAACGGTGCGTGCGTCGGTCGTTTTGTAGGATGGTCCGTGTGAACCGCCGTTAGCCCAGCCCTTACCTGGTTCCGTTGGCTTATCGCGGTTATAGGCGCCGCCCCCAGCAAGAACAAACTTGAGAACGTCATTCTCCTTGACCGCAAGAGTCCCAGTAATGAGTGCGCCTCGGCCGCCGGAACCATGCATTGCAAGACCGCGGTAAGAGCCGCCCACACCGCCAGTAATGCGGAAAGTAACGGTTTCAACACCAGCAGGAATGGTGAAAGCTTCTAGGGTAGATGACCCATCATTAGTGAGGTTCTGGTTAACCGGGACAGAAATGTCGGGAACGCATTTTTCGCGGGATGATGCGTATACAGGAACGGCGGAGCTGGCGATAACAATGGGGGTTGCCCATGTGGTGCCCTGAATAACACGACGTCTAGAAATTGAGCTTGCCACGTATGATAATCCTAAATGTCTGAGATGTAGTGATACTGTCTTTCCCTGTTTGCCTATCAGAGCAAATTCCGGGATGCGTTACTGAGCACAACAGACGCAAAGAATTACATAGGCGAACCTTAATCTGTAATCAACAATATATGTCAGGTATAAGTATATACTTGGCAGAATATATGCTGATATTAAGGTTAGATTCTTGTTATCTGTGTGTTTTGAATCGTAACTGTATCTATAGTTTACGTGGTTGAAGATTGTAGTGGTCGGAAATGCAGAGAGATTTTGGTAGTGCACTTCCATAAAATTTGTTTCAGATCACAAAAAATTTAAGATTTATAGAAGTTTTTGTGATGTAAGATACTAAATATTCTAGAAATTTAGGCACTTTGGCGGAAATTTGTGATTTGTGACATATTTTTCTAAGTAAAGAAACTATTCTTCATATTTGGAAAATGAGCGTGTTCGATAAACGCGGTATGTGGACTATAAGTACATCAAACTACGCAAGCTATTTGCAATGTATGACGGCGCAAAATGATGTGGAAGAGGATAATTTTATAGACGCGGGGGGGCAATCCTACTCTCGATAGTTTAAGGCTATGCGAACTCTATTAGCACTGGAATCGTTTTATTGGATTATGAAATGTTTAAACAATGCATTGAAAGTACGCAGCTGATCGCACATATTTTAGAATTCACCCACACTTAGGATCTTCAGAACTGGGTAACCAGCATCATCGGAGGCAGCAAGAGTTACCTCCGCCCGAATACCCCAGTCGAAGTTGTCCTCAGGATCAGCAAAGGTCTGCTGTACTTTCCATACGCCAGGATGTTCCCGCACATCATCGTCAATTTGAACGAGCTTAGGGGAGCGAGCCTCAGCATCCGTATAGATATCGTCGTAGGCATCAAAATAGTCATCCATCGCATCCGCCCAAGCGTCAGCATCCCATCCTGAGGCCTCATCTAGTTCCCCAAGTATGTTCTCTCGCTCATCGGCGAAAAGCTCCACACGGCGGAAGAGAGCATTGCGTACCATCACCCGGAACGCGCGTACATTCTTCGTGACGGCTGGGGGAGTATCATCCTTAATCTCGGCGGCGGCACGATCGGCTGCCAAGGATGCAGTGTCCTCGCCAGCGGCAAGTTTCTCCCACTCGTCCACCAGCGATGAGTCGGTTTGGCGCACTAGTTCACCCAGCCACTCGATAATCTCCGCAAGATCATCGTTGACGGCCGACTCGGGTACCGTTTGCCGCAGCGCCTTATACGCATCTGAAAGGTAACGTAACAGCACGCCCTCACCACGTTCTAACGCATAGTACTGCACAAAGTCGTTGAAGCCCATAGCGCGCTCGTACATATCACGCACCACAGATTTTGGATGCGGCTCAAAGCGTGCCACCCAGGGTGCCGACTGCTGATACGTAGTGTATGCCTGCTCGATTAACTCAGTGAGAGGCTGAGGGTAGGTTACCTGATCGAGCTCATACATACGCTCGTTATACTCCACACCGTCTGCCTTCAGCTGCGCTGAAAGCTCGTTCTTAACCTTACGCTCCTGTGCATATAGCACCAGGTGAGGCGGTTCCAAAGTTGCCTCAATCAGCGAAAGAACATCTAAAGCATAGTTGGGAGAATCAGGATCCAAAAGTTCAATGGCTGCCACCGCGAATGCCGAAAGTGGCTGATTTAAAGCAAAGTTATCCTGTAAATCTTCGGTAAGCCGCAGGTATGAGCCATGCTCATCTGGGGTATCTGTGCGCTCAATAACCCTGCCGGTCAGTAGTTCCTTATAGATACTGACGGCTTTACGCAAAAGTTCCCGGCGACGCTGCGGAGGCTCGTGATTCTCCTGAAGAATGCGATAGGCTGCGACCACCGGGTTCTGAGGGCGCTGCATCAGGTTCAAAAGCATTGAGTGGGTAATATCGAACGAAGAGGTCAACGGCTCAGGCTCTGCCGCGACCAGCTGATCGAAGGTCTTCTCTGACCAACCCACAAAACCTTCCGGCGCTTTCTTGCGTTTAGACGACAGTGACTGATTAATCTTCTTTGTATCGTCACCGAACTTCGCCTGTGCTTTGGCCAATAGGCGCGCATTTTCTATATCGTGTTCGGGCGCCTGCACCACTACGGTACCAGCGGTATCAAAACCAGCTCGACCGGCACGTCCCGCGATTTGGTGAAATTCACGTGCGCGCAGGCGACGGTTCTTCGACCCATCAAACTTCGACAAGGCCGTGATAAGTACAGTGCGAATAGGCACGTTAATGCCTACGCCCAAGGTATCGGTACCGCAAATAACCTTTAACAACCCAGCCTGCGCAAGCCTCTCCACAAGACGACGATATTTAGGGAGCATTCCCGCATGGTGAATACCGATACCAGCCCGCACCAGTTTATTCAGCGCCTTGCCGAAACCCGGGCCAAACCTGAACTTCGCAATAAGCTGCGCGATCTGCTCTTTCTCCTCCTTTGAAGCAATAGCTACCGACAGCAGCGCGTTTGCCTGTTCCAGGGCGGCCTTCTGCGAAAAATGAACAATGTAGACGGGGGCTTGCTTAGTCTGCACAAGCTCCTGAACCGCTTCCTGAATGGGGTCGGTTGAGTAGTAGAAATGAAGCGGAATTGGACGTTCACTACTGGCAACCAGCACGCTTTCGCGGCCGGTGAGCGTCGTCATCTCTTCCTGGAAGCGCGTGGTGTCGCCTAGGGTCGCGCTCATGAGCAAGAATTGCGCCTGTGGAAGCTCTAAAAGCGGCAGCTGCCATGCCCAGCCGCGTTGTGGGTCAGAGTAGAAATGGAACTCATCCATAATGACTTGGCAGACATCCGCAGACTTACCCTCGCGCAGAGTAATATTCGCCAGGATCTCGGCGGTACAACAGATAATGGGGGCATCCGCGTTAATAGCCGAATCCCCGGTAATCATACCGACATTTTCGGCACCAAAAATCTCGATAAGATCAAAGAACTTCTCGGAAACAAGCGCTTTGATGGGTGCGGTGTAGTAGGAACGCTGCCCAGTCGCCAAACCGGTAAAATGCGCCGCCACCGCCACTGTAGATTTACCCGATCCTGTAGGGGTAGCCAGCACCACGTTATTCCCCGCCGCAATTTCCAAGACAGCTTCATCTTGAGCTGGGTAAAGTGTCATGCCTCGGCTGGAGATCCACCCGATGAACGCCTCATAGATTTCATCCGGGGTGAGCGGATTGCCAGTATAGTCGCGCCGGTTGTAACCGCCGGGATTCTCCGCGAGTTTGAGGGAAAGGTATTCAAGAATGCTCATGGTGCTTCAAGTTTACCGAGTCTAGGGGCAGAGAATTAGCAGAACCCGTCAAAATCAGCGATGCGCACAATATTGGGTAACTATTGCGTTGCGCAAGATATACACGCCGCAGGAAACTTAGGTTATGGTCATTTTTTACGCTAGCAGAAACCCCTCTGACTGTTAGACTTGCGTATAGCGAAGTGCGGTTAGTTTCCCTTCTGATAAGGAGTACGCAATATAGCATGAGAATATCCTTAAAGGACACACAAATAGCGGGATACTGGGCGACCGCAAGGAAAAATACTCTTGATGATTGTGTGTCAGAACTTCACCATTTTATGACCTCGTTTGAGTCATTGTACCCGGGTGGACACTAGCGTATCATGCGTGAAGCTCCTCAGCGGCTAGGGGCCAATGTTGAAAATTCTACTCCCGGACTGACTGATCTGCTACTGGGCCAGCTAGAGGGCGCAAAAACTCCAGACGCAGACGCCTCATTTGGGTACTACTTTAACCTGGAATATCTAGGGCCGCTCCCAATAATTGTCCAAGGATGCGTAGGAATACAAAACGACAATAAGAATTTTAAAAACTATGTCCTTATCAAATTTTGGCGGAGCCCCGAAGTGCCAGAATCTTCAAAGGGAGAACTCACTCTTGAAGCCGGCCACCAACTGCTAGAAACAATTATTCGTTGTTGGTCACCGCACTTAGCCACATGGACGACAACCACTTGGTTACGTGCTGTACCGAAAAGAGAAGCGTATACACCATCTCTAGGATAGAAAACCTATTTCAGCGAACCAGCAGTATGCGAACTAATCAGCGACTTAGGAAAACCCCTGTATCAGGGAATACTTCTTGAAACCTCATCGGATATTCACGATGTCACCCCGGAGAAAATTGTGGCGCTTGCGCAAGAACTATCGAACCGTGGAGTAGAGAATGTACTCTACCGCGGCACATGAACGTATTGAATCAGCATCTTGAGTCTTCGCGCCAAAAATTACTGCGTGACATCCCATGCTGTGTATGTTTCATCTAGATTGTCTACAAAACTATCGTAGCTAGTTTTCTGTAGGCCCTCGTGAAAATAAGCGGTACAGTAGAAAACTATAAAATCTGCAATGCAACATGTCACATATATAAGGTAAATGTGTTAGCCTCAATATTTAATGAAATAGAGGGTATAAGCGAGGCACATATGGCGAACGTGGATGAGCAGCATCACCAAAGAAGTACAGAAGAAGCTCCCACTAGTACAAAGACGACACAGCACCAGCAGAAAAATCCTACACAGTCCTCACAAACTCCCAAGGTAGGTATTTCTGACGATGACCTAAAAAATCGGGTATCTTTACGTGTGAGTGCCCCCGGTTATACATATCCCTGGTACCGTTGGGTTATCCCCATGCTTGGCGAAACTACTGCGGGTATAGGCGCTATCGGCATTCCCGTTGTCGTGGGCACTTTTATCAACCGCCAAATCGCAGGACACACGGCTGATGCCTGGCTGCTGTTTTGGGTCGTTGTCGTCTCCATCGGGTTTATCGCGCTCAACGAATACTTTGGGTGGGGCGCATCCATGAAATTTGGTGCCGAGCTAGACCGCGACTGGCGCACCTATATTAACGCCCTGCTCAACCGCGCAGCGCATAAGAACAATGCGGGTGAGATGGTTACCGTTATGAGCAAAGACGTGCGCCGTATCAGCGCAGTATTCTTCTCAATCCCTCTCTTCACCAACGCCATGATTATCGCAACTTTAGGCGCTATACAGTTGTGGCTCATTAGTCCGCTCACTGCTGCGGTGACTCTTACCGGAACAGCCTTAGTGATATGGGTTCTGGCGAAATACTCCACCTTCATGGAAAGTAAAGTGGGCGTATACCGCGCGAAAGATGGTGAAAATTCTTCGCGTGCCTCAGATATAGCAACGGGACTACGCACCATCACGGGACTGGGCGCTGAACAGCAAATGCGCGAGCGCTATCACCAGGGAGCAGATGATGTTTTCGATGCTCTCATGGAATATGAGAAAACTCATCGCTGGATGTTCCTTATCCGCGTATTCCTCAGCGGAACAGTCACCCTGCTTGGTATTGGTTTCGCGCTGACGGGACATGTTGAGAACGGACGCTGGGTACCTGATGTTCCAGCTGCTTCCCTAGTAACGGTTGCTTCTATTATCGCCATGATGGGTGGGCCCGTCTGGATTTCACAAAACTTTCTCACCGAATGGCGTTACGCCAAGGTGGGGCTGGCTAAAGTTGCTCGGCTTGAAGGGTACGCCGGGGTACGTCAAGGTGTGCTCAAAGAACCGCGAACAGATACCGAACTTGAAGCATATGTGAGCCATGAGAAAGAACACGATATGCCGGTCGTCGATATCCCGCAGGTTCCCGCAAAGGCAAGCAACACGCGCATCGTATACATCAATCCTCGGCATTGGCAGCTGACTGCTCAAGAGTATGCAGAATCGCTTGTCGAACATGTGCGTGCGCTCGCTGCCGAAAAACTGCCGGATAAACAGCGAATTCTACTAAGTGAGCCTAACCCTATGATTTTCGCCGGAACTCTGCGGAATCACCTACGTCTGGGCACCGTACCGCCCGAAGATACTGTGGCTGCGCAAGCGAAAGATGAAGCTCTCCTTCAGATAACAGACTCTAGCGAAATTGCTTACCGTTTGGGTGGGCGAAATCCAGATGAATATTTTGAAGCGCTGATCACTAGCGAAGGGGCTAACCTGTCGGGCGGACAACGCCAACGTTTAGCTCTCGCACGTGCGCTCGCTCAGGACACCCAAATACTCATTTTGACTGAGCCCCTTAATTCTGTGGACGAGCCAAGCCAGAAATATATTTACGACAGACTTGAGGAATGCGTGGGCACGCCTACAGCGCCAGAGCTCTATCCTGGGCTGCTTGCGAGTTTTGAGACTATTTACGTTATTTCGACAACTGCAGAAGTATCTCGGCGTATTGCGCGAGATAACAATATCGAAACCCAGAGGGTAAATCATGTCTAAGTTACCAACCGAACCATCCCGTGTGGTTGTGCAGAAAATGGGTTCCTATATTGTGCGTTATAGAGGGCGTGCGTTCTTCACTTTTATGGTTTATGTGTTGAGCAGCGTCATGGGCGCGGTAGTGCCTCTGCAGATTGGTGCAACTGTTGACGACGTTGTGGCTGGTAAGTATGCGCAATTTCCGTGGAAACCTGTATTGATCATTCTTGCCGCTACTGTTGCTCAAGCCATCGTGATGCTTTTGGCTATGTACAGCGCCGCCCGTCTTGGCGCCCTCGTAACACGCCAAGCAAGTATAGATACCATCGATGCAACTCTAGATCTTGATGCGCGAACCGTCGAGGAATCCGGCAGCGGTGACCTGCTCACACGAGTGACTGATGACCTGTCTTCAGCCTCGAACGCCGTCAGCTTTGACCTGCTCGAAATTCTTTTTGTGATTCTGTATTTCGTAGTTTCTATGGTTTCACTTGCCGCACTCAGCGTACCTCTGAGCGTTATCTTCTTGCCTATGATTATCGGCTTGGGCGTGTTGATGGGATATTTTCTGCCGCGTCTTGCCCGTGAAAATCAGAGCGTGCAGGAGATTACGAGCGAGCTTAATAGCGTGCTGACCGAGAACGTCCGGGGCGCATCCACCATTCGTGAACTTGGGGTGCATGATGCTCGCAACGAAACATTCGAGGCTGATAACGATCGGCGTTATCGGGCTACACTCAAGATGGTGCGTATACGCCAGAATTATTACACGCTTGATGCTCTGAATGCGTGGTTCCCTACCGTTATCTGCTTGCTCTGGGGGTCCTTCTGCGTCATGCAAGGGTGGGCAACCTGGGGTGCCTTGGCGACTGCATCCATTATGGTTTTCAGCTTGAGAACTATGGCGGATATTTTGGGGCATCACGTGGGCAATATACGCATAATGCTGGTTAATATGGGGCGCGTGTTCGGGATTATTAATCTGGCGCAAGTGCAGCGTGCTCGGCGCAAAGATATTCGTAGAGCACAACATCATGAAACTTTGGGGAATACCACACATGTAATCGAGTGCTCCCATGTGTCGTACGGTTATTCTTCAGATGCGCTTGTACTGACTGATATTAATCTAAAGATTGCGCCTGGGGAGTGCTTAGCGTTAGTTGGGCGTTCTGGCTCTGGAAAAACCACGCTTGCAAGGCTCATCGGCGGTTCCTTGAGTGCGCTTGACGGTACAATCCGTGTGCTGGGAAAACCAGTTGGCAATGGGGAATTTCCAACTGACAAGTACGAAGATGGTAGGCCGCGACTACTGGTTTGTACCCAAGAAGCACATATTTTCTTTGGTACCGTTATTGATAATTTCACCGCTGTAGTACCAGAAGCCACCGAGAAACAGATCGGTGAAGCTCTGGATGCTGTTAGCGCTCGTTGGTGGCGTGAGCTTCCCCAAGGGTTGAAGACGCGTATCGGTACGGGAGAGCACGAACTCACCCGTGACCAGATTCAGCAGCTTGCTTTAGCGCGCATCGTCGCGGCAAACCCTCACGCGGTGATTCTTGATGAATCGACCACCCAGCTTGAGCTTGTGGACGCGACCGAATCATTACAGGCCGTGCTCGCGAATCGTGCTGTGTTGATTATCTCGCACGATGCGCGTATCGCATCCCTGGCAGACCGCGCCGTTTTGCTTCAGGAAGGCATGATTACCGCTGAGGGCACGCCCGCTGAGATTTTCGCTCTGACCTAGAAGATGATAGTCAAGAACCGTACACTCTCTGTCCTTCTCGTAGATGGGCACAACGGCACGATAGAGAAGAAAAGTGTACGACGCTCGGACAGGTTATAGAATTGGTTGGGATTTATTTTTTCTTATGGAGCCGCCATTCGGTATCGCCTGCTCCCGAGTCATCGCGATGCCAATGCTGCCCTGTCACCGGGTCAGGCTGCGTTAACTTTGGATTCGGATTATTCCGATCGGGCTCATCCGGATGTGCTGGGCATCCTCGAGCACCAGGGTCTTCGTGGCAGGTTTTACCTACAGAATGCACCTCGGTATCCCACACGCGTACTAGAGTGGGATCACTGCGAACCGTAAGCGAACCAACAATATTCCAGTCCCCACCTTTGAGACGGTACCGACCCTGATAGGTGACAGTAACGTAAGCATGATAGTTGCCGGATTCTTTGAAAGCATAGCTGGTGTCGGTGGGTTTAAAGTTACGTTTGCTCTTGTCCCAGACAGAGCCTTGCGCGGTTCCTGAATCCCGCGTTGTGTACACAGGGTCGCCGGCACCGTACTCATAGGTATAGGCAACGGGAACAGCTTCTATCGTGACTTCTTCATCGAGGATAGTAGTATCACGTGCTTCGGTTTTAACACCGGTCACATAGAAGTTTGTGTTGATCCCGGTATTGACGTGGGGCTCATGCCCGTCGAAATGTAGTGCGGGTTTTGTGGTGGTAAGTTCGGCGAGTTGCTCCCGAACCTGGTGCTCTATCTTTTGGGTGCGAACTTGGGCGTTATCGGCAGTAGGTTCGTTTTCAGGTGTGTTTTGGTCTGCAGGATCGTTGGGAACGCACGCTATACCGCCGTTTCCTGACTGAACGACACCGTATTGTTTATAGTTGCCTGAATCGTCAATGGGTAGGGGCACACGGGCTACTTTACCGGGTTTCCCTTGGTAGATACAGGGCGCATCTTTAGAAGCATTGCCATTGTAGACATCGAAGGTATTTCCTACACTACTCACGGTTGCGGGAGCGTTAGAGCCTGTATCAGGTGTAACTATGGGTGCTTCTTGGCTCTGATATCTGTTAAATTCAGATTGCTCATATTCATTAGGTCCTTGCTGGTCAGGTTTATTGGATGAAGAAGACCGCCCAATGACTGTTATTTTTCCTCCTTTAGCATCGCCAGAATAATCAGTAGCGAAGGCAGACATAGATAGTGTTGGACAGAGAAAGAGCAACGTTGTGACGCAGAAGATGTATTTCTTATTTGACATTGACATCAAGTTTCTCTGTACCAGCAAATGACCAATGGCCATTACTTGTCTGGAATACAACACCAAACTCAAGAATATTGTCGTTTTCTTGAGAAGCGGGGAATGAGAACGTTTTGTACTGCTCGTTATCTAAGATAACGTAATCATTCGAAATTATTCTGCCAACAATGAGGTACACATGATCGCTGGGCGAACGTAAAGTTGAGGGATCGGCGACAATCTTGCGAGTGCCTCCTACGACCCAGCCTCCCTTATCGTACAGACGCTGCATATGGTTACAGAATTTTTCAACTTCTTTGTACCCTGCGGCAGTGTAATCTGCGTAAGTTTGTACATCTCCGGTTTGGGTAGCGTAGTTTCCTAAAGCATTCCAATAATCGATGAAGTGCATAAGCGCCTCCGGTGTCTCAATCCCAATATCTTCGGGCTTTTTGGGCTTGGGGACGTTCTGCGCGGGTCCTTTTTCGTCTGCAGGACGGTACTCACCTTTGGGCGCTTCAGAGCCACCAGAATAACCCTTAGTGAAGGTCGGATGCGCCTGTGCCTCAGGTGAGGCAGATTCGGTACCATGTGGGCTGGAGCGACCGTCTGTAGTGTTGGATGCTTCGGCACGAGCAGGTGCCGTCTCATGTGCTTGCTCTCCGCAAGCGGTCAGGAACTCAGTAACGCAGATCCCCGATGCGAAGGCTATCAAGGCACGACGGTTGAGGACTTTTTGAGGCACACTATTGTGCCTAAGGGCAGGAATGCTCATCAGTGAACTTTCGTGGTTGGGTGAATATACAGCAGGCCGCAGGGGAGCGCGACCCTTTTCAACAGTACTGTTACATGTCAAGAATAAGAAATATTACTTTATAAGAGTTTGAAAATTACCAAAACTTAGAGATATGTGCACGGCAATGACACATAAAGTCCGTGAACCTATTGAGCCCAACAGCATATGCTACAGTGAAAACGCGATATGGGGTGCTCCATTTTGTAACGGATACACAGCACGGCGCTGTTGTCTGGAGCTGAGATATACCCATTGAACCTGCTCTAGTTAGAACTAGCGAAGGGATATCGAACCGTGGCAGAGCAGCCTTAACCTTCTTTCTGAAACACCCGATTCATCATTATCTAGATAGCGTGGTGCGTTTGCAGCGATGCCACGCCCATCCCAAGGAGACTTATAGCTATGACGCTATTAAACACATCTACGCCTCGTGTGCTTTCCATTGCCGGAACCGACCCTACAGGCGGTGCTGGAATCCAGGCTGATCTCAAGTCTATTGCCGCAAGCGGTGGTTACGGTATGTGCGCCACAACCGCGCTTGTCGCACAGAATACACAAGGGGTTCGCAGCATTTTTGCTCCACCTACCGAGTTTTTACAGGAACAGCTTGCGGCAGTTTTCGACGATGTGACTGTGGATGCCGTTAAAATTGGTATGCTCGGCGATGTTGAAACTATCACCACCGTCAAGACCTGGCTTGCAGAACATCCGGTACCAGTGGTGGTACTTGATCCGGTGATGGTTGCCTCCAGCGGCGATCGCCTGATTAGTCAAGACGCTGAGCAGGCACTGCGCGAATTGGTGGCGCAGGCAGATGTTATCACTCCGAATATCGCCGAACTCGCGGTGCTTTGTGAGAGCAACCCTGCCCAGACTTTGAAGGAGGCGCATCACCAGGCGGCTCAGCTCGCGGGGAGCACTGGCACGACCGTGATTGTTAAGGGCGGTCACCTGACGGGGGAGGACGCTGGAAACTCGGCTGTTTTCCCTAATGGAACTCATACACATGTGGCTACCACTCGCGTCCAGACAAAGAATACCCACGGTACCGGGTGCTCACTCTCATCAAGTCTTGCTACCCGCCTTGGACTTGCTCTTGTGAATGGCAATAATGAGCTGAGTGTACGAGTACTCACGAACGCGCTGGCTTGGAGCACCCGGTGGCTCAACGAGGCTATTATCGCGGGTGAGGAACTGCACGTGGGCAGCGGGCAGGGTCACGGACCGGTCGATCATCAGGCACGTGCTCGCCGTTTGGAACATGCAGCCGATACGAAACCGTGGGAGCACTTATACGCTGATAAAAATCTTACGGGCGAGAGCCCCAAGAATTTGGTGAAACCTGCGCAGCGGAAATCCCCAGAGTCGAAGGTAGCCCCGGCGGGTCCGTGGACTGCCGCCCTGTGGCAAGCTACCGGTGATATTTGGTGTGACATTCTCGATTTGCCCTTTATTCGCGGGCTGGGCGACGGCACGCTTGACGAGGATTTATTCGGCTTCTATTTAGACCAAGATGCGCAGTACCTTGCCCAGTATTCTCGCGCCTTAGCTACTCTTTCGGCACGTGCCACCTCACCGCAAGGTCAGGTGCATTGGGCTGCGGGTGCCCAGGCGGCAATTGTTGAGGAATCGCTTTTGCACGATGAATGGTTGGCGGCGCATCCCGCTATTCCTGCGGAGCAGGGGGGTATTCGGCGTGGTGCACCTTCGGCAGTGACAATGGGGTACACGAACTTTTTACGTGCTACTGCTGCTGGCGAGGATTATGTGGTGGGCGCAGCTGCGGCGCTTCCATGCTACTGGCTGTACCTTGAGATCGGTTACCGGCTCTTGGAGAAAACCCACGAGGAACATCCGTACAATGCCTGGATTTCGGTGTATGGCAGCGAAGAGTTTGCTGCAGATGTGCGCCGCTGCGTGGCGGTTGTTGAGGAAGCATTTGAGCAGGCTTCCCCCAGTCAGCGTGTTGCCGCCGCGCAGGCATATATGAGCGCATGCCTATATGAACGTGACTTTTTCGACCAGGCTCATAGAGCGTTGCGGTAAACTCACACCGTCCGGCCCCACGCGAAAAAGTAAAAAAGGCTCTTTATCCATATAAAGCGTATTTTTCACCGCTTGATTCGGATAAAGAGCCTTTTTAGCACGTAGAAGGGACTATGCCCCCAGAGCCTCCAGACGCTCAATGAGACGCTTGCCGTGATCCTCACCGATGGCGCGAGCAACAGCGGGGTTATCGGGGTCGCCAGTGGTGCCGTAGCTGTATAGTGGCTCCTCAAGAGGCATACCGGTAAACGCTGCAGTGTTCTCAAACTCGGTCAACGTGGCAGATACGTCGCGTGGCAGCATGGTGCGGTAGACATCTTCAATAGCGCCAGCGGTTGCAGAGATCAGAAGCTTCTTACCCTGCAAAGCGGTGCCGTTTTCTCCATACGCGAAGCCGTACTCGAAAACGTCGTCAATCCACTGCTTCAGCAGAGAAGAAATTGAATACCACATCACCGGGAACTGCAGAACGATGACGTCTGCTTCCACAAGTGCCTTCTGCTCAGCAGGTACGTCAAACTTACCGTTTACACGCAGCTTGTCGAGCTCACGAATCTTGACGTTATCGCCGAACCGTGCCCGCACGGCATCAAGAATAGCCTTGTTAGCGTTAGAAGTCGTAAGGTCAGGGTGCCCCGAAATAATCAGGATATTAGACATAGTCATCCAATCTAGTAAACATCAGAATCATGAGCTTGTGAGTGCTGATTCAAGTATAAGCTCAAGTTTGCCACCTTCGTATATTAGCACGCTATTCTCTATGTCTGCCTGTGAACATTATGCCGAATCTAATACATACTGCTAACAAGCTTTTAGTTTTCCAGAAGGTGTACGATGCACAACATTACCCATAAAATGCATGATAAATACCTAATGCGATGGAGCCGAAAAAGAAAATAGCAACCGCAATATACTAAGCCCGCAAGGATTCTAACCTAGCGATGAGCTTGGTGCCATGATTCTCACCAATAGCCCGTACCGCTGCGGTATTCCCCGGATCGCTTGATGCGCCGTAGCTGAAAATAGGTTCTTCCAACTCCATACCCGTGAAAGCGGCAGTATTCCCAAAATCGGCGTATGTGGTTGTGAGCTCATACGGCAAAGCATCACGGTACATATTCTCGGGAGCTCCCGCAGTCGCAGAAATCAAGAGCTTCTTACCGCGCAGCGCCGTGCCTTGCGAACCGTATACGAAGCCGTACTCGAAAACGTCATCAATCCACTGTTTCAGCAAGCCCGGCACCGAATACCAGTACACAGGGAACTGAAGCACCACGATATCTGCTTCCGCGAGTGCCTTCTGCTCGGCTGAGACATCGAATTTACCATTCACGTACAGTTTGTCGAGTTCACGCATGTTTATCGCATCGCCAAAATGGTTTTTTACGGCATCAAGAACCGTCTTATTTGCGGTGGAATCTGGCAGGTTCGGGTGACCTGAAATAACAAGAATCTTTGACATGATAAATCCAATCTGTGTGCGATAAACAGGAAAGTTAGGAATCCAATATATCGAGCCTCAAGTAGAGCTGCTAGGTTCCTTGCTTATTTTCATGATTTCTACGCCCTGAGGTGAATAGGTTAAAGAAATATCCGGAACAAGCTATATTTCCCGAGTCTGTAGGAAAGAACTGTTCCGGATAATTCTGTGATATTTATCGAAGGCTGCTGTTACTTTTCTTCGTGAGAAGCACCCTTCAAAGCCCCCATAAGCGGTCCCACAATATCCAGCGGAAGCGGGAAAACAACCGTCGAATTCTGATCAGCGCCCAACTCCAAGAGAGTCTGCAAATACCGCAACTGTAACGAAGCTGGTGAATCACTGAGAATGTCAGAAGCCTCCTTAAGTTGAGATGAAGCCTCAAGCTCACCACGTGCCGAAATGATCTTGGCGCGGCGTTCACGCTCAGCCTCAGCCTCACGAGCCATTGCGCGCTGCATGGCCTCAGGAATCTCAATATCCTTGATCTCAACCAGCTCGACTTTAATACCCCACGGGCGGGTGCGTGAATCAATAATGCTCTGCAAATCCGCATTCAAATCATCACGATGCGCCAGCAAAGTATCAAGATCCACACGCCCCAACAACGAACGTAGTGTAGTCTGAGCGATCTGAGAAGTAGCGATCGGGTAGTTTTCGACCTCAAGTACGGCGTCTTTTGCACTAATCACACGGAAAAGTACTACCGCGTTCACGCGCGCAGGAACGTTATCTTTTGTGATAACTTCCTGCGGGGGAATGGTCAGCGTAATCACACGCATGTCCACGCGCTGCAGCGAATCGATGAGCGGAACCACCAGGTTAATGCCAGGTTTTAGCTCGGAACGCAGATGACCGAAGCGGAAAGAAATACCGCGCTGATATTCAGGGATGACCCGAAGGGTACGAATAATCAGAAAAGCAACGATTACAAGAATCGGAATAACAATCGAAAGAACGGTAAGAGAATCCATCATGTCCTCTAAAAAATATGTTGGTAACGGTCAGTAGGAATGACCTGTGTAGATGCGTGCTGAGAAAAAATCTAGATGCGGTGACAATACGCACCCCGATCTCTAGGTTACCAATTCATCAACGACGGTACCTTAGAAACCGGGGCGCGCATCCTCACACTAACGAGAGACTTCTTCGAGATTCTGCTCCTGAATAACCTCTGCGGTAGTTTTATGCAGACGTGGGGTAGAAGTCCCCTCGCCGCTCCACGCCGGACGATCAGGATCAATCTGCGAAGAACGCACAGGCAAAGTTGCAGTAGAGATTATCTGCTTACGAGCATCGTCGGTGCGGCGCTTACGCTCATTGCCAATACCGCCCCACTTGGCGGCAAACCTATCCATCTTAACCGCCACCGATTCATCCGCAGTAGACCCAGGAATATGTTTAGGATCTGCCACAAAGTTCTCAGGCGATTTGATGAGCTTGATGGCTAGGGGATAGGTGAGTGACAAGCAAGCCACAATAACGGCGGCTTCCACCAGCAGCTCCAAGGGAGCATGCCAGGCCAGAGCCGTAGCACCCACGATAATAGGACCGAAAAGCGCAACCGTCACGGCAAGACCGCGATGGAACTTACCCGACTCCGAGTAAGGCCACTCATCAACTTCACGCGTAAGTTCACGCCCATTAGACGAGACGGTGCAAGTGTCCTTAATAGGACAGGTATTGCACACGCTCGGCTTGGCGCGGTAGCGCATCACACGATTATCCGTATCAAACGCTACCGGCCATAGCCACTGATCCTCGGGGCAGAGCCACGCATCGTTACTCTCGTGGTAGGTGAACCCGAAAGTCCGGGATGCCACGAAACGTTGGCTTGTGCGCTTAGCAAGAATATCGAAGCCCCACCCGACGGCGACTAGCCCCAGCGCATAAACGCTGGATAGCCACACCATCAGGGATACTCCGGCAATTTGCTCAGGCATGATAGTCAGCCTCGACGATCGCTACGGTACGGACTGGTCTGTTCGGGAAGCTCGTCAGCAGCCTTAGCACCCGCAAACTCGGCAATACGCTCGTCATCCACCAACTCGTATAGCGGCGGCTCGGGGAGCTCCAGAACAGTTTCTTTGTTCTTCTGTGAGAAGTACGAAGTTATACCCAACCATGCGAGTTTGATCAGCGGGATGATACCAGCCAAGAAGATCACGTCGCCCGGTAAGCGCAGCCAATCCATAATCACAGTTGAACCATCGTGAATAAACGCGAAGGAACGGGCCTCGTAGTAGCCTTCACCCACGGACTTATACAACTGAGCGACACCCAGCGGCAGAAGCGAAATGAAGACCATCCAGATCAGCCCGATGTTCAAGGCCCAGAATGAGAACTTTAGCCCCTTCTCAGGCCATTTATTCTCAGGAATCAGGTAACGCAACGCAAACACCGCGAAGGCCAGTGCCAACATACCGTACACACCCATCATAGAGCCGTGCGCGTGGTTTGCGGTGAGTGCGGTGCCGATTTCGTAGTACGAAACAACCGGCAGGTTGATCAGGAATCCGAAGACACCTGCACCCAAGAAGTTCCAGAAGCCTACAGCAATAAGGAACATCACAGCCCAACGATGCGGGAACGGCTTGGTGCGATTGGAGTACTGGCGAGCCCCCAACTGCATGAAGCCCCACGCCTCAACAGTCAGGAAGGTCAACGGAATAACCTCTGCTGCCGAGAAGAACGCACCGAATGCCATCTGTTCCGAAGGAGTACCAGCGAAGTAGGTGTGGTGCATAGTACCAACCACACCACCGGCGGAGTAGAGCACTGCATCCATCATGATAATGGAGATAGCGATGCGCTCGCGCACCACACCCAAGAGTACGAAGACGTAGGCGACCATCACAGTGGTGAAGAGTTCGAGGAAGTCTTCAACCCACAGGTGTACCACCCAGAAGCGCCAGAACTCGGCGACTGAGAAATGGGTGCGCTGACCAGCGAGCATACCTACGGCGTAGAACATCGGAATTGCTAGACCTGAGAAGAGGAACAACCAAGGCATGGAGGTTTTCTTCCCGCTCTTGAGGCGTGAGCTAAGGGTACGCCAAACAATGACAATCCAGATGAACATACCAGCGGTGAGCAGAATCTGGAAGAAACGCGGCAGATCAAGGTACTCCCACTGCTGCGCAAAGATAGTGTTCTCGGGTATCCAGCCCTTTTGCGAGAACCATTCGTTGAGAAGCGAACCGAGCACCACAATAACCACGGCCACGAAGAGGACGACGGTGAGTAGACCTTGCTTCTTCGGCTCTTTGCGGGTAATAAGCGGGGCAATGAAGATACCACCAGCTAGGAACGCTGCAGCCGTCCAGAAGAGGGAGAGCTGTACGTGCCACGTTCGAGACACGGTGTAGGGCAGTAGCTCACCCATATTGATACCGAAGAACCCGTCTATTTCAACGCGATAGTGCTCGGTGAGAGCGCCCACCAAGGCTTGCAGGAGGAATAGAACAATAATCGTGATGAAGAAGAGTCCAGCTGCCTTCTGGGAGGGGGTGAGCTTAACTTCATCCGGCTGGCGGAAGTCAAGGACTGGGGCTTCTTCGCCATGCCAACCGATGGTGCGCGACCAACGACCATATATGGCAAACAACAAGCCGGTACCGCCAATGAGGGCGATGAGCGATAGAGCCGACCAAACCATGAGGTCTGCAGTAGGTTTATTATCAACGTTTGGTTCTGCGGGCCAGTTATTGGTGTAGGTGTAATCCTGGTTAGGACGCTCGGCGGCCGACGCCCATGCCGTCCACCCAAAGAATGCCGTCAAATCGTGCAGTTCTTCGTCGCTCTTAATAGCGTTAGGGAAAAGACCTAAGGAAGTATCACCACGGGTAAGGGTGTCCTTGTAGTGGTCTGTCATCAAGCTGAAACCCTTGGTCTGTCCTTCGGTCCAGGTAAGGGTTTTGCTGGATTCGTCGTATTTATTCTCGTGACGCCACTCGTTTTTAACGATTTCGCGCGGTTCTTGCTTGCCTTCTGAGCGGTATTTATCAACGGCGGCATCGGTGGTCTTGCGCAGGTACTCTGCGGTGAAATCCGGACCGATGTACGCACCGTGACCCAGAACGGAGCCGTACTGCTGCAAACCGCGGCTCTGATAGAGCTCCTGACCATGCTGAATCTGCTCAGCAGTTGCGATAACTTTACCGTCATTGCCGACGATCTTATCTGGGAGCGGCATAGAGAGCGCGTAGGTGCGCATCGCCAAGACGGCCATGATGGTAAAGCCCAAGAGCATCACAAACGCTACAGCCTGTACCCAGCCTTTTCCAGCGTAGGCACCGACTGCATCCGTGCGGCGGGTGATCTTGGCGATCTCCCCGCGCGTTACGGTTTTCTTAGCCATTTTGATGTGTCTCCAGTGTGCGTGGATTGATTTTTGTTAGTGCTCGCGGTAAGCATCTCCCATAATTAGGAAGCTCACAGAGGCACTTAGTTTTATTCTTGCATTACGAATACGAATTTAGAAAGTTTACAGACACGGTGTCATCATTATGAAAGAAATTACACAGGCAAAGTAAGAATAGTTCTCATATTGTGTATCGTTTGATATAATTTGATATATTAGCTGTGTATTTAGGTGAGCCTTATCTAAGAAATAAGCAAGGGTTTTGTGCTCTAATTCTGGTGGGGTACCGTAAGAATATGCATCTGCTTGAAATAATAAGAAAGTAAAGAAAACACTCCATAGGTTTTCATAATATCTTTGCTGATCCCGAGAAAGTTACTACAAGCGTCAAGCCTATAAAATCCGTATGGAATAATAAAGAACGGAGAAAACCACCAGAACCATAAGGAGTCCGGACATGCTGGCGTACAAGGCAGGGCAAAAAGTAGTAACGGGGCTACTGCGCACTGTATTCAGGGCACGGGTGACCGGGCTTGAGCATTTCCCAAAGAAGGGGCCCGTAATTGTGGCATCTAACCATCTATCCTTCCTCGACTCCATTATTATCTCCGCTATGATGCCCCGCCGAGTAGCATTCCTCGCGAAGGCGGAGTACGTAAATACACCGGGTATTCGAGGCAAGGCCATGAAGGCTTTTTTTGAGGCCGTAGACATTATCCCCGTGAACCGCTCCGACCGTTCGGAATCCCTTAAAGCACTCGATCTAGCTCTTGAAAAACTTGAAGAGGGTAAAGTCTTCGGTATCTACCCTGAAGGTACACGATCTCGTGACGGGTTTTTATACCGCGGCAAAATTGGTGTAGCCTGGCTAGCCCATATGACTGGAGCACCAGTAGTTCCTGTGGGTCTTATCGGAACCGAACGTCTGCAGAAGCCCGGCTCAAATATGATTTACCCTCACCGGTTTACCATCCGCGTGGGGGAACCCATGCATTTTGAGAAGACCGGCGAGAAAATGACCGGTAAACAGCGCCGTCAGACCACCGACCACATCATGGATGCTATCGCTCAGCTCTCGGGCCAAGCCCGGAAGGACGAATACAACGTTTCGCCCTCCGCCGAGCGTGACGCAGGGTAGCGCTTGCCAGTCTAAAAACGAGTACACTTAACCGCGCATCCTGATTATGGATGCGCGGTTATCTTGTAGTCTTACACCGTGAGGAGCGTTCGTGGCAGATCCCCAGAGCTATCGCCCAGCCTCCGGCGATATCCCAACGCACCCCGGTGTATACCGTTTTCGTGATTCCCACGGCAGAGTTATATACGTGGGTAAAGCAAAAAACCTGCGCAACCGACTGAGCAGCTATTTCGTAGCCCCAGAACGGCTGAGCCCGAAAACCTACGCTATGGTGCATACTGCCGCCAGCGTGGAATGGACGGTGGTTGGCAGCGAGCTGGAATCTCTACAGCTTGAATACACCTGGATCAAAGAATACAAACCCCGCTTTAACATAGCGTTCCGCGACGATAAATCTTATCCCTACCTTGCAGTCACAATGCGTGATAAATTCCCGCGAGCGCAGATCATGCGCGGTGATCGTAAAAAAGGTGTGCGGTACTTTGGTCCTTACTCACAAGTGTGGGCTATTCGTGAAACTTTAGATGCGCTTCTGCGCGTATTCCCGGTGCGTACCTGCTCGGAGGGAATCTTTAAACGTGCCGAAGCATCGGGACGCCCGTGTCTTTTAGGGTATATCGATAAATGCGCAGCCCCGTGTGTAGGGCGTGTGAGCCCCGAAGAACACCGTGAACTAGCAGATGGGCTATGCCGTTTCATGGCAGGGGGCGCCGAAAAATTTATTACCCAGCTTACCCGACGCATGAAAGAAGCTGCAGCCGATATGGACTTCGAACGTGCGGCTGTATTACGTGACGATATTACCGCGCTAACAAAGGCATTTGAACGTAACGCCGTGGTTTTATCGGACTCTGTTGATGCTGATCTTTTCGCCTTTGCTCAGGACGAGTTAGAGGCATCAGTGCAGGTGTTCTTCGTGCGCGGTGGGCGTATTCGAGGCCAACGTGGCTGGATCGTTGAGAAGGTTAATGACGGTGGCGAAACTGAGCTAATAGAGCAGCTTCTCGTTCAGGTTTATAGTGAAATGGCAGCAAATATTGCTAGCGCTGCAGCTTTTGACGAAGATTCCGGGTTAGACGCTACACAACATGAGATCCCCCGACAGATTTTAGTTCCTACTATGCCGGAGAATACCCAGCAGCTTCAGGAATGGCTCTCAGGTGTGCGTGGTGCCAAAGTCGATATTGCAGTACCGCAGCGCGGCGATAAAGCGGCACTGATGAAAACGGTCGCCGAGAACGCCCAACATTCCCTGACCTTGCACAAGAGCCGTCGTGCTGGGGATATTACCACCCGTTCAGCGTCGCTCGTGGAACTCCAAGAAGTCTTAGAACTACCGGACCCGCTCATGCGCATAGAATGCTACGACATTTCCCATGTGCAAGGTACTAACGTGGTGGCCTCCATGGTGGTTTTTGAAGACGGAATGCCCACCAAAAGTGCCTACCGCAAATTCTCGATCACAGGGGATGCTGCTCGTGACGACACCGCCAGTATGTATGACGTCATCACCAGGCGATTTAAACGCTATCTCGCCGAGCAGCAGCAACGTGCGGAAGCACCTTTGTCCTCGGGAGAAGTCGCGGCGGATAGCTCGGCACAAGAACCAGCTAAATTTGCGTATCCGCCTAATCTGGTCTTAGTTGATGGCGGTCCACCTCAAGTTGCAGCCGCCCAGTCCGCCTTGAGTGACCTCGGTATTGAGGATATCTACGTGGTAGGTATCGCAAAGCGCCTCGAAGAGCTGTGGTTACCCGACGATGATTTCCCAGTGATTCTGCCCCGTACCTCTGAAGCGCTATACCTTGTGCAGCGTATTCGCGATGAGGCACACCGTTTTGCTATTACGTTCCACCGCGCAAAACGAGGTAAAGCTATGGTGGCTTCTGCTTTGGACTCTGTGCCCGGATTAGGCAGTGTCAAGCGTGCAGCGCTTATTAAACATTTTGGGTCGGTTGCTAAAGTACGGAATGCCTCGATTAAAGAACTCCAACAGGTTTCAGGCGTGGGGCCTGCGCTCGCACAAAAAGTGCATGACCACCTCAACCAAAAGGAAACTGCCTGAAGTAGCACCCCGGGTATTTATGCACAGATAGCCGTCCGCCATAAGGGGTTGTCTAGTATGATGGAGAACTAGAGACAATTCGTATCAAAGGAGAAACTACATAATGAGTGGCGAATTGCTAAATAAATCGCAAAAACCCCAGATATTGGTAATTACCGGTATTTCAGGCGCAGGTCGTAGCACTGTTGCTAATGTCCTTGAGGATGAGGGCTGGTATGTGATTGATAATATTCCGCCACAAATGCTGGAATCGATCGCGGAACTCGTTACGCAGGATGGTGCCAAAGTTCCGAAGGTTGCACTGGGGATTGACGTACGAGCCCGCGCGGTTTTCGACGACTTACCAGCGGCTATTGAAACTCTTCGCAAATCCGACGTTGATTTCTCGATGCTTTTTCTAGACGCCAAAGATGAAACTATCGTGGCTCGCTATGAGGCACAGCGTCGCCCCCATCCGCTTCAAGGAGAAGGTCGCGTACTTGACGGTATACGTGCCGAACGTTCCCTCTTCGAGGGGCTTCGACTCGCCTCTGATCGCACGATTGATACCACGGGCATGAATGTGCATGAGCTTGCACGCACAGTACGCGAGATGTTTGCTGACGGACCGGATAAAAAACTCAACCTTACTGTCATGAGCTTTGGATTCAAATACGGATCACCCACAGATGCGAACTTCATGGCAGATATGCGCTTTATTCCAAACCCGCACTGGATTCCTGAATTGCGTCCGCTCACCGGACAGGATGCCCCAGTACGTGACTACGTGCTCAGTAACTCTGGGACTGAGGAATTTATCAGCAACTACCTGGAAGCTCTGCGTCCGGTTCTGGAAGGGTACCGTCGCGAAGGAAAATACTACGCCACCATTGCTATAGGATGCACCGGCGGGAAGCATCGCTCGGTCGCTGTCACGGAAGAAATCGCTCGGCGCCTGAGCGCATTTCCCGAAGTTAATGTGCACGTGTTGCATCGTGATAAGGGGCGTGAGTAATGGCACGCATCGGTCATTCACCTGACCTGCCTGTCGGCTCTGATACTCAGGGAATCCCGAAGCTGCCCGCGTTACCAACTCAGGCTTTACGGCTTCTTAAAAGTACTCACCGCGTTACCAAAGTAACAGCTTTGGGGGGCGGGCATGGACTTTACGGTTCGCTGTCCGCGCTTCGGCATGTCACAACAGATCTAACGGCTATAGTAACGGTTGCCGATGACGGGGGTTCATCGGGTCGCTTACGTAAAGAGATGGGCGTACTCCCTCCAGGAGATTTGCGTATGGCTCTCTCGGCCCTTTGCGATGATACCGATTGGGGGCGAACGTGGCGAGACGTTATGCAGCATCGTTTTAGCGCGCCTGAGGGGTATACTGACGAGTTTCCTCTTGAATATCACGCCCTTGGAAACCTGCTTATTACGACGCTCTGGCAGCTTCTTGAAGACCCCGTTGCTGGGCTTGACTGGGCGGGAGCTCTGCTCAACGCTCGTGGTCGGGTGCTTCCTATGGCATTGGATCCTATGGTTATTTATGGTACGGTGCTACGGGAACATGCTGGCGGTGGCATCGAACGGGTGCGTATTAGCGGGCAAGTTAACCTCTCAAAAGAAAAGCAAGTGCACGATATTGGGCTTACTCCCAAAGACGCGCGCCCATGTCCGGAAGCGCTAACCGCTATTGAGGAATCCGATTGGGTAATCTTAGGCCCCGGGTCGTGGCGCACCTCCGTTCTGCCGCACTTGTTGTTAGAAGCACAGCGCGATGTTATCTGCCGTACAGAAGCTATGCGCTGTGTAGTTATGAATCTTTCGGATGACGAAGAAACCGCTGGATTCACTCCAGCCGCACATTTAGCACTCTTGAAACGATACGCCCCGGATCTTCGATTGGACGCGGTTATTGCTGATGACGAAACACCCAAGTCTGTACGTAGCGAACTGGAACGAGAATCAGAATCTATGGGGGCGCGTGTGATGTGGGCACCCGTACGAGCATCAGCTGAAAACAATGTACATAATCCTCTGAAACTTGCAGCGGCGTATCACGAACTATTTTCGTTCAAGTTTTAGAGGTAAGAAGCGTGGAATTTATTTTCTATTTCTGCCACCTCAAGATACACCGTTTCTCTAAATAGAGCATGTAGCATAGCTGAGTGCATTATCAGCACATCACATCATACGAACCTCACGGTGGGAAGGAACAACAATGGCTCTTACCGCGCTCGTTAAGGATGAGCTGGCCAGATACGAAACGAGCAAAGCGTCAGTACGTAAGGCGGAGATCTCGACTATTCTGCGCTTTACTGGTGGTTTGCACATCGTTTCTGGGCGGATTGTTGTTGAGGCAGAAGTTGATTCCGAACAGACCGCGTTACGCATGCAGCAGACTATTGCTGAAATATACGGGCATGAGGCTGAGATAACGAGCGTCAGCGGTGGTGGTTTGCGCCGCGGCGGGCGTTATATAGTGCGTGTTGATGCCGGGGGAGAAGCACTTGCTCGACAAACCGGTCTTTTAGATTTGCGAGGGCGCCCGGTGCGGGGGCTGCCGCCTGCTGTTGTCAATGGCTCCATTCAGGACGCCGAAGCGGTCATGCGTGGTGCTTTTTTGGCACATGGATCGCTCACAGAGCCTGGTCGCTCATCAGCAATCGAATTTACATGCCCAGGGCCGGAAGCAGCGCTTGCTCTTGTGGGAGCGGCCCGGCGTTTGGAAATTATTGCTAAAGCGCGTGAGGTTCGCGGAGTGGATCGTGTTGTGGTCCGCGATGGCGAGACTATAGCCCGGCTTTTGGAGCGTATGGGGGCTCAGGACGCCCTCAAGGCGTGGCGTGAGCAACGTACTCGTAAGGAAGTTCGGGCGACTGCGAACCGTCTGGCAAACTTTGATGATGCAAACCTGCGTCGTTCTGCTCAGGCAGCTGTGGCCGCGGGTGCCCGTGTAGAACGTGCTTTGGAGATCCTGGGAGACGATGTTCCAGATCATCTGCGCTATGCGGGCGAACTGCGTGCCATGAATAAGCAAGCCTCTTTGGACGAGCTGGGACGTATGGCAGATCCTCCTCTGACGAAGGATGCGATCGCTGGACGTATTCGTCGTTTGCTAGTCATGGCCGATAAACGTGCAAAAGAACTGGGGATTCCTGGAACTGAACTCCCGAAGTCTTCATAAGTAATTGTCGTGTCAAGGGAGGGTTATCTGGACTCTCTACAGATAACCCGCCCTTCTGTTGCGCAAAAAATTTTTATAGGCAAGCTAATACTACTGTGATGCGGTGGCGCGTGGGGTCGTGCGCTCTTTTCATAGAAGAGAAGGATCTAACTATAAAGTCTTTAGTATATTTTGTCTTAGTTTGACATCAGTTGCGTTTGAGTAGCTACAACCATATCCCAACATACAGAGCCACTGAACTCAACGTAAAACAACAGAAAACAAAGGGTTTTTGGTAAATTTTGTAAGGTAAATCACAAAAATACCCGATAAAAACACACCCAAACGCACATAAACTAAGGTACGATTATAACAACACCGGCGGACACGTAACCAGCGTGAGACGAAAAACTCTAGAGACTCTTGCATGAGACCCATGAACAATGGCTCTAGTCCGTCAAACTCAATGCACTGACAAGGAGATACTCCAGTGACTGTACGCGTAGCTATTAATGGTTTTGGTCGCATCGGCCGTACTTTCTTCCGCGCCGCACGCGCTGAGGCTGAGGGCTTTGAGATCGTAGCAATCAATGATCTTACCGACCCGAAGACTCTTGCCAACTTACTTAAGTATGATTCCATTATGGGTCGTCTGGGGGCCGACGTAGAGGTCAAGGACGATGCATTGGTTGTTGACGGCAAAGAGATCAAGATTCTTGCTGAGCGCAATCCTGCAGATCTTCCCTGGAAGAACCTCGGCGTAGATGTCGTGCTTGAGTCCACCGGTTTCTTCACCGAAGGTTCAAAAGCACAGGCGCACATTGATGCTGGTGCCAAAAAGGTTATTATTTCTGCACCCGGTAAGAATATTGACGGTACCTTCGTGATGGGCGTGAACGACGACCAGTACGATCCGCAGAACCACCACATTGTCTCCAATGCATCCTGCACTACCAACTGCCTGGCTCCTTTGGCAAAGGTTCTCAACGACTCCTTCGGTATCGAAAAGGGTCTGATGACTACTATCCACGCATACACTGCTGACCAGCGTCTGCAGGATGCCCCTCACTCCGACCTGCGTCGTGCACGTGCAGCAGCTGTCAACATGGTTCCCACCTCCACCGGTGCAGCAGCAGCAGTTGGCCTCGTGCTTCCCGAGCTCAAGGGTAAACTGGACGGTTTCGCAGTTCGCGTTCCTACCATTACCGGCTCCATTACCGACCTTACCTTCACCGCATCCCGCGAGGTTACTAAGGAAGAAGTTAATGCGGCTCTGAAGGCAGCAGCTGAGGGTCCGATGAAGGGCATCATCAAGTACAGCGAGGATCCCATCGTTTCGAAGGACATTGAGGGCGAAGGAATCTCCACTATCTTTGATGCGCCGCTGACCAAGGTTATTGGCGACCAGGTGAAGGTTATCGCTTGGTACGACAACGAGTATGGTTATGTATCCCGCTTGGTAATGTTCACCAACAAGGTTGTGGCTTCTCTCTAAGCCTATCTGCGCAAGGATAGCTACTTTACGAGCTGACGAGGAGAACCCCAATTCTACAGCATGTTTTTACGTAGAGTTGGGGTTTTCTTGTACCACGAAGTAAAGAACAAGGCGTGTATGTCTGGGATATCGGTAGAACTTGCCTAAACCACCATCCGCGCTGAACTAGGCTAAAAATGGTCATTTCAGCAGACTTACGGCTGTGTGACCACCAGACTTCTGTATTATTGAAAATACACACATCCCCACTAATGTAGGAGGAATTTCCCATGGCTAAGGCACTTGCAGAGCTGCTTGATGAAGGCGTAACGGGACGTTACGTGCTGGTTCGTTCCGATCTTAACGTTCCCCTAAAAGACGGCGTGGTAACCGATGACGGTCGTGTGCGCGCATCCCTGCCTGTTATTGAAAAATTGGCTAAAGCTGGTGCTCGCGTTATTGTAACTGCGCATCTTGGGCGCCCCAAGGGTCAGGTAGATCCCCAGTATTCGATTGCTCCCGCAGCTGCACGCCTTGCCGAGCTTGCATCCGTTCCTGTAAAGGTAGCGACAGATCTTGTGGGCGAGGACGCAAAGGCGAAGGCTGCGGATCTCAAAGACGGTGAAGTCCTTGTTCTTGAGAACGTGCGTTACGATGCTCGGGAAACTTCTAAGGACGATGCAGAGCGTGGTGCATTTGCAGATGAGCTCGTTGCTCTCACCGGTAAAAATGGCGCATATGTGGATGACGCATTCGGTGCTGTTCACCGCAAGCATGCGTCAGTCTACGATGTGGCAAAGCGTCTTCCCGCGTACCTTGGCGACCTTGTTAAGAAGGAAGTCGATGTTCTCTCAAAGGCTCTCAATAATCCTGAGCGCCCCTTTGTTGTCGTCATGGGCGGTGCGAAGGTCTCTGATAAGCTCGCCGTGATCGACAACCTGATTGGCAAGGCAGACTCCATTCTTATTGGTGGCGGCATGGGATATACCTTCGCCTATGCGCAGGGTTACGAAGTCGGTAATTCCCTGCTTGAAAAAGACCAAGTTGAGACTGTAAAGCGTTACCTAGAAGAAGCTCCCAAGAAGGGAACTGAAATCGTGACCGCTGTTGATGTTGTCTGGGCTGATGACTTCTCAGCAGAGGCTAACACTGAGGTTCGACCCGTCGAAGATCTCACCGGCGGTAAGCTTGGTGCTGAAGCAGAAGGTCTGGATATTGGGCCGAAGACTCGTGAGCTTTTCGCAGAAAAAATTAAGAATGCGAAGACTATTTTCTGGAACGGTCCGGTAGGCGTTTTTGAACTTGCTCCCTTTGCCGGTGGTACGAAGGCGGTTGCGGAGGCAATTGTTGAGTCTGATGCATTCTCCATCATCGGTGGTGGCGACTCTGCATCGGCTGTGCGCAACCTTGGCTTTGCTGACGAACAGTTCGGACACATCTCTACGGGTGGCGGTGCATCGCTCGAATACATTGAGGGTAAGACCCTGCCCGGTCTGGACGCTCTAGGGGCATAACTCTTATTGCGCTGCCCCTAGGAAAACGCACCCGGCTCTCAACTTCAAGGACGCGCCGGGTGCGTTCCTATATGCTCATAGACAGCCATAACCCACATCGCAAGGATGCATTCCATGGGATTTTTCTCTAAATACTTTGGTTCCCGCGAAGCTACAACAGTCGCAGACTATGAACGTGAAGTGCAGCAAGAAAGACAGGTATCTGCTCAAAGTCTAAAGGAACCTCGGAAGGCAGACGAAGCTAAAGTCGCATCAGCTTCAGAACATCGGGATTATTTGTATGGTGCCTCTGCCGATAATTTGTCAGATTTTTGGGAAAACTCGGCAGCTGATCGGGACCACAAACTGACTATCACCATGCTGCAAGCACAAAAATCTAGGGATCTTATTCAGACACTAGCAACTGACCTTGAAGATCAGCTGGATGAGCTTCCTAGCCATCTAGAGAAAACCGTGACGGAGCTTCATCAGAAAACCACTCAAGCGCTCCTGAGCTACTACACTTATAACGCCGCATGGGAGATAGACCCACAGAACCCAGAACTTGCTGAATATTATTTTCCGGGGTATCACGAGGCATGCGATACTGTGAAAGTTGCTTACCGGTGTCTGCAGAATAATATCTGGAATACAACCAATATCTCGGGGCAACAACACGAGATGATACGTATTTTATTTGAACGTGTGCAAGATACGGCGCAGATTATTCCAGAGATTATGCCAATAGTTATAGATTCCCCGGTAGTCATGGCTCCATCAGACGCATTTCTTATTTCTGTAGAAGAACGCCAAAGCATTCTGAAGACAGGACAACGTGTTGCCCAAGACGCGATAGTACGCGCCCAGCACCTTGCACAAAAGGCTGAGTCACAACCTGAAACGGGTCTCTATAATCTAGCACTCGCGTATGAATCGGGCGCCTCAGATCTTGTACTTGCCCTTGAAAACTATGCTGACTGTGTGCGAGAGAGCCAAATGCTGCATGTGGAGTTTGTTACTGCCTTTCGTCAAGCGATGAGAATTTTGCGGGAGACATCGGACGATGAACAATACGTTCATATACTCGAATATCTTGCGAGATTAGAGTCTATATCGGTAAGAGCGTTGGAAGATTACTCTCTTGCTGACGATGCTGATACTGTGCTCTACCTTCTGGATCTTGTGCATTCGGATGTTCCTGAACAGACCTTTACAGAGATTTTGGGCTGTTTGCTTGAACCGTACCGGCGCTACCTCACAATGCTGCTGACTCAGTGGGATATCTATGCTCTAGGAAATTTTGCTCCGCTTATGGTAGCGACCTATGCGATGTATACCCATGCGCGTATATGTTATGAGGAAGCATTGGCTGAGAATGGAAATACCCTACAGGCCTGGAGCCTCGCCCACAGCGCTCATGAAGCGATCGTGATGGCGCATCGTTATGCGTACACTGACTACCGTGAAATGTTTCAAGATTACGATGAAGAAGAACTTGATGCTCTAATATTGCAGAACATGTCGGAAAATACTCGGGAATTCTTCATACAGGAGACAGAACAAATGGCAAACGCCTGGAAACTTGATCTGTAGCTTTTCGGAGTAGGTCTGACTAGCCTAAAAATCCAGATAAAACCTAGAGCATTTAGTGTTTTTGAGTGATCAAACCATTAAAATGGAAGATAGAAATTTCCGAATCTATACCCTGATTTTTCGGGGGATTGGAGCGAAAATATGTCGCGCAAACCGCTGATCGCCGGTAACTGGAAGATGAATCTTAACCATGCTGAAGCCGTTACGCTGGTCCAGAAGCTAGCATGGACTCTTGATGATTCGAATTTTGATTTTACAAAGACTGAAGTAGCGGTATTCCCTCCCTTTACCGATATTCGCTCCGTACAGACCCTCGTTGAAGGCGACAAACTGAGCATTGAATATGGTGGTCAGGATATTTCTGTACATGAATCCGGTGCATACACCGGAGAGATCTCTGGTGCGTTTTTGCAGAAACTTGGTGCGAAATACGTTCTCGTAGGACACTCTGAGCGTCGCACTTATCATCACGAAAGTGATGAACTATGCGCTGCTAAGGTACAGGCTGCTTACACCTATGATTTGACTCCGGTACTGTGCGTTGGTGAAGCTCTGGAAGTTCGTGAGGCTGGCACTCATGTGGACTTTACCCTTGAGCAGCTTCGCGGTTCTATTGCAGGCTTGAGCGCCAAGCAAGCAGAAACTCTTGTGGTTGCGTATGAACCTGTATGGGCAATTGGCACTGGTAAGGTCGCAACTGCCGATGATGCGCAGGAAATGTCTGCGGCTATACGTGCTGAATTTGAAAAGCTCTACTCTACAGACGTTGCTCAGAAGGTTCGTATTCTCTACGGCGGATCGGTTAAGTCTTCTTCGGCGCCCTCTATTATGGGGAAGGAAGATGTGGATGGTGTGCTGGTAGGTGGCGCTTCCCTTCAAGCTGAAGAGTTTGCAGCAATTGCGCGTTTTGACGCATAGCTAAGCAGCAATTCGTATTAAAGGCGTCTAGCATACGTGTATTCGTGCGCTAGGCGCCTACCATTTTGTGTAATGTTACGAACATGAACAGAAATATTCTCATTCCATATTTAGAAAGGCTGATATTGATGCAGGTTGAGCTCACCAGATTTCGGGTGCGAAAAGGTCAAGAAGAGCGAGCTGTAGAATGGATGCATTTTCTTCGCCAGAATATGGATGCCGTTGAGCAGACTTTAGCGCCCGAGAAAATGTATGTTGAAACGATCTTTTCGGAGGTTCGTGATGGGCATATGTACTTGTACTGGTACAGCGTACAGGGGCAGGGAGCACAACCTGTAGAAGAATCAGAGCACCGGGTGGATAAGGAGCATTTAAGGTTCTGGCGCGAGGTTATTGACCCTACATTTCCGGGAGAAGATCTAACGATGGAGGTTCTGATGATGCTACCAGATGTGCATAAAGTTGTCTTAGGGTAAGAGAACGCAGCCTCGGGGCAAAATATGTGGTACCTAAAATTTTTCTGTAAAAATGTGGAAAGTTAGCGATTTTCGGTATAGATCTACGGCTAATATTATTATAATAATATCTAAAATATAACAAAATGATTAAGGATTTTGAGTTATTTTGATGCAGTTAGCTGTGCTTTATTTAAATTTAATTTAATTAAATATAATTCAAATGGTTTTTGTGTGTTTAAAATGTGTGGTTTTGTGGAGTCTTCGAGATTTGTTACACTTATGCCTAAACGTTTTAGGAGGGTGAGATATGAAATCACGCAAGTATACGTCTGTTTTTATTGGTTCATTAATTATTTCATTAATATTAGTGGCTCTGGGTTTTGTTCCGGGTTACGAGGCAGTTTCTAAAAACTGGAGGGCGCTGATCGGAACTGACTTCGGTTGGTTTTACCTCCTGCTTGTAACTCTTATAGTATTGGTCTGCGGGTTTTTTGTTTTAAGCCCCATGGGGCAAATTAAGCTTGGAGAGCCTGACTCAAAGCCCGAGTATTCCACTGGTTCGTGGATTGCCATGCTTTTCTCGGCTGGTATGGGTATCGGTCTAGTTTTCTATGGTGCTGCCGAGCCGCTTTCACACTTTGCTAACAAAACTCCGCATGCTGCACCGGAGTCACAGCAAGCAATGGCGGATTCCTTCCAATTTACGTTCTTCCACTGGGGTATACACGCCTGGGCTGTGTACGGTATTGTGGCTATGGCTCTAGCATATTTCGGTTTCCGTAAGGAAGAGAAATATCTTCTTTCTGTCACACTTAAGCCGCTTTTCGGTAAAAAAACCGATGGCTGGCTGGGATATATTATAGATATTGTTACTGTGGTGGCAACCGTTATTGGTGTGGCAACCACGCTTGGCTTCGGTGCTATTCAGATTAATGGTGGGCTGAGCTACCTCACTGATAATGCCATTCCTAATAGCATGGAGGTACGCACTGTTATTATCGTAATAACCACTGCTCTCTTTGTGCTCTCAGCTCTTTCGGGGCTGGGTAAAGGTATTAAAATCCTTTCAAATCTTAATATGATTCTGGCTATCGCACTTCTGGCGATTGCTATTGCGGTTGGCCCTACCGTCAAGATTTTTGACAATATGTCGGAATCCATCGGTCTATACATGCAGAACTTTTTCGAGATGAGTTTCCGAACCGCCGCATTTAATGGTGACGAACGCGCCTGGATTGATACCTGGACCATTTTCTACTGGGCATGGTGGATCTCTTGGTCGCCCTTCGTTGGCCTCTTCATCGCCCGCATCTCCAAAGGCCGTTCAATACGTGAGTTTATTACTGTAGTACTTCTGATACCTACCGTCGTAAGCTTCATCTGGTTCTCCACTTTCGGTACGATGGCTAATACGGTACAGCAGAACGGTCTAGAGAATCTGACGAAACTAGAGGATGAACAACTGCTGTTCGGCACGTTCAAACACTACCCGCTGGGTATGTTAATGTCGATCATCGCAATCATCCTGATCTTTACCTTCTTCATTACCTCCGCAGACTCAGCAACTTATGTGCTCTCAATGCTTTCTGAAGATGGGCGTCTTATCCCCACTAACGGAAAGAAAGTTGTGTGGGGTGTTATCGTCGCGGGTATTGCAACCGTGCTGCTGTATGCTGGCGGGCTAGACGCTCTGCGGAATACGCTGATTATTATTGCGTTACCCTTCGCCGTTGTGATTGCGTTAATCGTGGTGGCGCTAATAGTTGAGGTGTATCACGAGAAGGTTCAGATGGGTCTGTCGATCTCGCCTAAACGGTATCCTGAAAAGGGACAGCCCTTCAAATCTTATGAACCTTACGAGGTTGAAGACTCTGAAAACGATCAGATATCAGAAGAAAAGTCTGAAGCAAAAGTGGTTCAAAAAGAATCATAAATTTTTAGCATCGTAAAATAAAAGACCTTCCCAGGTGTCGGTTATCACTCCTGGGAAGGTCTTTTATTTGTGGAGTAGCAAACTGTAGCTACCCTATAAGCTAAGTTCCTGCATCCCGGAAACTCAACCCGTTAGACTTTAACTATGTTTGCAATTGTATCCCTTGTTGTTGCAGGTCTTTTGGCGGTCATAGTGGTCCTCATTATTCGAGGCCGACGAGTCTCTGCGCCTACAGCTGAGACTCCGCAGATCGTGTATTTTGAAAATAAACGTGATAGTTTCCTGGACTGGCTGTACCACCGTACAAGTTCCCCAGAAGTGCCAGTTCAGGTAAAACTACGCGATTGGGTAGACTTGGGATTCTATGCCGAAGGCGGCAACTACTGGGGTGTAGCCCAACAATTTACGTACTATCTTGTTCAGGGCGGTTATGTTTACGCCTACGATACTGAGGGAAATCCACTTGATGCGGGGCGAGCACTGCGAGACCGTCCAGATGCATTTCAGCTTACCCCCAGCGAATATCAGCGGCGTGTCACTCAGTTTAGGCAGTAATTTAGCCCTTCGCTCTACGCGTTATTACGTGTTAGAGAATGACCACAGAGTCTCTATACCGTATAGTTATTAAAGTCTGCCATGGGACAGGCTTTATTATCGACCTATTAGGAAGGCCCGCTGTGGACATCATTATGAATGTGCTTTTGGTAGTCATCGTGATTACCAGCATTATCACCGTGCTTCTGGTGCTCTTGAACCGCGGTCAGGGTGGTGGCTTGTCCGATATGTTTGGTGGCGGTATGACCAGCTCACTGAATTCTTCAGGTATGGCTTCTAAGAACCTAATCCGTCTGACCATTACAGTTACCGTTATTTGGGTTATTGCCGTGGTGCTTTACGGTCTAGCACTACGTTTTAACGGACAATTCGTCATATAGATAGACTTTATATATTTCCAAGAAGCCCCGGCAGGTATACCTGCCGGGGCTTC
>NZ_KV793058.1:0-6708 GCF_001808385.1 Rothia sp. HMSC08A08
GGGTGGGTATAGGAGCGTTGGTGGGGTGGTTGGTGTGGGTGATGTGCTGGGGAGGGTGTGGGTGGTTGTGTGGGGCGTGTGGGGGTTGTGGTCGGGTTCCCGCGAAAAAGTGATGAAGAACACTTTTAACGGTGTCTAAACTGGTAGTGATGAAAATCATAATTTGCCCCATCTGGGGGGGGGGGTCAAATTTACATATTTTGTTGCTATATCTGATTTAGGGAAAAGAGCTGCCCGATATTCATGCGAAATGAGATTGATATAATAACTGTGAGTATTTGAGGGGAAAAATCCCCTCCCAACAAGATAGGAAAACCCTATGCTTAAAACAATTTTAAAAATGGTTCTAATCATCATCGGTGTCGACTCAAGAATCGTTCAAAGGTTCACCCCCGACATCTTGGATAAAATTATCCGTCGCTTTCTTGCTGACATCTGGAGCAAAATCACTGTTGAAAACGCCTCACCCACGCCCACCAACAACGCACATGACATAATACATCTTCTCATCACAGAATTTGAAACAAAGCCACATTTCAGGGAATACATCTACAGCATCACAAAATGGCTACTCAACACTATTTCCTTCATCATACACAAAATATTTACCCCTAAGTTTGCTACCATAGTGGGCGTCTCCACCATTCTAATTATCTGCTGCTTCCGGACGTTAAATTTCTTCCTACCACTATCCACCATCATCATTTAACCGCTCAAAAGAATACCCTCAAACCCCACTCCCCTACCATCCGCACTAGACAAAAATATACAAATCTGATATTAGGGGGTGGACCCCCTCAGAGGAAAAAGAGGGGGCAGAGAGAAGGGGACAAGGCGGCTAACCAGGGGGATAGGACAAGACGAAGAAGGAGGTGAATACGGAATGAATCACGACGTGAATATGAAGATGGGGGATTTTGATAGGTAGGAAAAAAATAAGAAAAAAACTGAGGAAATTATCCTCTCCCCCTTGAACATACCATAATAATTATGGTATTATAGTAGTACAACAGCAGAGAGGAGGTAACACAGAGTGGGAACCGCAGAATTCATCGCTCTCATGGCAGCAATCCCAACCGGGATAACAGCCCTCGCAAAGCTCATCGAAGCCATTGCGAAACTCATCGAAGCGATTACCAAGCTTGTGAGCGACGATAAGAATACCTAAAAAGCCCCCGGCTCCGAAATAAGTCTAGTATCTCGGAACCGGGGTTCTCCCCCCACTCTAACACACCATGAAAAACACCAAACCCACCCCACACTTACACATCTTTACCCCCCTAATGGTGACACTGAGCATTATCATCAGCTTCATCATCCCACCCTTGGGCATCCCTATCCTTGCCATTTTTATCATTGCCGCAGTTCTACGGCTGATTACCCTCTACCTCAACCGCAAACACCACAAAAACCAGAAACGCTAGAAAGGCACATTATGAGTAAACCCCACCGCTATCTCTCCACCACAGACATCGCCCGTATCCTGAATATTAAGCCCACGAGCATTACTAATCAATAAGAATCTTCCTATGTCGTAATTCTGCGCTCTTATGGGCGGTTTTGACGGCGGGTACGTACCAGATAATGAATAATCGTGCCGATCAGAACAGCGAAGGCTATCACGATCAGGATATGCGGTATCCCAAGAGTAATTTCTATCCCTGAGGGCTGAGGGACAGTTGTGCTGGCGGGGTCAATCTCTGGGGTTGTTGGAGTAACGACTCCTATGGTCTGCCCTATAGACTGCAGCCATGCCAAGAACTTGTCTAAAAGACCGTTCATGACAACATAGAGTCCGCCTGTGGAGGCGAAAATACTTATGAAACAGACAAGGGCGATAATGTCTTTTTGGTCGTCATCATGGTGATGCATGTCCCTATCCCTCCTGATCTTCGATAGTGACTGTGTCTCCTATAGAGAGGCTGTACCCGCCGATGTCTCCGTTATCCAGCCGGTAATCAATACTGATCGCGTTCTCATCGAAGGGATCTTCAAATGTTGATTCCACCACCGCTGGTTCATCCTCGATGAGGATGATATCCCCGGGTTTTAGCTGCTCAACATATACTGTACGGGTAGGTAGGGGCGATAGCTCTTCAGATGGCAATAGTGACGGCTCATTGAGAACCCGCTTATTACCTTGCGTTTGCGCAGCGCTGAGAGACGGTTCAGGTACAGATAGAGGGTGCTGTGTACCCGTTGAGAGCGCAGCTAGGATCTGCTGCGCCAGCAATGAGCGGCACGGCTCGAAATCTACCGTGTGCCCTTGCGCATCGTAGAAAGGCATCTTCAAGTATTCGTCCCACGGTCGAGGCACTTCAATGCTTTCTCCATCCTTAGTGGTGCTCTCTAGCATCTCCTCAGGTTCCCGTAGGAATTTTTGGGTATAGACCGTCACTGCAGGGTGCATTCGGTGAACCTGCTGCTGATCGTAGTCCGGATCCAGTGGGTTCGGGTTCGGTGCCAGTACAGTCTGCACTACCGTTGGCACACCATCCAGGGAGGCTAAAGCGCGGCCTTTCGGAGCGTGGGCAGGGATCAAGGATCCTACTGATGGGTGACCCCAAATCATCTTGGATGCCTCAGCGCCCATACGTCCTAAGGACAGCCGGGCCGCGAAGTTTTCACGGGTCTCACCGCCGAAAATATCAGCATCCGCACGCTGCAAACCGAAGACAAGATGGATCATAGCTTTACGTGCCAAACGTGCCAGAGATCCGATCCACTCATCCACCCGTGATTTCGCGGGCATACCTTTGACCTTATGGGTGGCATAAAAATCAGCGATATTCGCTTTCATCTCAGTGACCTCATCACAGATGTAGAAGATGGGGTCAAAATCTTCCAGACGTGCTTTACCGTCACGGATCAGAGAATACCTATCCTGCATGAGCTCGTGCAGGCGTTTAAGAGTACGGATCTGCGTCGGTACCGAATTAGCAATGAGCTCCACGTTAGGCCACTGGTCATACCCGAGCAGCTCAATAAATTTGCCGTCAGAGAGCCAGACCCTAAACCCTGCTTGGGCGCATTGCTGAATCACGTTATGCAATACAACGGTTTTACCGCTGTTGGTAGCACCAACGATAATGAGGTGTGAATCTCGGGTTGGGGACCACCTAGCCCACCGGTTCTGCTCATCAACCCCTAAATACACCGTAAACTTCTTATAGTCGGTGTAGGTGGTACAAACCGTCTGCATCTGCTCTTGAACCTGGACCAGTTCGGGAAGCTCTTCACGGCGAGAGAATATGAGCGTTTGTTTGCGGGTATCCCACATTGGTGTGTAGAGACCAGGAAGCTGCTCTAATAACGCGGCCGTGACACGGCGTTTCTTCGTGGGCATCATTTCCATCTCTAAAGCAACCGTATGGTGAATTATCACCAATTCAAGCTGCCCGTTATCCCACCTATACTGCACGGTGGCGTCCTCACCAAGTAGCGAGGTAATCCCAGCGGTGAGACGCTCTTCCTCCTGCTGTTCAGAGGTCAAGGGCACAGCAGGAGCGATTTGGGGGATTTCGCCGTACAGATCCACCCATTTTTGGGTGTGGTTTACCCTCTCAATCCGGTAAGTCGCAACATTGTCACCAAGCTCACGGGCGGCAATCTGAGCTAACGCTACCCGAAACCCTGGATCATCAGAGTCGATAGTGCGGCCAAACCGTAGCCTCACACGTGCTAAGTATCCGACGTTATAGAGTTTGCCCGCCTCAGGGTTACGCTTCCACTGGTGCCGATGCATCAGTGACCGAGAAATGCGTTGAGTACGTAGGTACGGGTAAATTGCCTCTAGAAAGTTATCGCACCGGATGCTACGAGTATCGGCGATGCTTGAGCGGGAATCTACCCAAAGAATTACTCCCCCGCTGAACATCGTGCTGAGGATAATCCATAGAGGATTCACCCCGATGAGGATCATGAGGTTGATGATGATGACAGCGCAGCACAGTGTTACAAGGGTGCTATATGCTCGACGACGAACACGTGGTGTAATCCGGTGCTGATACTGTGCGGGCTCTTCCACTGATGCTGTCATAGATACTCTCCCAGATACAAGATGGGCTATTGATCCTTACAGCTGTATATAAGTACGCTCATGCACCTAGGTTGTGACACTCAGGCGGGAGAAATTCTGACAGGCATATCCCTATCGGGGGTTTCTGCTTGATATGACCAGAGATTTTTTAATGGCCGCCGCGCACCGTGCGATAGAATTTCGTGACTTTCCAATCGCCAGAAGGTAAGCGCTGGAGTACCAGCATACGGTACTCTTTCGTAGCGGGAATTTTCCCGTCTTCTTGGGCTGCTTCTCGCTCATACGAATATACGGTTGCGAACTTGACCTCGGCTGTTCCTTCAGCGCGGGTTGATGCCACCTGTATTTTGGGGTTTGGTGAAAGGCGCATCTGTGCATGAGTTTCTTTAATGGTGCGCCACGGGCGGGATTCTTCCTCTTGGGTGTTCTCCTCTCGGATATGCTGCATGAGCTCCGGGGTACTTAGTGTTTGTACACGATCAAGCCACGTATTGGGTGAGGGGTCTTGGTATCCCTGCGAATAGTAGGCTTTGAGAAATTCTTCGCTGACTCTTGTAGCCTCCTGGATGTCCGCCTCAGGAAGCACCGCAGGATCACGAGTAGAGCTGCTGTCCTTAAATGCTGTACCTGCGGCAGATCTGTTAGGGGTGTGTACTTGGGATGGCTCAGATACTGCCGGTGAGGCATTCGGGGCAGAATGCGGGGTGAGCAGCCAAATACCGAGCAAGATCAGCGCTACTGCTACGAGGGTGAGGGTGAGGGTGACTGCTGTAGTTGAGGTACGGTGACTTTTCATGGGTTAGGTTCCTTAGTGGGATTTTTCTGCTCCCACACCCTCCACAAATACCAGCACCACATAGTGCCCCCGGTCATCCTGCACTACACGCGTGGCTAGGGATCCACCCATATCCGCAAGAATCTTTTGCATATGGGAGCTCTTCGCCAACGCACGTTCAGCACGCGCAGCATCGCTACGATCCTCATACCGATACAGTTCCGTCCACTGACCCCACTGTGCACGATACCTCAGCAGCTCTCCCAAGTATGGGTTGGATAGTACTCGCGGTAAAGATTCGTGCGAGACAATACCAGCCTCGGCTACTGTAATGACACGCCCACGCTGAGACAGCTGCTTAACATCATTTACAACAGCTTCACGCCCAATATCAAAACGTTTGTCCCACGGACTGATATTTAGCATTGCCTGCCGCAATTGCTCTTGGGAAGCTTCTAACGGCTCCCATTCTGGAGACCCGTCTAAAAATTCTGGAGCAAAAACCGTCTCCGTCGCATACAAATCATTATGAAAAAACTTTGTATCCGGAACATACACATAGACTTGTTCATATATCTGATCTAAAGCAACAGCGTTACCCTTATCACCAGCATATTCACCCTCTATAAAGCTGATAATATACGGTACATGCTTCTCCATCACTATCTCCTTAACATACGATAGAAAATACAATATATTACATTATATATAATATAATGAATTATGTTTTTAAGTCAATGCTTACCACTTCGGCTGATACTGTTCCAAATCCCGTGGAGTCTCTAGCTGTGAGTATAGGCGCCGACACGATTGCATAGCTTGCCTTTGGTCATCTCTTGATCGATCAGGATCTCGATAGATCTCATAAAACTTGTGCGATTGTTCCTTAATCACTAAGCCGGGCTCGGAGTGTATCTGTACCTCGACCGGGACGCCTTCCTTGGTACGCCCAGTAATATGGATCCCCTTATACGGAGCGCCCTGACGGTATTTCACATCCACAGGATCTACACTCCACCCTGCCCGTTTCATTGCAGCTACCGTCCGATATGTCACCCGACCAAGCTGATGCTGATCCCGATGTACAACCGTATACCGCGAAATATCCTGTAGCTGCCCCGCAATGTGCTGACATCTCTCCTCCTGCTCTGCACGAGGCACATCGCTTAGCTTTTTCCCGATTCGACTATCGATTTTACGGGCCAACGACAATGGGGATTTCATGCGGTACTGAAGCCCGCCTAGATACCCGCCAGAGGCTTCAGCTACTCCCATCAGCACACGTATTATCTCAGGCTCTGCCTCATGATCAGCTAAGATACGACTCACCGCAGCATCCACTACCGAAGCAGCATACCGGGCACGAGCCTGCTCAAGATCATCCTCGGCCCACGCTATCTCAGGAACGCCCTTACGTGCCTTAGGGGCAACGTCCTGGGTCGTCAAAGACCGCAGATGAGCCTTATCCGTACACCGACGCCCGCCCTCCGCTACTGACCGGCACATAGACCCCCTTGAAACTCGATACTAAGGCGCTATCACCTATATCAAGTACCCACGGGCAGAGCGGATGTGACACCTCTTCAGAAAAAAATTGGTGATACTCCATCGTTTCGTCCTAGAGATTTCCTCGCGGATGCTTAGGTGGCTTCGACAGTTACTGCTCCTCATCAGGGATCGAGAGACGGTAATACTGAGCAGAGTCAGTCCAATCTACCGAGTGAAGCAATGTCCCGTCCTCAGAGTTGAGGGCCGAGTACATCTTGCCGTCCCCGGCATAGATACCCACATGCGCCCAGCCGTCACCATCAGGGACTTGCACAACTAAATCTCCCGGTTCAGGAGAATCCACCTTTACCCCGTACTCCCACTGATGCGTGCGAGGAAGATTCAC
>NZ_KV793059.1:0-22912 GCF_001808385.1 Rothia sp. HMSC08A08
CGGGGTTACCGGGGGTCACGTTACCGCCGTTACCACCAATACCATTACCGCCATTGCCGCCCTGACCGGGGTTACCGGGGGTCACGTTGCCACCGTTACCGCCAATGCCGTCGCCGCCATTGCCACCGTTGTTACCACCGGGGGTACCAGGCTGACCGGGGTTACCGGGGGTCACGTTACCGCCGTTACCGCCAATACCATTACCGCCATTGCCACCGTTGTTACCACCGGGGGTACCAGGCTGACCGGGAGTACCGGGCTGACCATTGTCACCAGTCTGACCCTGACCGCCCTGACCGGGGGTACCAGGCTGACCAGGAGTGCCGGGCTGACCGGGCTGACCATTGTCACCAGTCTGACCCTGACCAGGCTGTCCGGTCTGACCCTGACCGCCCTGACCGGGAGTACCGGGCTGACCAGTCTGGCCCTGACCGCCCTGACCAGGCTGTCCGGTCTGACCCTGACCGCCCTGACCGGGGGTGCCAGGCTGAGCAGGAGTACCGGGCTGACCATTGTCACCGGTCTGGCCCTGACCGCCCTGACCAGGCTGTCCGGTCTGGCCCTGACCGCCCTGACCGGGAGTACCAGGCTGACCAGTCTGACCCTGACCGGGGGTACCGGGCTGATCGCTGTCGTGATCACCAGGTGTATCGGGAGTGTCAGGTGTATCGGGAGTGTCAGGGTGATCACTGTCGTGATCACCAGGCTGACCGGTCTGGCCCTGACCGCCCTGACCAGGCTGACCATTGTCACCAGTCTGACCGTTGCCACCGCCGGGAGTGCTGGTCTGACCGTTATCACCAGGGGTGCCAGGCTGACCGGTCTGACCCTGACCGCCCTGACCAGGCTGTCCCGGCTGACCGGGCTGGCAGTCACATGCAGGAGAGGTGGGAACCTGATCCGGCACGTTAGCAAACGTAGCAGGCATTGCCACGAAGGATGCACCCAACAAGGATGCGGCGGTGCCGGTCGTAACCAGCGCCTTCTTAATTCCGGGAGATTTCCGCTGATGAGAAGTCATATGTAAACCTCTTTTATGTCGGCTTCGTGTGCACGGAAACTTTCAACTACCGCAGGAGTAAACCCTCAAGGGTAGCCTAGACTAAGTATCCAATTCCCAGGCTACAGGGGCTCCACTAGGCATACAAGCATGTTTATAACATTTAAGTGAACATCACTCAGCTTGCACCCTTTTTTGTCTACAATAAACATTTCAAAAATCCTGCATATCCAGGGACCTCTTAAGGACTTTTACCCCCTCATACATCCCCTGCAATTCCAGGGATTGAAGAGAATAAGATCCTTCATGTAGCACCCACTAGAAGCACACTTAAGATTCCCAGGTAAAATCTGCACCTGAGGTTAAAAATAAAGTTTTAATAACACGTGTCGAATCCGGTTACATAGTGGCACACCCTACACAACTCCCGCTTTTCGCTTGATATATCAAGTATTTTCACTATCAAAATGCATTCTCAAAATTTACATATCAAGAGCTTCGTTGCGCAGTCGAAACCTGCTGGTAAACGTACTACAACTCCACAGCACATATACCTTTTGCCGTCTGATTATATAAACCAGCATTGCTCACACTTCGATAGACTACATCTACTACCTCGTTGCAGTATCGAACTGCCGCCCCATCGTCTAAAGCTACTCCTGGCGGTAAAGTACCGCTTTGTAGTGTCTGCAAAAAACTTCTGGGACGACCAGGTTCAGTATTGAAATGAGGGCAGAAGCTGCCAGGCAGTATGCCCAAACCGTCATTGAGCGCCTCTAAACCACCAAACGAATCGGTCAGACATGACTCGAACCAGCAAGCTGCACCTGCACTTATCCCCGATAGAACCGCTCCCTCGACATATGCTTTGCGAAGCACACGGTCAAGTCCATGCAATCTCCACACAGCTAAGAGGTTCGCAGTGTTACCGCCTCCGATATAGATGATGTCTTGACGGTATATAAACTCTTCAAGGTTCAACTCTGTGCGGCGAATGAGCTCAAGATACGCAAGAGTACAGATAACGCCACAAAATTTTCAGGGAACTACTGATATTATCGGCGTAGTTCGCCTGAGTTTAGCCAACTAGATCACAGTTACTACATCACATAATAAGGAATAGGGAGAAAACATGAGCAGAACTACCATGATCATTATTATCACTGTTGCCATTGCCATCCTCTACCTCACCTACGATGCGGTGCGCAGATCGCGAGAGAAGAAGCTCCCCTACGTATTTAAGAGGAAGTATCACCAGTTTGAAGGATGGCTGAATGTGACAGCGCTAGGTTTAACAATAGATGCCTTAATCATTCCGTGGGATATGGCATGGACCGGAACATGGAATACCATTCTTTTCGGCGGTACAGCACTACTTAGCGCGAATTTCCTCTACGCATACGAAATGGAGTACTTTAGTATTCACTCAGACGGTACTATTAAATACCATACTCGAACAGGAAAAATTATTACAACACATTTTAATTGTATTAATAAATATAGTTATTCTCCTTGGGGTAAAAATTTCCGTGGAGGTGAAGATATTTCGTTTCCTGATATTTTCCACCTCAGAACCAGAGACAATAAAACAGCAGCCAAGTTTTCAATAAAAGCTACCAAAGAATACTCCATAGCCGCGCATGTTATCTTCCGACAGGAGAAGGGTCGGTGGGCACACATCCACAGTTCAGAAGACCAGGCTCAGATTGAAGAAATACTTCACGACAAAAAAGCCATTATCCAATATCTGACCGAAAACCCTCAAGGCACCGACCTTGCTGATGATTCTGCGCACTATATGTAATATGTTTCCGCATCAAAGCCCCCTGCGATAAATGCCGAGCAGATAACTTTTAATAATCTGCTCGGCAAAAATATATGTTTAAATTCAAGGCCAATACGATAATCCAGCAAAGCCCTACTCAGCATTCACGTTATGAAACTCAACCTTCGTCGAATGCTCTACCGTACGAGAGACCGTGCAGTCCTTCTCAGCGCTCAAACGAATTAACCGATCCACCATCTTAGCGGCCTGCGTGCCCGCCTCGGTTTCAGGGAACTGCACATCAAAATCGACCTCAACATCATCAAGACGTACCGCACCGTCCTCATGCTTCTTCAGTGCGGAAGCAAGTACCTCGAATACCTGTGGGATTTCACGGCGGGTGGTGACCGCATCCACATCGACCGAGGAGCATCCGGCGATCGCCGCTAATAAGAGCTCCACCGGAGTTAGAAGCCCATCACCCACCCCGAAGTCCAGGGTTGCCCCATTCGCACCATGTGCCCGGTACCGCAGGCGATCAACCCGTTCTACACGAACTTCGCGGTAGTCCTCAGACTCGCGGCGTACTATTGTTTTCTCAGCAGGCGCTTTATTCATCAGCAATACTCCTTAACACGGTGAAACTGTCGCTTGTACATTGAGCATAACGCAGGCACCACATCTTTATTCCTCCCCTGATATTCCGTACAGCAAAACGAAGTACATAAAACTTCCCTAAAATTGGATAGGATAATTGAAGACTCATTTTCACTCTTGCTGAGAGGCACCATGAAAGATACCGCGAAGGAAACAAGCGACGCAGAACATTACGCCGCGATCGGTCATAACCCCACCGAGAGCGGCTTCAAACAGGCTTTACGGGCATCCAGCGTGGTGCTTGCAAGTTTCGTGGTGTTGGGGTTAGGTTTGGGCGTTATTATTAGTGCTCACCATTTACCGTGGTGGCTTGCGCCCGCAATATCCCTCATCGTTTACGCCGGTTCCGTCGAGTTCCTGGTGGTAGAAATGATCGCAACCGGAGCCAGTGTAGGTGCTATCGGCTTCACAACTCTGCTCGTGAACTCCCGCCACCTGGTGTACGGTATTTCCTTCCCACTGCAGAATGTGAAGGGTTTCTGGGCGAAGCTCTACACCATATACACGCTCTGCGACGAATCCTACGCGCTCAACACCGGCCCCGACCGGAATACGCTCTCTCACGCACGTATTCTATGGGTGAGTACATTCCTGCACATCAGCTGGGTGGCAGGAACAACCGCCGGGTTCTTTATTGGTGCATCGTTTCTGAGCCACCTTGAGGGTATGGATTTCGCCATGACGGCGCTGTTTACGATCCTCGCGATTGATGCTTACCGCGCTCAACGGGATAATGTCACGGCTCTTCTCACGCTGATCTCCGGCACAATAGGCATTATCCTGGCCCCCGGTTCCATGCTTCTGGTGTCGATGGGAACCTACACTGCCCTGCTGATAATACGGTTCTTCATCGCAAAATCGCGGGGAACACTACCGGAAGGCCAGATACCCGCCCCGGAGAATAACACAGCACTAACGGCTGCAGAAGGCGGCACATCAGACCAGGCGAAAACCTTAGGCACCACGTTCACTCATCACGACAACTCGCAGGAGAACCCCCATGATTAACGGTCACATTGATAACGGTTATATCATCAGCGCCGTTCTGGTGGCGGCTGCTGTAACCTTTGTTCTGCGGGTACTCCCCTTTGGCCTCAAGAAAGCCCTTGCGGGTTCTGAAATTCTGGATGCGCTCAGCCACTGGATCCCCCTCGGAGCCGTAGCACTTCTGGCGATCTATGCGATAAGCCGTATTGACTTTTCATCCACGCACACCGCAGTTCCCTATCTTGCCGGATTTGTGGTGACGGCGCTCGTGCACCTGTGGAAGAAGAATATGGTGTACAGCATGATCGCCGGTACCGCCACCTGCGTTATTCTCATCAACTGGGTTTTCTAGGGGCATACTATGTTTGAAAGATCTTCACGCCCCAACCGCCACCTTGGGGAGGCGCCGCAACAAACCAGCAACGAACAGCTTCTCGATATTATCGCCTCCGCAGGTCTGGCAACCAGCAGCATCCCGGTGGTGCAGGAACGAGAACAGGCTTTACGTACAGGCGGCACCTCTAGTCTTGAACTCCGCCGCACTGGCGAGAGCGGATTTCGTGAGGCAATGCGCGTTGCATCCCTTGTGATGCTGGGTCTATTCTTCGTGGGAATTGGGCTCGGTGTTGTGATACACAGCTTGGGTTTTCCTTGGTGGCTTGCGCCCCTGCTTCCGGGAGTTTTATTCGCCGGGTCTGTAGAGTTCGTATTGCTGACGATGATGACAGCGGGTGCCTCGCTGGTATCTGTTGCGGTGATGACGCTACTCATCAATTCACGGCACCTCATGTATGGGCTGTCCTACCCTATCGAGCGTGTGCACGGCTCTCTCGCTAAGTTTTACACCGTCTATACGCTCATCGACGAGGCTTTTGCCCTCAACAGTGGACCGGAACGGCATACTCTAAGAGGGTCACGCATTCTGTGGATTCATGCGGGAATGCATGTGAGCGTTATCCTCAGTTCCACACTCGGGTTCTTCTTGGGGTCGAGTTTTCTGGCGCATCTTGAGGGGTTCGACTTCGTAATGACTGCGCTCTTTACGGTACTTGCCCTTGATGCCTACCGCGCTAACCCCGATAGACTCACGGTGCTTTTCTCGGTGATCGCGGCGGCAGTGGCGTTGATTATTGCCCCGGGGTCGATGCTCCTGGTGGCGATGGCTGTGTATATGGCGCTTCTGGTGGGGCGTTATGCGGCAGCAAAGAAACGCGGTTCTCTGCCTCAACATATGCTGGTCGCCGACGAGCTTACACGCCATCGCGCGGAACACGATCGCGTAGAAGAGACTCCACACGAACCAGCGCAATAGTTTCAGACGGCAGAACAAAAAGCAGGCACCACGGCACGGAAACCGAGCATGGCGCCTGCCTGATAGGCTCAACTGCGTTTACTTAAGAGCTGCGAGCGCTGCCTCGTAATTGGGCTCGTTGGTGATTTCGGGAACGAGCTCGGTGTACACTACCTCGCCGGCGGGGTTCACGACTACGACGGCGCGAGCAAGGAGCCCTTCGAGAGGTCCGTCGGTCATTGTCACGCCGAAGTCCCGTCCGAAGGATGAGCGGAATGCGGAGGTGGTAATAACGTTCTCAATCCCCTCAGCAGCGCAGAAGCGGCCAATGGCGAACGGAAGGTCGTTCGAGACGCACAGCACCACAGTATTGTCTAGTGCGGCAGCATCCTTATTGAAGGTGCGTACGGAGGTTGCGCACACACTGGTATCGACGGAGGGGAAGATATTCAGAATAATGTTCTTGCCCGCGAACTGGGAGCCGGTGACCTCAGCGAGATCGGCATCAAGTACGGAGAATGCGGGGAGCTTAGAACCGACGGCGGGAAGGTTGCCGCTAGTGTGAACTGCAAGGTTATTTTGAAAAGTAATTTCAGCCATTTCCTCATTGTCGCGCATTCTCTGCCCCTGCGCAAGGGGAACTGTCGCGTAAGAGCCGGGCGGCGCGGTCTCGTCGTACATTCATGCTGTTGCGAAGAGATACAGGAAATTGACAGACGCCGGGCTACTATACATGACGGATATCGTGGCATTCTGGCAAATAACGTCGTAAGTTTAAAGGTGGAACCTTAACATTGTCTTTTACGGCGGCTGATGTTTTTAGGTATCAGATACTTACGGCCTACTCTCACGGTTGAGAATTTGCAGACGGTATCTAATGTTTACAACCTCACATGTATAAGGTAAGGACTATAACGCAATGTATCCGGCAAACACGAAGCTTTCCTCTCTGAAATCCCGTCTCAGAATTATAGTTTTTGGTGCTCTTCTGACGCTGTTATTTACCTCGTGCGGCGCTCCTTTCGGAGCCGAGCAGAGTTCGTCCACCCCCTCGCAGCAGTGCGGAACATTGACAGATCAGCAGGCTCTCGAAAAATATGGGCAGGAGATACCACCCTACACATGGGACGGAGACACAAGCGAAGGCTCTCCTTGGGACACATCTAAAGTGCCCGAAAATATTCCTACCAAAAACCCCGAGCTAAATACCTACGATCCGTGTGCGGAATTCTCGTGGATTACCATGGATCTCAAAAATGGAACGGGTAGTTCTCCAGCACATTTACTGTTTTTCAGCCACGGTGAGTTCATCGGGGTTGCAGAACAAAAGCCTTTTGGAAAGTTTGTGCCTCACCGGCTATCGCCCACGAGCGTCGAGGTTCGTTATGTATACCCCAAAGCTGATGAATGCAACGCTTGTGCAACGGGGCGGGCTATTAGCGTGTATACTTTCGACCCGCAAACCCGGCAGGTCTCCCGCACCGGCGAGTTGCCGCCAGTAAACTAGGAGTAACAACACGCACCGATACGAAAAGAGTTTTTCATGTCTAGATTTCCTGTAAAACCGCTAGTTTTCTGCGCTGGCGCGGCGCTTCTGCTTTCTTCCTGCGGTAACCCGTTTGGCGCATCCACCGATTCGGGCAGCAGTTCGCAGGCGGCACGCAGTTCCAGCTCATCTAGTTCTTCATCCGCTTCAACCAGCGTATCAGCCAGCCCAACTCACTCTCCCACAGCAAGCGCTACCAGTTCTTCAGCCTCTCCAAGTCCGAGCGTATCTGTAGTAACGGTAACCGCCAACCCACAGCCGGAGGCAAGTACCGTTACGGTAACCGCATCGTCAAACTCTAATTCGGGGTCTTCATCCTCAAGCGGGCGTTCGGCATTGGAATCTAATGCGAGTAAACTTCGCGGTCATCATTCGTGGTCCCTGAGTTCGGCGGATACTTCGACTTTCGATTCGAGTGCGGAGCTCTCGTGGATTACGGTCGGGTCTTCCGATGGTGCGTCACATATTATGCTGTTCCATCACGGAGACTACTTGGGAACCGGCACGCTCAACCCGATTCAGGGTTCCCCTTCGGTCTCACGGAATTCTGCGAACCAGATTTCGGCCTCTGTGGGGTCTTCCCAAGCGACGTTCACCTGGGATTCCGCTCAGGAAAAGATTGTTATGAACGGAGATTTGCCGACCGGATAGTTCCTGATAAACGTGTGTAAGCAAGCGGTGAGCCCCGCATCCAACCTTCTGGATGCGGGGCTCACGCAAATCTGCTGTGTATTCAGTTCATGTGGGCTTTATGTACCCCATCAAAACTGCTGACTCTAGCTTAGGCTGCGAACTTCTTCTTGTACACGAAAAATGCTGCTGCGCCGACGAGAGCAAGTACAATGAGCTTCTTCATAAGAGAGGATTCCTTTCATGGGATCAGTGATTGGGTGCCCTCACGGGCCTTTCCGTGATGTCTTAGCACCGGTTCACTCATTCTACCCTGTTCTGATATAGATTCGCTATCGTTACACGACGTGTAAGGCTCATGCTGTGCGGTAGAAATGTGAATTTACTCAGTTTTAGAGGTGCGGAACCACGCATGTGCGATGCCCTAGAGAATCCATAAAAATCATCCGGCGGTAGTAGTGCGGATGTGCAAAACTAGAATTATGAGCTTGAAGAAAAACGTATCTGATGATTCCCGCTCCGGCGGTAAGAAACATATAGCGCCCGTGGTAACAGCCGGTTTTCTAGGGGTCACGGGTGTTCTGCATTTCGCGAAACCCGAACATTACGACGCAATCGTGCCTCGTGCTCTGCCGGGCTCCGCACGGTTCTACACCTATGCTTCGGGGGCTGCTGAGCTTGGTATCGCAGGGCTGCTGACCGTCCCAACAACCCGCCGGGCGGGTGCCCTCGCGGCTATCGCCCTGTACACTGCGGTGTTCCCGGCGAATGTGCAAATGGCGTGGGATTGGCGGCATGAGTCAGCGTTTAAGCGTGTTGTGGCGTTCGGTCGTTTGCCTCTGCAGATTCCACTGATTCATAGCGCCTGGAAAATCTATAGGAAATCGTAAGACGAAAGGTATCCATGACCGGCTCGGAGTCTAATCGCGCCCATGAGGCAGCGCGATAAAGGTTTAGACGTATTACCGCTTGTGCACTATAGCTCTGGGAGGATTGTAGGGTGGTACCTTTTGTTATTGCCGGGGCACTCATGGCGTTGGCGTTTGGCGCGCATGTTTTTATCGGAACCCGCGAGACGCTGTCTTTGCGTCCGGCTAGTGCCTTCTAGTTTCTTCCTCTGTGCCGCCTTCATGGTGTGGGGCTCGCTTGCCCTTTAGCAGCAACGCGCATCCAGAGAACAAAAATCAATATTTTGGATGAAGACCGTCAAGGACGATATATCTACAATTGTGCTTACGAGGTCATGTTTTTAACAGCAGACATCGTCCTTGATTATCACCAATCCGAAAGCTATATCATGTCAACCACGCTACTCGATAAGCTCAAGCCCGAATTCCACACCAACCCTCCCGCCGAAGAGAATGGCATTCTGCTGTGCCTGGATGAAGCGCAGGTTCAGGGCGATAACGCCAAATACATGAAATTCTACAACCGCTTAGCCTCCGTCTACGACCTAGGCGAACGGTGGTTTGGGCGTCTCGCTTACGGCAATGAAGTCGCACAGATGCGCCAGCAGTTCATGAAAGAACTAGAGTGGTTTCCCGGCTGCTCGGCGCTGTACGTTTCAATCGGCACAGGCACCGACCTACGGTACCTGCCCGACGATATTGAGGTGAGTGCAATCGACTGGACGGGTGCCGATATTTCGCTCGGGATGCTCAAGAAATGCCAGAAAATCTGGGGTGGGCGCGCGAACCTGAACCTGGTGAACTGTGCCGCCGAGGACCTGCCCTTCATCGATCAGAGCTTTGACGTGGTGCTGCACGTGGGCGGCATTAACTTCTTTAGCGATAAAAAACGCGCGATCAAAGAAATGATTCGGGTGGCCAAACCCGGCACGAAAATTATGATCGCAGACGAAACTTCCGACTACATCGATTCGCAGTACAAGAAGAACGTCCTCACCCGTAAAGCCTACAAGAACGCCACCTTCGATCTCTCAGAGATTGAGGCGCTGATACCCGAAGAAATGGAGGATACAAACACCAGCTTGCTCTGGAATGATCAGTTCTACTGCATCACGTTCAGGGTTCCGCAAGACTAAGAAAGACCAGAATTACGATCATAAACTGGTAAGCGGGTGAAGCGGGAGCAGTTTCTTCATTCGGGAGCGGTTAAAATGCTCCCGAAGTCTGCCGTGTTCAAGGTGAACACGCTATGCGGTGGGTTTCTGCCCGATGGAGAAAACCTAGACGATAAAGCGAACGCCGCCCTCAACCCGAATCGCACGGCTATTGTTGATAGGCACAAGGTCTAGCTTATCCGAATATTCGCTTTTCATACGGCGTACCGCCTGTATAAAAGGTTCTTCTTCCTCGTGCACCGCTGGGTAAAAATCAACAATTCCCAACGCCTTAAAATTGAACATTCCCAGAGCAGCGTCAGAGTCGTCCATAACTCGTGCATACTCAATATCAGGCGAAGCGACCATAGCTCCAGCCGACTCCCCCACGTACATCATGCCGTGGCGCACCTTTTCGACAATGAAATTGATGAGGTCTTTGGATTTGAGCTGCTGCAGCAAATAGAACGTATTGCCGCCCGAAATATAGAGAACTTCAGCTTGTTCGATGCGCAACTTCGCGGTTTCTGAATCAACTTCTGCAATGTCGAGAATATCGGGGGTTAGCCCTAAATTTTTGAAAACGTTCAGGGCATCCTGAACGTAGAAAGTTGTGTTTTCAACCGTGCTGGCGGTAGGAATAAACACCACCTGCTGTTGTGATGGGTTGCCGCGCAAGAAATTTTTGAAGGCGGGTTCTACACCGGCGAAGTAAGAACAGAGGAAGGCGCGCATCATCTATCTCCTGGCGAAGGCATCTACACTGGGGTTTTATAAAATCGTACCGGTCGATTTACCCATGCAACACCCCTAGAAGGAAATTTTAGGTTTATGTAGCACCTTATCTTCTTCTAGGGGTGTCAGCACAGAGATTTTCTCTTAATAAAGCCTAGTTCGTGGTCGGAACCAGGGTCTTGAGGGTAATATCGCTTGCGACTCCGCCATCCGCGTATTCAAGGTATGCGCGTACCACGTATTTCTTTCCTGCCTGCAGCTTATTACCGGGAATAGTCAGGTCGCCCTCGAAGTCGCCGTTCGGTTTCGGGGTAACAGTCGTATTCACGATCTCATCGCTGCTGGGATCATCAAGCTCAACATTGTATTCGGTGAAAATCAACCGAACCTTGGAGCCGTTCTGAGCCGCTGCTGCAGGGTTAAACCCGCCGCCAGCAACCTTCAGGTGATTCTCAGCGGCACTGCGGCTAAGGGGTGCACCGTTAATGATGCCTACAACCTCATCATCCGTATCGCCATAAAAATCCTTGGTCACAGCCCTTACCCAGTCGTCGCTGCTGGATTCAATAAGCACCCGATAGTGCTTACCTTCCTGAATCTTGGATCCAGGAATCTGAATCTGAGTAGTAAAGTTACCGTTCTTCACCTCTGCCGAGACGTCTTTGGTGGCAAGAGTTTCGTTAACCTGTCCGTTCTCATCCAGACCCTCAACTTTTATCTTGACCTGCTTCACGTCATCAAAATGGGTTCCGGTCAGGGTCAAGACATTGGTGTTCAGGTGGCTGCTGAGCTTATCTGACTTCGAGGAGTTGGTGGTCAGGGTTACGGAAGACTGCAGGTCCTTGCTGTCAACCTGCTGTACAGGCAGATCTTGTTTAGCCTCTATTGTGCGGTTACCGTGCCCGGGGTAGCTCATAATGTAGAGAACATAGTGTTTCTGGGGATCGAAATCGCCTTTAACCTTGGCAGTGCCACGGAAATGACCGTCTTCCGTCACAACAAGGCCTCCGCCGTCTTGAACTAAGTTCTCGCCAGTGAAGTCGCCGTCTGCATCAACCTCGTAAACCTCTGCACCTAAACCGTCAAAAGACTTGTTGAGGTCAATCCCCTCACCAGTAATCGTAAGGTTGTTCTGCCCTGTCAGAGGGTTCAGCGGGCCGCCCTCAACGGAAGTTACTTTAGCCCCTGTATTAATATTTGTGTTGTTCCCATTGGTGTTATTAGCGCCAGTATTTTGGCCACCCGGAAGCGTAGAGATAGCCTGCTGAGTCTGCGCACCAGCGTTCCCTTCAGTGGCGAAGGAAGGAACGGACGGCACCACGGATGCACCTAGGAGGGCAAGCGCACTCACGCCGGTCAGGATAAAACGGGTATTGGACATTTTGTACTCCATTCATCGGTTAGTGGAATACTGTTAAATGTAATACATGGTTGAGTTTAGGTCTAGCATTTTTAGCATTATTTCTTGATATTTATTTTTATGACAACATGAATGTTTCGATGGAAAATATATACATAAACTAATGTGTCAACACGACTCAAAGGGTCTTCAACAGCATGCATATCACTAAAACATGCCCCCGAAGACCCTTGAGCCGAAAATATATTTTATTTTCAGAAATCTAATACACTAAACAAAATGCAAAAGATAATACGGCGTATTAATTACCGTGCTGCCGACAGAGGAACAACCGGAATGTAGGTACGGTTCCAAACCACGATGGGGTAGTACGCATAACTCGTCGTCATAGCATCCTGATCGAACGCATCAATGTAGACTCGGTACTGGTGGTTCGGGTTAATCTTAGTGCCATCAACACTCACGTACATCCCGAAGCTCCCGTCCGAACCAAGGCTAGACCCTCCACCGTTGCTAACGTCATCATTAACGATGTTCCCGAACTCATCAAGTTCCTGAACACGCGGCTCGTATTGTACACGGTGGGTATTATCGATCCCCGTAGTCTCTACAGACAGAACGTTATCAGTATTCTGCGGGTCAATGAATCCATCGACAGAGGTAATCGCAATAAAACCGGAGTTCTGATTCGCGGGTGCGGAGGGCTGGCTCTGACGGCTCTGATTATTCTGTGATGCAGAATTCGAGTTTGAGCTGCTCTGGGATGCGGGTGCACCCTGTTGTTGACCCTGAGCCTGCTGACCCTGAGCATCAGCATTGGCGCCCTGCTGCTGGCCCTGACCGTTAGCATTGGCGCCCTGCTGCTGGCCCTGATCCTGACCGTTCTGTGCTGCAGAATTTGGCTGGCCCTGAGTGGACCCAGAACGAGCCTCATCCTGAGGACTTGCAGGCGCTGCGTTTGCCTGCACGAGCGGAAGAACCGTCACACCCGCAAGGGTGAAAATAGCAGCACCGGTCATAGCCGAACGAGAATAGCGAAAAGCCATCATAAACTCCATTCATCGGTGACATGAACAATTCAACCCTAAACATAATTGAGGACCGAGACACAAGAGATATCGAGGAATCATCACAATAATTATTCTGAGAACGAAATTTTTTACATTGATATAGAAATATTCGAATTTATTTAGCCAAGGTTTTATAAAAAATTTCTCCATTAAGTTTTTACAGAAAAATATAGCTCCGCCTCTCGTTTTTGACACAGGCGAAGCGTATATTGAATTGTAGGGATGTATCAGAATTATTATGAGCGCACCTTATCCATTAGATATTTTGACGTAGCTCACCGAATTTTGTACGCACACTGGCAAACAGGTTCCCCGGTTCTCCCCTGATGTTCGATTACATCGAGTGTTTCTACTCGAAGCACACCATGAGCGTGACAAGGTGGAGGCCCACAAAAACATACCGTACGCCGCCCACGTCGTGGGGCGTTGAGTGCTGCGAGCTCCAGACCCCCTAATTCTCACGTTGGCTAGATGAGACCGTTCTAGTGCACAATAGCGTCTACCGGCTCCCCACGGTATTGCGGGGTGATCCATACCTTTTGTTGAGGAGTATATGTCGTTTCTCACCGACTTTTTTCCCAGTGGGTATCTGCCTGGTGGACTACCGAAACGCGGCTAAACTCTGCGTATTTTTACCCTTCGCTCTTATGACCCAAGGCGGGCAATAATGCAATATTTCACGAGCTAGGTTAGATACTTTCTACCGAATAAGGTCTTGTATCCATCTCACTGATTGCATGTCATATAGAGGGTTCGTGAGTTCCAATTCCAGTGAACAAAGTGTGCATAATCAAAGTGGTCAGGCGGTCTAGCTCGGCATCGTCTACAACCGCCTCCAGTCTGGCTAAATCATCCGGCCCGGTAGGCATTGGCGGGGCTTTAGCCCCCATACCGGGGCCGGTGATACCAGCTACCGCCTCGTCAGTCATGGCACGGAACATACGCTGCGCCCAGATAAGGTCTACATCTGCAGAGATATAGCCCTCACGCTGTGCACGCTCAAAAACCTTACCCAAACGCCCTAAAAGAGTGCGCTGTTTTGTAATCACGGCGGGATCATCGTCACTCAGATGCGCCATCGCATACAACCAGATCGCCTTCACCCGCATCACGTTAACGGTCAGGCGATGCAGCGCCACCATTACAGGAGCGGTCTCGGGACTTGCTGACTCAAATGCTTCATAAAATTCTCTAACGGCAATATTACTCAGCTCCGCGAGAAGAGCCTCGCGGCTGGCGAATCTGCGATGAATAGTTGTTCGAGTGACTCCTGCAACCGTAGCCACCTGCTCTAGCGAGGCGGTTGGGTCTCGGCGCAATACTTGTTCGGCGGCGTGAAGCACGATATTGACCGTGCGCCGCGCATCAGCTCGCAATGGCTTAGATGAATCAATCACGTAGTTATTACCCTAATAAATAGAACATGTCTGTTACAGTTAAATGCGTGGGTTATACCCGCATGTCATATATTCTATTCGCGAGAGGGTCAAATGACTACTAAGCAGACCGTCCTGAATTACTATTCGGCAATTCACGCCGAAAATTGGCAAGACTACATTTCCGATAAATTATCCTACGGATTCAACAGTGCAGAACAAAATCTTGGCAAACAAGATTATCTGCAGGGTGCCGGAAATTTTTTTAATTCCACCACTAATGTTGAGCTTGCACATCTTGTGGTTGAAGGTGATAAAGCGGCGGTTATTGCGCGCTACACTGCAAATTCCCCCGCAGGAGCCACCCAGATTTTTGAGGTTCCGGAATTTCTCACAGTGCGAGACGGCAAAATTGTTGCCTCCAGCATTTATCTTGACGGCGCCGCCTTTATGGCCTTTATAAAAGGCGAGTAAAGCTCTCTAGCCGCTTTCATTCAACTTCAGCAAATTCCTAAATGCCCGCAGCACATTCGCTGCTCTCGCCTGAGATAGCAGGTTTTATGCGGGAATTACTCTTTATCACTCATTCCCTCCCCCAAGGAGATCATCATGAATACCAATTCTGCTCTTTCCGGCAAGAATGCCGTTATTACCGGCGGCAGCGACGGTATCGGCTACGGTATTGCCGAAGAATTTGCCCGCCAAGGTGCTAACCTATTCCTCATTGCTCGCACCCCCACAAAACTTGCAGAAGCCAGCGCACGCTTGAGCGAATACCCCGTGACCGTGCACACCTTCGCAGCAGATTTAACGGATATTTCTGAGGTAAACCGCGCCGCCGAGCACGCCCTTGATATTTTGGGAAGTATTGATGTGCTGGTCAATAATGCCGGTATTGCACGGTTTATTCCCTTTGAGCAAACCGACGAGAACGCTTTTGACGAGCATTTTAATCTCAACGTCAAAGCCCCGTATTTCTTGGCACAAAAGTTATTGCCTGAACTCGCTAAAAATTCTGGCAATATTGTTAACATTTCGTCATATTTTTCGAAGCGGATGCTTCCGGGGCGGCCTTCGACTGTCTATTCCATGACAAAGGGCGCGTTAAATCTTTTCACACAGTCATTAGCGTTTGAGGCGGGTTCCGCCGGGGTACGCGTGAATGCGATTGCGCCGGGAATGGTCGAAACTCCACAATTGCTGCGCAATGTTTCTGCGATGCCGCCTGAAGCGCAGGAGCACATGAAGCAAAATGCCTCGGCGTTGATTCCGTTGGGGCGCATCGGGAATGTTGATGATATTGGGCGTGCCGCCGCGTTTTTGGCATCGGATGCGGCCGAATGGGTGACCGGCGCGGTATTGAGCGTGGATGGTGGTGTTACGACGCACTAGGCTTGCTGCCCTGTTCTCCCCTCCCCTCTCCCTAGTGTTGTAAAAAAGGCTCTTCATACGAATCAAGCGGATTTTCTAACGCTTTATTCGTATAAAGGGTCTTTTTATGCGCTGGGAGGAAGCTACGCTGATTCGAACTCAGCAGAATGTGCAAATGGGTCAGTGTCCGGGTCATTTTGCCACAGATATTCGCAGCGGGACGCGATCTCTTGAGCCGTTTCCAAACCCCACCGGTCGGCGATAAAACCTAGAGTCATATCCATACCCGCCGAAACTCCCGAGGATGTATAAAACTTCTCTGTGCTCACCCAACGCGCCTTCTGCTGCCACCTCACCTGTGGGCGCGTCCCACGCACCCACTCGAAGGCACGTTTGTTAGTAGTAGCAGGCTTCCCGTCAAGAACACCTGTGGCAGCAAGAAGTGCCGCTCCGGTGCAGACCGTCAGGCAGGTTTGGCTTTGCTGTACCAATTTCGCAAGGTTTTGCAGGAATAGGTCGTTCATGACGAGAGAGCGCGTACCTATACCTCCTGGAATCAGAAGAATGCTCCCCGGAGGAAGACTCTCAACAATTTCTGTCTTGAGGGTAAAGCCCTGGGCGGAACGTACCAATGAACCACCGTTTTCGGATGCGCCCGCCACCGAGATATACCGCATACGCACATCAGGCACACGATGCAAAAATTCGATAGGTCCCATAGCGTCGAGAGTCTCATAACCGTCGAAGAAAAGACAGTACACAGATGTAGTCGTCATAGCACCCATGCTAAAAAGGGTCGTTATGTGAATCAAGCACGATTCTTCAACGTTTTATTCACATCAAGGGTTTTTATTATGCGCTCAGGCATGTGCTGCAGGTTTGTACGCCTGGAAATATACCCGGGTGCCCGTCGTAAAACCGTCATTTATCACGGTTTGGCACGCATACAGGTTAGAGTTAAACACAGAGGCATTATTTTGGGTGCCGTCGCCCATTACACAGCTGCGGTTCTCATGTCGAATGCCGTGCATCCTACACCGATGCTTCCGCAATGACCGATAAGAAAGAGATAAATATGTCGCTACCAACCACAATGCGCGCCGTACAATACGACAAATTTGGTGGGTCTGATCTGCTCACGATCAACGAGGTTCCCGTGCCATCTCCCCGCCCCGGCCAGGTGTTGGTACGCGTGCAGGCCTTCAGTGTGAATCGCATTGACGTGATCGTGCGCGAAGGCGAAATGCGGCTTTTTACGGGCAAACGCTTCCCCAAAGGTACCGGTGTGGATGCGCTCGGCGAGGTTGTCAGCGTGGGCACCGGCGTTATGGACTACAAAGTTGGCGATATTGTGTGGGGGTTCAACGGCTCCATTTCGATGGCGCCCACCGGTACGGCGGCCGAATACGTGCTATTCCGTGAGAACCGGATTCACCATGCGCCGCGCATCCAGAACCAGATTGATGCGGCGGCACTGCCGCTCGTGAGCCTTGCCGCCCTGCAGGTGCTCCGCAAGAACCTGAAACTCCAGGCCGGTCAGCGTCTGCTGGTAGTGGGTGCCAGCGGTGGTGTAGGGCATGCCGCACTGCAGATCGGGCAGATTTTGGGGGCTCAGGTGGCGACCGTTTCTGCCGAAGAAAATATAGCTCTGTGCCGCGAGCTAGGTTCGATTGAGGCATACGACCATGAGGCTCTGCCAGACCCCGAAAAGGTTGAGAAATTCGATGCGATCCTGGACTGCGGAGGCGTTGTGACCGCGTTTTACCGCAACTACTTGAAGCCGGGCGGGCGCATGATGACGGTCTCACCTGACGGTCTTCCGGCGGTGCTGACCTCGCTGTTCACGAACCGTCGCGTGGGTTTCCTGCTGGCGACCAAGGCATCGTCCGAGGCCATGAAGTGGATTACCAATGCCGTTGAGCGCGGTCAGCTGCGCCCAGTCATTGAGAAGAAATACTCGCTTGAGGAGCTTGGCGCCGCGCAAGATCGTGTAGCCGAGAAACATACACGCGGCAAACTCGTAGTGGTTATGTAACTCTTGAGTTATTCATACGGGCGAGGTTTTGGCGTATGGCTACAAAGAGGTGGCTATGCGCTCAAAGCCTCGCCTTTATGCGTGCCCGTGACGATGCGGCACGCATGTTTGCGACGCTGGGAGTAGGCTAAAGGTATGAGAATTGGTATGCGTAAACCCAGTGTGAAACGAATGATTAAGGCCCGCACCACCGGCCGGGCAAAACGCGCCGTAAAAAGAGCTGTGATTCCTGGTTATGGCAGGCGCGGTATGGGGGTTGTGAAAAACCCGAAGCGAGCCGTAAAAGGGGCTATCTACCGCCGCACGACCTTCAGCGTGTGGGATTTGTTTAGGTAATGGAAGAGTTCTTCTCTTGCGGTAACGCTCAATCCGGGAGCATTTTCTTCATTCGGGAGCAGTTAAAGTGCTCCCGAATGAAGAAAATGCTCCCGATTTGTCATGTTGTGGTTGTAACGCCGGAATAAGAGCCTGAATATGCACCAGTATGTGCCTCACACGGTTCTTCTTTACATGTCTAGAGCCGCCCCTCGCCCATGTAGCACTCACTCCTCAATCTTGCACCGCCGCATAAAAACCTTTGGAAAAGACCCTAAAAATAAAGGTTCTCGCGCGGTATACTAAGGATAAGCTAACCTCCTCGTCAAAGCTGAAAGGGGCCTTTTCCTATGCTGAAAATCGAAGATGCCATCAGCGAGACCTTACTTATCCCCCTGTACATGAAGCACCTCGCCTCGCAACAGCCCGACCCAATCATCAAAGACGAGGCAGCGGGGCGCATCGTTTCGCAGTTAGACTACAATTTCTCTAAATTTGATAACGTCATTCACACCGTTGTCGGCACCGCGATTCGCTCAGATTACTTTGACCGGCTCGCGGCCGATTTCATCAAGCGCCAACCTAACCCGGTGATCGTTAATGTTGGATGCGGTCTAGACAGCCGCCGGGAACGCATCGGCGAAATCGCGCAGAACGTGCCGTTTTACAGCCTAGATTTACCCGATGTGATGACTTTGCGTATAAAGTTGCTGCCCCCGCAAGGCAGTGAAGTTTTCCTGGGAACCTCAGCCTTCGACGCGGGTTGGATGGACGAGCTGAACGATCTGCAGCCGAATGCCCAATTTCTGTTCGTGATTGAAGGCATGATGATGTACTTTGACCGTTACACGGTACGCGCTTTGTTCCGCGATCTTGCGCAGCGTTTTCACGGCAGTGAGATCGCGTTCGACGTCATAAACTCGTGGATGGTTTCGCATTCTGATCAGCACGAAGCACTTAAGCACTCCCGCGCGCGATTCGTTTTTGGATGCGACGACGATCATGAACCCGAGCGTTGGGCTCATAACCTTCGCTTGGTGAGCGCTAAACGGCTGATGACAGACTTTCCGGCGTGGAAGAAGAGCGGGGCACTGTCTGCCATGATAGCGCGGCGTTTACCATTCCTGAAGGAATCCTTCCGTATGCTCCACTACCGGATAGACTAACCCTGCGTATTTCAAGCGTTATCAGATTATTCTTCCTGCACAAGCAGGATCCGGCGATTTACCCGCCGGGGCACTATTTCAAGCGCAGCAGGAAATAAACCGCATTCCGAAAATGGGTGAGGTAACAAGCCAGAACCCGTTGCCTTTTAGCGCGTCTTACCCCAGCTGCTCTTTTCTGCTCCTGGGGTTATAGCTTCGCAGGCTCCGCATAGTGTACAGTCCGGGTTGGAACCGCATACACGTATATTTTACCCATCAAGTAATTTGTACTGTACAATTGAGGGTTCATATGCGATAACCACACATTATCGCTCGTGTGCAAAGTCTATGGAACTCTGCGCAGTATATGACTCATCCAAACCGCAAGGAGGTATCTATGGGTCAGCTTATTGGGATGATTATTGCGGGTGCTATTATTGGCGCCCTTGCCCGCCTGTTCATGAAGGGTCAGCAGAATATTTCTATTCTTTGGACCATCATCTTGGGTGCTGTCGGCGCATTTGTCGGAGGCTGGGTAGCTGGTCTGCTTGGCGTTGCTGAAACCGCCGGTATCGACTGGATCCGCTGGATTCTTTCGATTATCGCCGCGATGGTCGCTATCTCCATCTACTTGAGCGTCACACACAAGAAGTAGCTTCTTCCACATTCTGCAAAAGCGGATCCTCGAACATTCTGTTTCGAGGATCCGCTTTTTATTGTGCGTTACGGGTGCTTTTTGTTAGAAACCGCCCTTATATGCACTCATATATCTTGGTGCCGTGGAGCTGCTTGGGCTTGAGGTTCGGAACCTCCTAATGTAGCAAGCAGGCGTCCGTTTTCAACACGTACCAGAGTTTCCAAGGCAGCACGCACTAGAGAAGAATGTTCTTCAATACCGGTGAGCATAGCCGCTTTAGCAACAATCTCTTCATCCAAAGTCACAGTTGTACGCATAATACCCTCCGCATCAGTAAACAGCATACCCTTGATGTAGATAATGATGCTGCTTTATTTTGCATATCTACCTCGTTGGCACCACAGCCTCAAAAACCATAATCGGTTGAGTGCCATCAAAAGGGGTGCGGCACCAGTCACCCCATACGGCGTGTATTTCAAATCCTGCATTCTGCAGCTGGTAGCCTAATGTCTTTTTATCTCGAAAAGTTAGGATACTTTCTTGGACCGCAGTCTCTCCAGAGTCCATGAAGTGATAGTTAGTGCGGTACAGAACCTGCCCATTATTATCAGGTGCAACCGCTTCTGACCATTCAGATATCAGTCCGTGCCGTGTGGAGCGAGTCGTAGTAGACGTAGTCCAATTTTCCCAGGCTCGACATGCTGGATTACGGCTCTCGAACGCGAGCATTCCACCTGAGTGCATTATACGATGTAGGTCATTCAAGGTCTTTTCCCACTGTGGGCTAGGGATGTGTTGCGCCACATTACCACTCATCACTACCAAATCGAAGCCATGGTCGGGAACATTTCGGCTATCCCCCAGAATCCACCGGATTTTGGAAGCGCCAGGGCGACTGCGTGCGTACTCTAACATTGATGCTGACGGGTCTACACCGATAACAGCACGCCCCGATTGAGCTAAAGTTACGGTAAGTATGCCGGTACCGCATCCTAGGTCAAGGATTCTTTGGGCATTAAACCGATGAGCTAGAGAACGGTAATAATCATGGTCCGCCCCATCGGGGTTGTCTTCATCATAGAAATCAACCATACGAGGGTCATAATCTTTTGCACTCATGGTTTTATATCGACTTGACGCAGCATGTAAGGTACTAGAGCCTTGTGAAAAGGCCAGATACATGTCAAGTACACCTTCCCCACAGCCGATTGAGGCTGGGCGTGTGTTTCAATCCCGCCACGCGCAGACCTGCTGCCCTCCTCAGCAGCGGCAACCACGAATTTTGAGGAGAACTCTATATGCTTATCCTTATGGCCACCAATGACATGCTCATCAGTGACCTCAGTAAAAGTAAAGGGGCCCGCTGATGAACCAACCGTAACTTCCAATTGTTTGGATTTCGATGAGGGCTGTACTGTAAACCCTATTTTCTGTACAACACGGTTACGAACCCGCATTATCGTACGAACCCACGGAGGGGTTGCAGATAAAAAACGGTAGGTAAATTCCTGTGCATCCCAACTAGTGGGTATCTGCACATAGTGACCATCAGAAAAATTCATATTGTTAAATCGCATGTTCAAGGCTCCTGGTACGCTCAGCAAAACTGCCTAACACAGGATAAATCGCGTTCCATATCCTGGCAGAGTGCAGAATACAGATCAGGGTGCGTTTTCAGCATGACTGCTCGTGGCGGTGCATCTTGAACCTATTTACGTGAGGCCTTATGTTCCTTGCCCATATAGATACCGCCCTGTGCCAGCTCGGTGAGCATTTGTTCGAGGCGCTCGATACGCATCGCCGGTGTCTTGGCGCGGTTGATCCAACCAATATAGTCGTTGCGCTGATACGCTGGTCGAGCCTTATAGTCGGTGCGTAACCCCGCGTTTTTCAGGGCCGCCGCAATATCTTTCGGCATAGTGTGTTGCTCGCGCATAAAGCCTCCTGAGGTGGGTGTTTATCGTGTACCTGTACTCCACGCTACCTGTAGCACGGTGGCAGGTTCAAGATTTCAGGTAAGCGCGAACTATACCGGGCAGTATTTTCCGCGGGTCACGATGCTCCTGAGGGTAGCTCTTGATAGCCTTCACCTCATAGACGCAGAGAGGCGCGCATCCTGCGATGGTTGAGGATGCGCGCCTAACCGTTTCTTTCAAAGGGGTATCAGCGCTTTGCCGGCTGAACTGCTCCCTTAGGGGTTACCGCATTCGAACCATTGGGCATCACGGGGGTTTCAGGCGTTCCACTTGGGGTCTCATGAGACGCTTCACCGTTCATCCTGACCTCGTAGGTACCGTTAGGTTGCACCTGTGAGTTCTTATTGGAGCCATTGGGCAGACCGTTTTCATTTGTAATCCAGGATCCATCGGCACCCACCCAATCGGTGTTTCCGGTGGCTGGATTGCTCCGATCCCACGACCCATCGGGATACACCCTCACGATCTCACCGTCGGGTTCGGTTGCAGTCCAGGATCCGTCTTCAGCAACCTGCACATACCCTTCAGAACCGGGATTTTGGTTCGCTGTCTTTCCGGGGGCGCCCTGTTGTTGAGCTCCGCCGCCAGCGACACCGCCGTTAGCTCCAGCACCCTGGTCTGCCTGGGTGCCGCCTCCATTAGCGCCGGTACCACCGTCACCCTGCACTGCACCATTACCGGAATTCTGTTCCGCACCTGCGCCACCGTTAGCGCCTGAACCGGAATTTCCAGATGTTCCACCGCCGTTATTCACAGCGTTGGAGCTTCCTGTGGAACTAGAAGCACGAGATGAACTTGATGAAGAAGAAGCCGAGGACGAACTTGAAGAATCATTCGCACTATTTGAGCCGCATGCACTCAAAGCTAAGATGCCAGCAACAGCCAGAGATACGCATGCGGTAGCCTTCTTGGTAGTCATGATTCGCATCCTTTCTCCTGATAAATATCAGCTGG